>DASYZD010000254.1:0-30540 GCA_035946655.1 Allostellaceae bacterium | reverse complement strand
TCTTAATGCCACCACCAGCTTACGTCATCCTGAAGAGCGCCCAACGGGCGCGTCTCGACGGACGCATAGCGGACATGCCGGCGCTTGCCCCGTCGGGCGAACTGCGCCACGCTGCCGCCAATGAATTAAGGATAACGGGAGCATCAGGATGGATACGCTTGAAACGGGCTTGGCGGCGCGGCCCGGCCATGTCAGCCCCGAGGAATGGGCGGCGCGCGTCGATCTCGCGGCGTGCTATCGCCTGATCGCCCATTTCGGCTGGGACGATCTCGTCCTCACCCACAACACCGCGCGGGTGCCGGGCACCACCGACCAGATGCTGATCAACCCGTCAGGCCTCATGTTCGGCGAGATCACCGCCTCCAACCTCTTGAAGGTCGATATCGAGGACGGCCACTTGATCGAACCGTCGGAATACCAGCCGATCAACGCCGGCGTCGTCATTCACGGCGCGATCTATCTCGCGCGGCCGGACGTGCAGTGCGTCATCCACACCCATACCGAAGCCGACATCGCCGTCGGTGCGCTCGAAGAGGGCCTCTTGCCATTGAGCCAATGGGCGATGCGCTTCTACAACCGGCTCGGCTATCACGATTACGAGGGGGTCTCCCTCGACATGGACGAGCGCGAGCGGCTGGCGCAGAGCATCGGAAACCATCCGGTGCTGGTCCTGCGCAATCACGGCCTCTTGGCGACCGGGCACAATGTCGCCGAAGCCTTCTCGCTGACCTACCATTTCGAGCGCTCGGCCGAATCCCAGCTGAAGATCCAGGCCGCCGTCGCATCGGGCGCGCGGATGGTCCTCCCCTCGCCGGAGACCTGCGAGCGCCAGGCCGCGATGTTTGCCAATTCGGGCAACCTGCCGCGCCTCGGCGGCCAGCGCGAATGGCCGGCGCTGCTGCGGCTCGCCGACCGGCTCGACCCGAGCTACCGCACCTGATTCTGTCGTCGGCATGGCCCCGTCCCCGGGCCGAGCCCGGGGATGACGACAAAAGGGCAGTGCGCCTCAGTGCCCGGCCAGCGCCCGGGCCAGCTGGCTGACCGCCTCTTGGTGCTTCTCGTTCTGGATCTCGCCGAAGTTGCGGGCGATTTCCAGGAGCATGCGCTGATGCGGCATTGCCGGGCGCGGCGCCTCCTCGCCCAACCCGTCGTAGAAATAGGTGATCGGCGTATTAAGCACGCGCGCAATCTCGAATAGCCGGCCGGCCGAGACGCGGTTGATGCCGCGCTCGTATTTGTGGGCCTGCTGATAGGTAACCCCGATCATCTCGGCGAGCTGCTGCTGGGTCAGGCCCAGCATGATGCGACGCTCGCGGATGCGCCCTCCGACATGATCGTCGATCGTCGCCGTTGACCGCCCTCTCCTCGGCTTTGCCATGTGACTTCACCCGAATTGTTCAGCCCGAATGCGCCCTGCGCATCGGCCTATCCTTCCCATCAACGCGAGTAAGCCGCGGAAATTCCCAACCATCACTGCAGCGGCCAGGAGGGACAGAACGTTGCGGCGCGGTGGCGGTAACGCAGCACTTGCCGCCGCGCGCGGTCGGACGGCAAGTTATCGCTGTTACGCGCTCCGAAAGGTACCTCGATGACCGAACCGGCCGGCACTGCCCCGCATGGCTTGAATGTAGGGCTGACCAATTACGGCGACCCCGATTTCGCGCTCTATCTGCGGCGCTCGTTTGCCCGCTCGATGGGCTATTCGAGCGAGCTCTTGGCGCGGCCGGTGATCGGTATCGCCGACACCCGATCGGGGTTCAACAACTGCCACCGCCATTTCCCGGAGCTGATCGACGCGGTAAAGCGCGGGGTGCTGGCCGCCGGCGGGTTGCCGCTGGTCTTCCCGACGATCTCGCTGGGCGAGGTTTTTCTGACCCCGACCAGCCTCATGTTCCGCAATTTGATGGCGATGGACACCGAAGAGATGATCCGCGCCCAGCCGATGGATGCGGTGGTCCTCGTGGGCGGCTGCGACAAGACCGTGCCGGCCCAGCTGATGGGGGCGCTGTCGGCCGGCCGCCCGGCGATCGGGCTGGTCGCCGGGCCGATGATGACCTCGCGCTGGCAGGGCGAACGCCTCGGCGCCTGCACCGATTGCCGCCGTTTCTGGGCCAAATACCGCGCCGGCGAAGTGACCTCGGCCGAGATCAACGCGATCGAAGGCAACCTCGCGACGACCGCAGGAACCTGTGGCGTCATGGGGACGGCGAGCACGATGGCCTCGATCGTCGAGGCGCTCGGCATGATCCTGCCGGGGAGCGCGGCGATCCCGGCGGTCCATGCCGACCGGCTGCGCGCCGCCGAGGCGACCGGCCGGGCCGCGATGCATCTGGCGCAGTCCCGTCTCACCCCCGACCGCATCGTGACGCCGCAAGCGGTCGAGAACGCGCTGCGTGTCCTGATGGCGATCGGCGGCTCGACCAATGCGGTGCTGCACCTGACCGCGATCGCCGGGCGGGCCGGCATCGAACTGGATTTGAAGCGGCTCAACGAGATCAGCGATGCGACCCCGGTCCTGGTCGATCTGAAGCCGACCGGGCCCCACTACATGGAGGATCTGTTCGCCGCCGGCGGGATCGGTGCGGTCTTGCGTGAGCTCGCGCCCCTCCTCAACCTCGACTGCATGACCGTCGCCGGCGAGACGCTGGGCGAGCGCCTCGCGGTGCCGCCCCTCCGCCGCGTCGACCGCGACGTCGTGCGGCCCTTGGCCGAGCCGCTGCAGCCGGTCGGCGGGCTGGTCGCCCTGTTCGGCTCGCTCGCGCCGAAGGGCGCCATCTTCAAACGCTCGGCCGCCGACCCCAAGCTGTTCGAGAAGGAAGGCCGCGCCGTCGTCTTCACTTCGCTCGAGGATCTGTCGGCGCGGATCGACGATCCTGGGCTCGACGTGACGCCCGACGATTTCCTCGTCCTGCAGAATGCCGGGCCGTTGTCGGCCTCGGGCATGCCGGAGGCCGGCTATCTGCCGATCCCGGCAAAGCTCGCGCGCGCCGGGGTCCGTGACATGGTGCGCATTTCGGACGCGCGGATGAGCGGCACCGCCTATGGTTCGATCGTCCTCCATGTAACCCCGGATTCGGCGAGTGGCGGCCCACTCGCCAAAGTCCGTAATGGCGACAAGATCCGCCTCTCGGTCAAGGAGCGCCGCATCGACCTCCTGGTTCCGCCCGACGAGTTGGCGCGCCGCAAGGCCGCCCTCGCGCCGATGCCCGAGCGCGGCTATGCAAGGCTCTACCGCCGCGAAATCCTGCAGGCCGACCGCGGCTGCGATTTCGATTTCCTGCGCAAGCACCCGCTCGGTGACGGCCGCGCCTCGTGACGGCGGAAATGGTGTAGACTTGGATCCTGGCGCAGGCCGGGATCCATCGATCAACGTTCCGGGCGATCGAAGCTTGGATCCCGGCTGCGCCGGGAACACGGCGTGTAGGTGAGGGACTGAGATGCCGATATCGATAACCCCGCTCACCCCGAATTTCGTCGGCGAGGTTGCCGGCATCGACTGCCGCAACCCGCTCGGCGCGGCCGAGATCGCCGCGATCGAAGCCGGGATGGACCGCTACGCCGTCCTCGTCTTCCACGACCAACCCTTGAGCGACGACCAGCAGCTCGCCTTCACCCGCCAGTTCGGCGCGCTCGAAAACTACGCGACCCCCGGGCATATCGTCGGGCATCAGCAGAAAAGGCTGGGGCCGGGCATGGCCGATTTCTCCAACCTCGACAAGGAAGGCAACATCCTCTCGCCCGAGGACCGCATCTGGTTCTTCAAGCTGGGCGACCGGCTATGGCATTCGGACAGCTCGTTCCGCCCGATCCCGGCGAAGTATTCGCTGTTGTCCGGGCGGATCATCCCCTCCTGGGGCGCCGACACCGAATTCGCCGATATGCGCGCCGCCTACGATGCGCTCGACCCGCGCACCAAGGCGATCGTCGAGGATCTGGTCTGCGAGCATTCCCTCGTATATTCGCGCGCCGCGATTGGGTTTACCGACCTGACGAACGAGGAGAAGGCGGCCTTCACCCCGGTGCATCAGCCGCTCGTCCGCACCCATCCGGTGACCGGCCGCCGGTCCTTGTTTCTCGCCTCGCACGCCGGCGCGATTCTCGGCTGGACGGTCCCCGAAGCGCGCATGTTTCTCCACGAATTGACCGAGCACGCGACGCAGCGCGAGTTCGTCCATTGCCACAAATGGCGGGTCGGCGACCTCGTCATGTGGGACAACCGGCAGACAATGCACCGGGCGCGGCGCTTCGATAGGAACGAGGTGCGCGACGTCCGCCGCACGACGCTTGCCGGCGAAGCGGCAATCCCGGTGAAAGCCAGCATCGAACAGGCCGCATGATGCACGGCCCCCTGCCGGAGCGGGCGCAAACGCTCCTCGATTTCTGGTTCGGCCCGCCGGGCGACCCGGAGCGCGAAGACCATCGCCCGATCTGGTTCAAGAGCACCCCCGAGCACGACGCCCAGCTGCGTGAACTGTTCCTCGCCGATTACGAGCGCGCCGCCGCGGGGGCGCACGCGGCCTGGGAAGCGGTGCCGGAAAGCGCACTCGCGCTCGTCCTCTTGCTCGACCAGATCCCCCGCAACATCTTCCGCGACAGCCCGCGCACCTATGCCACCGATGCGGCGGCGCGCGCGATCGCCGATCGCGCGATGGCGCGCGGCTTCGACCAGATGTTCCAGCCGGTGTGGCGCAAGTTCTTCTACATGCCGCTGCACCACAGCGAAGACCTCGCCGACCAGCGCCGCGCGACAGCGCTGGCCGCAAGTCTCCCCGATGACCGTGCTCCCGAGCAGCGCCGCGGCCACGGGCGCTACGGCCTCCCTTACGTCGACGTGATCGAGCGCTTCGGCCGTTTCCCCCACCGCAACGCCGTCCTCGGCCGGGTCTCGACCCCCGAGGAGATCGCGTTCATGGAGAAGGCCAAGGCGTTGTCCTAACCGCCGTCATTACGAGCAGAGCGAAGCAATCTCGTGAGGGCATGGGCTCGCCTCATGGGGATTGCATCGTCGCTCCGCTCCTCGCAATGACGGCGAATTCCACGAAGGAAGCTGTCATGCCGATCACCGATATCGCCGTCACCGACATCGCCGATTTCGCTGAGGGTCATGAGTTCGGCGCGGCCGGCGCCTATGTCCGCTTGAAGGGTGTGGCGCGCGGCGCGCTCGACCCCAAGGCGGCGGCCAATCGCGGCATCGTCGATCTCAACCGCGCGCCGACCAACCCCCGGGGCCTCGTCGAATACGCCACCGATTTCGACATCCTGCGGCCCAAGGACCCAGACCGCGGCAGCGGGATCCTCGTCTACGACGTCCCCAATCGCGGCTCGAAGCGCATCTTCACGCTGCTCGACGACGTCGTGCCCGCCGACCCCGCGCGCAACAACGACCCGCGGACCACGGCGGATGCCGGGCTCGGCTTTCTCCTCGGGCGCGGCTATTCGATTGTGTGGTCGGGCTGGGACCCCGGCGCGCCGCGCATCAACAACAATCTCGGCGGCGATTTCCCTCCGGCGCTGGAAAACGGCAAGCCGGTCATTGGCCGCATCCGCGACGAGTTCCACTTTGGCACGCGCGCGCCCGGCGACGGCAGCGTCCGGCGCCTCTCCTACCCGGCCGCCTCGCTCGATCAGCCCCGCGCGCGCCTCACCGTGCGCGACCGTGAGACCGATCGCCGCACCGAAATCCCGCGCGAGACATGGGAATTCGTCGACGAGCGCTCGATCCGGCTCGTGCCCGGGCGCAAGTTCGCGCCGATCAAGATCTACGAATTGTGGTACGAGGCAACCGGCGCGAAAGTGCTCGGCATCGGCTACGCCAGCGTGCGCGATCTCGTCTCGTCCCTGCGCTATCAGGGCGGTATCCCCGAACTGGGCGAGATCCGCCACGCGCTCGCCTTCGGGGTGTCGCAGAGCGGGCGTTTTCTGCGTCATTTCCTCGAATTGGGGATGAACGCCGACGCCGCGGGTCGGAGGGTGTTCGACGGCGTCTTCAGTCATGTTGCCGGCGCCGGCAAGGTCTTCGCCAATCACCGTTTCGGCATGCCCGGCCGCACCGCGACGCAGCACGAGGATCGGCTCTACCCGGAAAACTGGTTCCCGTTCAGCATGACGCGGACGGCCGATCCGGTGTCCGGCCGCACCGGCGGTCTGTTGAGTGGTGCGGCCACCGACCCCAAGGTGATCGAGACCAACAGCGCCACCGAGTATTGGCAGAAGGGCGCCTCGCTGATCCACACCGATCCCGGGATCGGGCGCGATCTTGCGCTGCCGGCCAATGCCCGCGCTTACCTGATCGCCGGGACCCAGCATGGCGGGCGGCCCGGGGTCGATCCGCGGCCCGGCCCGTGCGTCAACCCGCGCAACCCGCACAGCGCAACGCCGGCGCTGCGGGCCTTGTTCGTCGCGCTTGAGGAATGGGTGACCGACGGCACCCCGCCGCCGCCGAGCCGGGTTCCCTCGCTCGCCGCCGGAACCGCGGTGACCGCCGATCGCATCCGGATGCCGGAGGTCCCGGGCTTTGCCGTCCCGCCGGGGGCCAACCCGATAGTGCCGCCCGTTGATTGGGTCGACCCGCCCGAAGCCTCGCCCCCTGCTCCCTACGCGACCTTTGTCTCCGCCGTTGACGGCGACGGCAACGAAGTCGCCGGCATCCTCCTGCCGCCGATCGCGGTGCCGCTCGGCACCTACACCGGCTGGAACGTCTATCGCGCGCAGCCAGGCGAACTGGCCGATCGCGACGGTTCGCTGATCCCGTTTGCGGGGACCAGCGCCGAGCGCGAAGCAGCCGGCGACCCCCGGCCCTCGCTCAACGAGCGCTATGGTACCCGCGAGGCCTTCTGCGCCCGGGTCGAAGCCGCCGCCGCTGCCCTCGTCGCCGAGCGCCTCCTCTTGCCCGCGGACGCCGAGGCGTATGTCGCCGCCGCGCGCAACTGCGACCGGTTCTAATTGGTCCGGCTGGCGCTTGCCGACGCCGCGATCTGGCGTCACCATGGCAACGAGGCGCTGGAACGGCGCCGGAAAACAAACGGAGGGGGACATGCCCGGATTGCGCTTCGCCGGCCCGGCGGTGGCTGCGGCGGTGCTGGTGATCGGCCTCGGATCGGGCGTCGCGCGCGCACAACTGATGATTGTCGGCAATGACGAGAAGATCAGCATCGCCGACGGCAAGCCGACGCAGAAGGAAGGCGGTCACGACACGCTGTCCATTATCGACATGTCGAAGCCGGCGGCTCTCAAGATCGTGGCAACGATCCCGCTCGACAATTCGATCATCGGGCCGCCGACCAATCTGGCGGTCACCCCCAACCGCCAGCTCGCGCTCGTTGCCAATTCGGTCAACAACGCTCCGAAAGATGGCGGGTTTGCCCCGGTTTCCGACGACCGGCTGTTCGTCATCGACCTGACGGCGAGCCCGCCCAAACTGATCGACACGGTGCACGTCGGCAAGCGACCCTCGGGCCTGGCGATCAACGCGCAGGGCACAATGGCGCTCGTCACCAACCGCGATGACGGCACGATCTCGGTCCTCTCGATCAACGGCAAGGAGGTCGCGGTAACCGACACCGTCAGCGTCGGCACCGGCCCCGACAACGTCTCCGCAGTCGCGATCACCCCCGACGGCAAGCGGGCGCTCGCCACCAAACCCAACGCCAACAAGATCGCGCTGCTGTCGATCGCCGGCGACAAGGTGACCTACGACAAGCGCGACCTGCCGACCGGCATCTTTCCCTACAACGTCGCGATCACCCCGAACGGCAAGCTGGCGCTGACCGTGGACAACGGCAATGGCGGCGGCTCGGACGGCAATTTGAAGACGGCGAGCGTCATCGATCTCGAGGCCAACCCGGTCCGGGTCATCGATCACGTCACGGTCGGCGACTCGCCCGAGGGGCTCGCGATCAGCCCCAAGGGCAATATCGCTGTCACCATCGATGCGCAGGGATCGAACCAGGCCAGGGACAGCTGGTTCTATCATCAGGGCGGCGAGGTCAGCGTCCTCAAGATCGCCGGCAAGAAGGTGACGAAGACCGGCGCCGTCACGGTCGGCAAATTGCCCGAGGGCGCGGCGTTCAGCGCCGATGGCAGCACCCTCTATGTCGGCAACTTCATCGATGCGGATCTGTCGGTGCTGAAGGTCAGCGGCGACAAGGTCACCGACACGGGAAAACGCTTCAAGCTGCCCGGCCATCCCGCCTCGATGCGCAGTGGCCCGCGATAGCCGTGGCCGCTATCCGGGGCGGCGCAGCCGGTGGCGCAGACAGGCCCGCGCCGCGGCGTCGATGATCGCGTCGCTGTCGATCCCGTATACCCGGTAGAGATCCGGGATGTCGCCGGATTGACCGAAATGGTCGACCCCGAGCGGCACGGTGAAATTCTGCGCGACGCCGCCGAGCCAGGACAAGGTCGCCGGATGGCTGTCGCTGACCGTGACCAGCGCCGCGCCGGGGCACAGCCGCGCCAGCAGCCGGCCGGCGATGCCGGGCTTGCCGTCCGCCAGCGCCCCCCGCCAGTCGCGATGCAGCCGGCCGGGCGAGGTAACCGCCAACAGCCCGGCGCCCGGCAAATCCTCAGAGATCGCTTCGTAGGCGGCGAGCGCATCGGGCGCGACCGCGCCGCAATAAGCGATCGCCAGTTCGGCGTCGGCGGCCGGTTCGCGCAGCCAATAGGCGCCGGCGATGATCCGTTCGGCGAGCGCCGCGTCGATCGCGCGCTCGGGCTGCTCAATGGGGCGCGTCGACAGCCGGAAATAGACCGATTCGCCGTCCGCCTCCTGGATTTCCGCCAAGGCCCAGCGCAACAGGATCGCCAGCTCGTCGGCATAGGCCGGCTCGAAGCCGATAAGCCCCGGCTGCGCCAGGCCAATCAGCGGCTCGACGACCGATTGGTGGGCGCCGCCCTCGGGCGCCAGCGTCACTCCCGACGGGGTCGCCACCAGGATGAAGCGGGCGTCCTGGTAGAGCGCGTAGTTGAGGGCGTCGAGCCCGCGCTTGATGAACGGGTCATAGAGCGTGCCGATCGGCAGAAGGCGCGCCCCGAACAGCGGCCCCGCCAGCCCGAGCGCGGCCAGCGTCAGGAACAGATTGTGCTCGGCGATGCCGAGTTCGATGTGCTGACCCTCTGGCCCCATCGCCCAGCGCTGGGCCGACACGACGCGCTCCTCGCGAAAGGTGTCGACGCGCTCGGCGCGGTCGAAAATGCCGCGCCGGTTGACCCAGGCGCCGAGATTGGTCGACACCGTCACATCGGGCGACGTGGTGACGATATGGGCGGCGAGCGCGCTGTCGCTTGATGCAAGCGTGCCGAGGATGCGGCCAAAGGCGTCCTGGGTCGACAATCGCCGGCCGCGCGGCACCGGCAAGGCGGCCGGAACCTCGATCGCCGCGGCGTCGTGCCGGTACCCCCCACCGCTTCCACCAACGGCGCGGGCGAGCGGTACATGGGCGAGGAACTCGGCAAGCTCGGCGGGGGGCAGGTCGAGACCGGCAAACGGCTCCCATTCCTCGCCCTCGGCCACCGCCATGCTCTCCTGGAACAGGGCCATCTGCTGCGGGTTCATCAGCCCGGCGTGGTTGTCCTTGTGGCCGGCAAACGGCAGCCCATAACCCTTGATCGTATAGGCGATAAAGCAGGTCGGCCGGTCGTCGGTGACGCCGTGGAAGGCTTCCAAGACCGACCCCATGTCGTGGCCGGCGAGGTTGGTCATCAGCCGCGCCAGCCCTGAATCGTCGTGCTCGTCGAGGATGGCGCGAATCCCGGGATAGCGGTTGAGGTCGCGGCCGAGATGCTCGCGCCAGCCCTCGCCGCCCTTGTAGACGAGCGCCGAATAGAGCGAATTGGGGCAGGAATCGATCCATTCGCGCAGCTCTTCGCCGTCGGGGCGGGCGAAGGCGGCCTGCAACAGGCGCCCGTATTTGAGGGTGACGACGCGCCAGCCGAACATCTCGAACAACGCGTCGATCCGCCCGAACAGCCGGTCGGAGACGACCGCGTCGAGGCTCTGGCGGTTATAGTCGACCACCCACCAGAGATTGCGCACATCGTGCTTCCAGCCTTCCAGCAGCGCCTCGAAGATGTTGCCCTCGTCGAGTTCGGCGTCGCCCGCCAGCGCGATCATCCGTCCGGGAAGCGTGTTGTCCGGGGTCAGACGGTGCAGCCGCAAATAATCCTGCACCAGCGCGGCAAACAGCGTCACCCCGACGCCAAGCCCGACCGACCCCGTCGAGAAATCGACGATGTCGCCATCCTTGCTGCGCGAGGGGTAGGCCTGCGCCCCGCCATAGGCGCGGAACCGCTCGAGCTTGTCGCGGGTCTGCTGTCCCAACAGATATTGCAGGGCGTGGAAAACCGGGGCGGCGTGCGGCTTGACCGCGACCCGGTCCTGCGGCCGCATGACATCGAGATAGAGCGCGGTCATCAAGGTCGCGACCGACGCGCTCGATGCCTGGTGACCGCCAACCTTGAGGCCGTCGCGCGAGGGCCGCAGGTGATTGGCGTTGTGGATCATCCAGGTCGACAGCCACAGCACCTTCTGCTCGAGCGCCTGGAGCGATCTCAGCCTGTCGTCCGCTTCGACGTCTGGCGCCCGGGCGAGACCGCCGGCAAGGGCGTGCGGCATCCTTCCTCCTAGACCGGACCCGATACGATATAGGTCCGCAGGTGCTCGGGCAGGCGCCAGGCGACGCTGGGGTCGGGAATATGTCTGACCGGCTCGATTCCACCGCGCCACGCCGCCCCCATGATCTGCATCGTCTGGTAGACGATCGTGTTCCAGCCGCTGACGCGCAGGAAATCGAGGCCCTCGGCGACCTCGGGGGACGCCAAATCGTGGAACAGGATCAAGGCGTCGTCCGCGGCAACGAGCGCGGCGGCCTTGGCGTCGCGCAAGGGGGCCGGCCGGTCATGGCCGCCGTCGACAAAGATCAAGGACCAGCGCCGCCGCTCGAGCCCGGCCAGATCGAACACCTTGGCGGGGCTGATGCCGGGCAGCAAGCGGACGCGCTCGGCGAGGCTGGCGTGGCTGAGCGATGCCAGAACGCTGCCGTAAATGTCGGGCTCGGCGAGCAGCGGGTCGATGACGTCGAGCTCCGCTCCCGCCGCCGCCAGATGACAGGCCGACCAGCCGAGCCAGCAGCCGATTTCGAGCTGCCGCCCGGGGCAGCGCAGGGCCGAATTGTAGAGGATATGGGCTTCGTCGCGGTTGACGAACCCGACCGTCGGCTGGCGCCGATCGACATACCAGTTGTGTGGGATCTCGCGCCGCAGGTACGGCCACGTCGCGCTCGCCTTGTCGCCGACGACCATGTTGGGAAAGCTGTCGTCGAGGCGAATGCGCGCCAGCCCCGGGGAGACATAATCCCCGTCGGGAAAGGCGACGGTCGGGGGTGCGATCGTATCGCCAACGCTCATGCCGCCATTCAGACCTGCCGCGGGCGATTTGACAAGACCGCCCGGAGGCCTAAATAGAACCTGATGAGGAACCTGCGGCGCCGCAAAACCGCAGCATCAAGGAGCGTCGGAGCGATGACGGACACCCCGGGCACGATTGGCGAGCGCACGATCACCGTGAGCGAGAACGCGGCGCGCCGCATCGCCGTCTTGAAAGCGCAGGAGGCGGCCGAGGGCGCCTTTCTGCGGATCGCCGTCTCGGGTGGCGGCTGCTCCGGGTTTCAGTACGGGTTGAGCTTCGATGACCACAAGAACCCAGACGATCGCCAATTCGAGCGCGACGGGGTCGCCGTCGTCGTCGATGACACTTCGCTCGACCTTCTGAACGGCGCCGAAATCGATTTCGTCGAGGATCTGATGGGCGCCTCGTTCCAAATCAAGAACCCGAACGCCGCCTCGTCCTGCGGCTGTGGCAACTCGTTCTCAATCGCCTGATCCGGTCTGAGAGGAACCCCCGGTCACGCGATCGAAACCCTCGTCGGGGTATCTCTCGATGGGTTATCGGCGGCCGAACCAAAGGGGCTCAGGATCTCCCGCAACCGGTCGACGACGCGCTCGGCGGAGAATTGCTGGGCGGCCAGTCGGGCGCCGTCGAGGCTGGCCTCGTCGTTGGCGCGCGCATCGGCGTGGAGGCGCACGATCCGCTCGGCCAACCCCGCGGGGTCGTCACTGACCAATTGCGGCAGCGAGCCCGTCAGGGCGAGGCCCTCGGCGGCGACCCTGGTCATCACGCACGGCAGGCCGGCGGCGAAGCTGTCGATGACCTTGCTCTTGATCCCGGCGCCAAAGCGCAACGGCGCGACGGTCAGCCGGACGGTTCCGAAAACATCGTCGAGATCCTCGACCGCGCCGATCATCGCGATCCGCGGATCGAGCCCCGGCAGCCGGCCGGCGTGCCAGCCGTGGCCGACGATCTTGCAGGTGATCGTCGGATCGGCGGCCCACACGCGGGGCAGGATGTCGCGGGCAAGGTAGTGAACGGCATCGGGGTTGGGCGCATGGTCGAAGCTGCCGAGGATCGCCATGCCGTGGCGTTCGGCAACGGGCCTTGCGGTGGGGCGCGGGGCAACTGCGAACGGCACGATTTGCACCTTGCCGAACCCGACCGCGCGGCGCAGCAGTTCCGCCTCGACCGGCGAATGGGTGATGACGATGTCGGCGCGCCGGGCGGCCCCGGTCTCGATGTGGGCGAGGTACCGGCTGTGGGCCATCAGCTCGGGCCGGCGCTCGACCTGTGCCTGGCGGGCGGCGCGAAGATGATGCAGGTCGCCGACGCTGTAGAGGATGCGGGCCTTGGGACAATAGCGGCGCGCCAGCGGCAGATAGCGGTCCGCGATTGCCGCCCGGTGCAGATACACCAGATCGAAGGTCCCGGCCTGTCGGCACAGCACGTCTTCGACACAGGAATAATGCGGACCGCCGCAGGTCGCGATCGCCTCCGCCGCGGCGAGGCGCGCCAGGGCCGCTTCATGGCCCATCTCGTCGGCGGCGGCGAGGCTGACCTCGTAGCCGAGTGCGGATAAGGCGCGGGCGTGCGACAGGAGCGCCACCGACCCGCCGTCCTGCGCCGCGCCGGGCACGGTCGCGTTGACCACGAGCGCGCGCAACCGCGGCGCCTCGTGCGGGCGCGAGCCGCTCGCCTCCGGCCGGCCCCAGCGGCGGCGGAACAGGCGATGCGCCTCGCGCTCGGCCGCCCCGCCGTGACGCTCGGCGCGCCGCGCGAGGAGCCGGTCGGTCTGGTGCGTCAGAAAGGCCAGGGCGCGGTCCTCGGCCGCCCCCTCGGCGGTGCTGGCGAGGAGGGTTGCGAGATGGTCTGCGATGCCCGCGTTAAACCCGTGCGCGGCGGGTAGGGTCAAGGGCGACCCCGGCAGCTCGACGCCGTCGGCCTCGCGCTCAACCCGGATCTCGTGGGGCTCCAGCGGCGACAGGCGGCTCGGGCCCGGTAGCTCCAACCCCAGCTCCAACCGCAGCTCGAACCCATGGCGGCCGTCGCCAATCCCGTCGCCTTCCAGATCGGCGCGAAACCGGTTGGCGAGCACCCGGCCGATGACCTCGCCGTTGAGCTTGACGCGGAGCCCGACACGCCGCCCCGGATCGGCGCTGTCCTGCGCCCAGCCCCAAATCAGCCGCCGGTCGCAGCCGTCGAGCTGCCCGCGCAAAGCGCCGAGCGGCGACGCCGCCGCGGCTGGCAATGGCGCCAACCCGAGCACCTGCGGAGAATGGTGCAACGGGCTCCAATCCGCCTCGCGGCGCACCTCGATCTCGTGCCGCACCCCGGCGGCGAGGCCGCCCGGCACCACCATCTCGAACCCATGGCGCCCGTCGCCGATCCGGTCCGCCTCCAAATCCAGCCGATAGCGGTCGGCGACGACCCGGCCGATCTCGGCGCCGTTGTCGAGAACGACGAGCGCGACCGCGGTGTCGGGCGCGGCTGGATCAAACGCCCACCCTTCGATGCGGGAATTGTCCACCCGATCGAGATAGCCGCGCAGCTCGTTCGTCGGCGCCGCCTTGCCGCCCTCGCCGAGCCGCCGCGCCCGGCCCAGGAGCCGCCGGCGCAGCGCCTCCAAGGCAAAGCCCTCCTCCAGCCGCGGCGCGCAGTAGGCTGCCGCCTCGCGAACCGGCGCATCGGGGTAGCGACGACGGAACTCGGCGGCGTTGTGGAACACCCCCCGATTATCGTCGTCGATATACGTCTCGGCCGGCGCACCCTCGGCAAAGATCACATCATGCTCGGCGAGCTCGATGTGGAAATATTCGACCTCCTCGACCGCTTCCGCCTGAACGATGCTCTCGCCGTTGACCAGATGGCCGGCCGGCACCAGCGCCCCATCGAAATAGAGCGCATGCTCGGGCGACACCCACAACTCGCGCCGCGGCACCGCGTCGGCGAGCGCGCCCTCGGCAATCCGGATCGGCAGCACCGCGGTATTGCCGGCGATGAAATATCCCGCGTATGCGCGCCGCCCAATCCACTTGATCGGCTTCGCCTCCCCCGACAGCGTCACGACACGATCGCCGATCGCCAGATCCTCGATCGGCATCTCGCCATCTTCCATCAGGATCATCGTGCCGCGGCAGTAGCAGGCGGTGTCGCTGACATAAATGTCGGTGCCACCGCCGTCGCCCGTCGTGTTGGCAAACCAGGTGGTGGAACTGAGGTTTGTCAGGTTCAGTACGGTGCCGTCGGAAAGGGTGATCGACCCGCTGGTGGTCCCCTCGCCGGTGATCCCGCTGATCGTGACCGTGTGACCCTCGATGTCGACAAAATTAGTCTTGGCACCGCCGGACCCGACATCCATGCCCGCAAGCGTGTTGCTGAAGCCCAAGTCGTTGCCAAGCCCGAGATTACCGGTGGCGCCATTGAAGGTGATCGTGCCGCCAATGCTGGCACCACTGTTGAGCTGCAGAGTACCGGCATTGATTGTGCTGCCGCCGGTATAGGTCGCGGTGCCGGAGATCGTCAGCGTGCCGGTGCCGTATTTCTGCAGCGCGCGACTGCCGGTGAGCAGCGAGGCATCGGGAGTGGAGTTGTTGTTGGCCAAGCCGAACTGCAGCACGGTCGCCGAACTGAAGTTGCTGGTGACGTCGTAGAGCACCCAGCCGCCGCGCCCGAACATCCCGACCGCCAGCGTGTCGCTCTTCTCGTCGTAGTTCATGCGGCCGACAAGGGTATTGGGCAGGCCGGTGCCGAACTGCCGCCAGCCGCTCAGGTTGCCGGAGCTGTCACTGTCGGCAACGGCGATCGGGCTCTGCTGGTTGGCGGCGCTGTTGAGCCCACCGACCAGCACCGCGTCGACGCCGTTGTTCGCGATGAATTCGACCGAGGTCGGGCGGAAGACGTCAATGGCGGTCAGGTTGGAAGTCAGGCTCGTGAATAAACCGCCGGTGTTTGTGGTGTACCAAAGATCGTTGCTGTCGGCGGCGAAGAAGCGGTGCTCGGTGCGCAGATCGAACGCGAGCCCGGTCGGCTGTATCCCCCCATAGGCGGTAACTGCGCTCAGCGTCCCTGGGCCCGGGGTCGCCGCGGTGCTGACCCATAGCGTATGGGGGTCGAAGCCGCTGGCCAGCAGGGCGCCGGTGTTGTCGGCGGCACCGTAGGCCAGATTGTACACGTCGAACCCGCCGGCACTGCCGCCGAGGCTGCCGACATCGGTCAGAGCCAGCGTGTCGTTCGACTGGCTGGTATTGATGTTGCTCAGCGTATCCTGCGTCACATAGACGTTCTGGGCGCCGATCGCGATGCGGCTGGGGTCGATCTTGTTGAGCACGAAGGGGCTCGAAAAACCGGGATTGTACGAAGCGTCCGTACCGGTGAAGACGACTGACAGGTTCGGGGTGGGGCCGAACGGGCTGCCATTTGAGTCGACGACGTAGCGGCTCAGGCCACCGAGAAATTGAGATGAGGTGTAAATGGCGCTGTCGCTGCCGGCGGTCTGGTCGTTGACCTGCGCATTGATGCCGTCGCCGCCCTGCAGCGGCGAGAACTGCTGGCCGCCGGCCGTGCTCTCGAACGCGGCGCCGTTGTCCTGAGCGGCCACTGCCAGGCGGTCGCTGTTGCCGTCGAACGAGATATCGTAGGGCTGGAGCAGTGCCAGATTGCTGCCGTTTAGCCCGGACCAATCGCCAGTTGTGGTGGTGGGACTGGTCCGCGCGTAGATGCCGCCATCGGTTCCGAATATCAAGCGTCCGTTGGCGTCGAAGGTGATGACCCGCGAATCGGCGTGCACCGTCGTGGCGTTCCCGGTATTGCCGCTGTCCGTCAGCGAGACGGCGCCGCCGGTAGTGACGCGATAGGCGGTGACGGTGAAGGGCGAACCGCTGATCCGGTCGCCGCTGACATAGACGACGCCTGAGTGGGTCGGATCGATCGCGATCGCAAAGTTGATGACGCCCTGTCCGCCGGCATTGATCGAGGGCACGGTCAGCGAGGTCCATGTGCTGCCGGAGTTTGTCGAAAGAAAAAGGCCGTCCAAAACCCCGGTTTTGGCATCGACCAGGCCGACCGCGATCTGGCCGCCGGCCGCGGTCGCGACCCGCGCAATCATCTGGTCGCCGCCGCTGCTGATCAGTCCGGTCTGGGCCGAGCCGAATATCTGGGTCCAGGTTTGGCCGGTATCGGTGCTGACATAGACTGCCGTTTTCGAGTGGTCGGTCTGCTGCGTCACCGCGGCGTAGAGCGTACTGGTGCTGTCGGGGGTGCCGACCAGCGAGGTGACCGGGCCGGCTCCGAGGCCGGTCGACGTGCCGACCTGGGTAAAGGTCGCGCCGGTATTGGTGCTGATATAAAGCCCGCCGGTGTTCTGCTCCGACGATCCGGAATTGTACGACCACGGCTCGAATGTGGCGGCGAGCAGCGTGCTGCCGCGCGCGATCACGCCGACGACGCTCTGCCCCGCCAGGGTCGCGTCGCCGGCCGGGGTCGACCAGGTGGAGCCGCCATCGGTCGAGTAAAGGATGCCGGTGCGCTGGCCGCCATCGCCGAGAAAAAAGCTCTCGTTTGTGGCGAACGAGCCGACCGTGCCATTCGAGGTCAGGCCGATCCCGGCGATCAACGTATTGTTCGTCGCATCGGTCGGGTCGAGGCTGAGGCTGGCGATCGACAATGAGGCTTGCTTGTCGGTCAGCGGCGTCCAGGTCGCGCCGCCGTCATGCGTGACCCAAATCCCTCCGTCCACCCCACCGAGCCATATCGTGTTGACCGCGGCTGGATCGGTCACGATGGCCTGGACCGCGCCGGCCAGGGTTCCGTTCGGCGGCGCGTCGACGCTCTGCAGGATGCCCTCGATCGGAGACGGGCCGAGCTGGGTGAACGCGCTATCGACGACGTTGGCGCTCGATGCTACCGGCGCGGCCGAACTATCCGATGCCGCGGCGCTTGTGGCGGCATTACCCGATTCCGCGCTTCCAAATCTGCTGCCGTTGCTGCCAAGGGTATCGGCAACCGAGATATCCGTGAGGCTTGTGAGGCCGGGATCGCCGAAGAAAGGAATGCCGGCCGATGCGTCGAGTCGGTCCAGAGCCGAGGCCGTGGCGGGGCTGCTTGTCGCACCCTCGTCGCCACGGCCGGTGGTCGGCACCCCGTGCGCATCGGCGGCGCCGATCGAGGATTTGGGGCGCGCGCCATGGGCGCTCGACAGGCTGCCACTGTTCAGGATGGCGGCAACACTCGTGGTGGCAGGTGCCGATCCCGTGTCGGGGTTTCGAGTCGCAGCCCCGGCGATGACTTTCTCGACGGACGCATGGTTAGTTTGTGAATCGTCAGTGTTGACCGAATTGAGCTTGCCCTCGCGATTGGGCAGAAAAGAATCCATGGTAGGCCTTCCCAATGTTGAGGCTAGCCCCTACTAACGTTCTCCGAATTTCGGAGCTTTGGGCACAATTTTCGGTCTGGGCGAGGTGCACGGCAACGAAATTCGATCCCCGCTGACCCGCCCTGCGCCTGGCGGCCGGTGCAGCGGACTGACTGCCCACTATGGAATTGGCCGAGCGGAAGACGAAGGCTTTCAGGACCTGCCGAGCTTCGCAGCCACTGGCACGGCCGGCACGCCGCGGAAGCGCAAGAGCCAGCACGCCGCCGCGGCGTAATCTGGGGTTGATGCGGCCGGGGTGTTTGGCCAGGGTGTTTCGACAGCGTGAGGCGCCGATGAAGATTGCCAGCTGGAACGTCAACTCGGTCAAGGTGCGGCTGCCGCACCTCTTGGCGTTTCTCGAAGCCGCCAAGCCCGATGTCCTGTGCCTGCAGGAAACCAAATGCCTCGCCGACGAGTTTCCCCGGCTCGAATTGGCCGCCCTCGGCTACCAGGTCGAGACGCTCGGACAGCGCGCCTATAACGGGGTCGCCCTTATCTCGCGCGAACCGGCGCGCGACCTCGTCCGCGGCCTCCCCGGCAGCGCGGATGACCAGGCGCGCTATATCGAAGCCTCCTTCGGCGGGTCTGACGGCAGCGAAGTCCGTGTCGCCTCGATCTATCTGCCCAACGGCAACCCGGTCGGTCCCGACCGGCTGGGCGACAAATTCACCTACAAGCTTGGCTGGATGGACGAGCTGATCGGCCACGCGGGGGAGCTGCTGCACCGCGAGATCCCGCTCGTCCTCGCCGGGGATTACAACGTCTGCCCGGCCGACGCCGATGTTTACGATCCGGTCGCCTGGCAGGATGACGCCTTGTGCCGCATCGAGGCGCGCTCGCGCTTCCGTGCCCTCCTTCATCTCGGCTATTTGGATGCCTACCGCGCCTTTCACTTGGAGTCGCACCGCTATACTTTCTGGGATTATCAGGCCGGCCGCTGGAACCGCGACGAGGGGCTGCGGATCGACCACCTCCTGTTGTCGCCCTATGCCGCCGATCGGGTCGTCGCCTGCGACATCGACAAGGCCCCGCGCGGCAAGGAGCGGGCCTCCGATCACACCCCGATCTGGTGCGAGCTCGCGGTTTAGAGACGCGCTCGGCCTGCATCACCCCACCGGACGGCTCTAAAAACCGCCGCCATAAACCCGCTCGGCGATCGCGGCGATGTTCTGGTTGCCGTCGCGGAACGGGGCGAGCGGCACCAGGACCAAGGCTCTGGTGCCCGGCGGCATCCCGGCGAAATCGCGGCTCAGCGTGAATTCGCCGCCGTCTTCGGCCACGGCGAGGGGGATCGCCAGGCGCAGCAATTCGCTCCCGACCGTCGGGCCGAGGATGAATTCGGCGATGGCGAATTCCCGTCCGGCGAAGGCGATCCGGCCGCGCGCCCCGGGAAACCGCGCGAGCCCGGCGAAAACCGGCCCCGCCAATGCGGCCACCGAAAAGGTCGTGTCGAACTGGAAATGCCGGGCGATCGAGGCGGCGAGGTTGGCTTCGGCAATGCGTAAGACGATCGGCATCGAGGGGTTGCGGGCGCGTGCCCCCAGGGCGATTTCGAGGTTGAGGATATCGACATTGGTCAGCGCAATGAGGCTGTGCGCGCCGGCGAGGTTGCACAGATCGAGCGTGTCGTCGCGGCTGGCGTCCCCGGTCAGGAGATCGAAACCCTGGTCGCGCGCGCGCTCGACGAGGGCGGTATCGGGGGTCTTTTCGACGACCACGATCGGCTTGTCGAAACGGAGCAAGAGGTCGATGACCCCGGTCCCGATGCTGCCACAGCCGCACACGATAATGTGACCGCGCCGATGGATCGGGCGCAGACCCTGCATCCGCACCCATTGCGCGCGGGTCAGGCGCGAGGCGACAAAGGCGATGAAAATCCCGGTAAAGACGGTGCCCAACAGCATCAGCACCATCGCGGCGGCGATGTCCGCGGGATTGTTGTGGTTGGGCGTGATGTCGCCATACCCGGTCGTCGTCATCGTGCTCAAGACGAAATAGGCCGCAGTCAGCCAATCGCTGGCGAGGGAGGTGCGGAAATGCCAGGTGGCCGCGGCGAAGATCGCCAGCGTCATCAGCGCGAACCCGGCGACATAGGGGTCGGTCCGACGCGCCCGCCGCTGGAGGCCGTGCAGCGCGCGATAGAGGTGGGCAGGCCATGCCGGCCGGCGCGGCGGCGTCGGCCGACGGGGGGTCGAGGGGAGCATCCGGTCGACCGCGGCAAACACGATGAGGCGCGCTCCCGGTGCGATCGTTGCCTCGCTGGCGATATCGATCTCGCCATCGATCGCGACGATGCGCGCGCCGAGCGCCGCCTCGGCTCGGGCGACGGTGTGTCCGGCAACCGCTTCGCGATCGGCAAGCCGCGCGGCAAATTCGGTCAGCGGGCCGTCGTCCTCGGGAAACTGCAGCCCGCGCAGGCATGAGGGGTCGAGCGCCGCCGCCGCGTAGGTCGCCGCCGAATGCCAGGCCAGGGACAGGACCGAGCAATCCGGCAGGTTCTGCTCGATCTTGGCGGCGAGCGTGCGGTTGAACTGGCGCAGCACGATGCGAATGCGCGGATTGGCGTCGCGTGCGCGGAGCGCCGCCTGCAGGTTGAGCTGGTCGTCGCCCGACAGCGCCAGGATCGACACCGCCTGCTCGACCCCGGCCGCGGCGAGCCCGGCGCTGCTCTCCGGCCGGCCGGCGACGAAGACCGCGCCGACCGCCTCGACCGCGGCGGCGAACTCCGCTTCGGCGGCCCACAGCACGACGACGCGATGGCCGGGGAGTTGGCAGATCTCGCGCGCGGTGCCGAGCGCAAGCGCATCGCCGCCGACGATAATCATCGTCGGGCTCCCAGTCGCACTCCCAGCCACACTCCCAGCCGGGCTCATCGTCGGGCTGATTGTCGGGTCGGCCGCCGCGAGCATGGCGCCCTGCTCAGCCCTCGGCGGCGGTTGCGGCCGGTGGGGGATAGGGGTGCGTGCGGCCGGCTGGGTCCTCGACAACCCACGACCCCGGCCGCTCACCCGGCTCGGCTGCGCTCGGCGTTAACGGGACCTTGCCGAAGCCGCCCGGGATGTCGAGGACGTAAGTAGGCTGGCACAGCCCCGAGACGCGGCCGCGCAGCGCGCCGACGAGACGCTGTCCTTCCTCGATCCCGAGCCGGAAATGCCCGGTGCCGCGCGCGAGATCGGGATGATGCAGGTAATAGGGCTTGACCCGCAGCGCGACGAGTCCGCGCAACAGCGATTCGAGGACCGCTGCGTCGTCGTTGACGCCGCGTAAGAGGACGCTCTGCGACAGGACCGGAATTCCGGCGCGGACGAGGCGCCCGACCGCCTCGCGCATGGCCAGGGTCAATTCGCGCGGGTGGTTTACATGAATGACGACGTAGAGCGCCTTCTGCGCCGCCAGCGCGGCGATGAGTGCAGCGCCGGCCCGCCGCGGCTCGGCGACCGGTACGCGGGTATGAAAGCGGATGACGGCGAGGTGCGGGATCGCCTCGAGCCGGCCGACGATCGCGGCGATGCGGCGCGGCGACAACAGGAACGGATCGCCGCCGCTGACGATGACCTCCCAGATCTCGGGATGCGCGGCGATATACCCGAAGGCCCGGTCGAGCGCCGCCGGCGGGAGCACGCCCCGGCCCTTGCCGACCTGCTCGCGGCGGAAGCAAAAACGGCAATAGACCGGGCACGTGAGGATCGGCTTCAGGAGCACGCGGTCGGGGTAGCGGTGAACGAGGCCGGGCAGGGGCGACCAGCGTTCGTCGCCGATCGGGTCGGGCTGGTCGTCCCGCGTCGTGTCGAGTTCGGCGGCGCTCGGCACAAATTGCGCCGCGATCGGGTCGGCCGGGTCGGCGGGGTCGATCAGCCTCGCCATCCCCTCGGTCACCGCGACCGCGAACTGCTCGGCAACCCGGCGCAATTCATCGAGCCGCTCCGGCGCGACAAGGCCGCGGGCAACCAGATCGGCGGTGTGCAGGGTCACAAGCGTGCCTCGTCAAAGGGCGGTGTGGACGATAGCGATCGGCAGAGAGTCTGGCCAGAGCCGGCATCCGTTTCCCTTGACATCAGGATCGTATATACAATATGCAGATGCTAGCGATCGACTAGACCCTCGCACCCACGAAACCCTCGCACCCACGAAACCCTAGCAACCCAGGGAACCCTAGCAACCCACGAAATCCGGCGACCCACGAAATCCGGCGACCCACGAAATCCAGCGACCCACGAAATCCAGCGATCCATCTCCGTAATACCGACGACTTCTTACCCACCTGAACCCAATAAATTGCCAAATTGAGCTACTACTCAGAAGTCAATTATTTGTCTAGAGATCGCCTATATGCTTATCAAATTCGGAAAGAACAACATATGGACGATTTCGAATGGGACCCGAAGAAAGAGTTGCTCAATATCCACGATCACCACCTCGACTTTACGACGGCATCGCGGATTTGGGATGGTAACGTTTACGAGAGACTTGACGATCGGCGCGATTACGGTGAAAGCCGGATCGTGGCCATCGGAGAAATTGCAGGTCGCGCTTCGGTCGTTGTCTTCACGTGGCGCGGGGAAATCCGCCGGATGATCTCGGCGAGAAAGGCAAATGCCCGTGAAAAAAGACGCTTTGAAGCAGAAATTCAGAAGCGCCGTAACGAAGCGGAGACCTGATTGGACCGCATTCGACGCGATAACCGACGAAGAAATCGCTGCGCAGATCCGGGATGACCCGGATGTTGCACCGGAACTCGATGCGGAGTGGTTCGCTTCGGCGACGCTCGTCATGCCCAAGACGAAGGAGCAGATCAGCATCCGGCTCGACCGCGATGTGCTCGATCATTTCCGGCGCTACCCGCGCTATCAGACCCGGATCAACGCGATCCTGCGGGCGGCCATGGAGCACGAAAAGAAAGCCAGGTAGACGCGCCGCTACCGCGTCCCACCGCGCTCACACCGGCGCCGGTTCGAGAACGCCGGGGTCGTGGGCGTAGAGCCAGCGCAGCGCATCGGGCGAGCGGTCGCCAGAGCGGGCCCATTCGGCGTCGCGCGCCTGTTGCGCCGGGCCATCCGGCAGGTGAAAGCGGGTCTTGTTGGCACGCGAAAGCTGCTGGAGCCGGGTGACGCGCGGCAGGCGCAGCTGTTCATAGCGTTTGAGCGCCGCGGCCGGATCCCCTTCACCGGCGGCGAGGAGGCAGGCGGCGAGCGCGGCGCCGTCCTCGATCGCCTGCGCGGCGCCCTGGCCCATGAACGGGTACATCGGGTGGCAGGCATCGCCGAGCAATGTCGCGCGCCCGACCGACCAGCACCTCAGCGGGTCGCGGTCGAACAAGGCCCAGATAAAGCAGGTGTCGGCGGCGGCGATGATGCGGCCGATCTGGCTGTGCCAGCCCGCGAACGCGGCGAGCGCGCGGTCGATCGTGGCGCGGTCGGTCCAGTCCTCGCGGTTCCAGGTGTCGTGCTCGGTCCAGCCGACAAAGTTCAACAGCCGCCCACGCGACACGAAATAGTGCACGAAATGGCCGCCCGGGCCGACCCAGGACTGGCTGCCGAGTTCGAGCCCGAGACCCTCGATGCGCTCGACCGGCACGAGCCCCCGATAGGCGATGCAGCCGGCAAAGCGCGGCTCTTCCTCGCCGAAAAGTGCGGCCCGCACCGCCGAGTGGATGCCGTCGGCGCCGACCAGCACATCGCACGCAATCCGCGCGCCGTTGTCGAACCATGCCTCGATCCGCTCGCCCTGGTCGGCGAGGCCGGCCAGCCGGTGGCCGAGATGAATGCGCTCCGAGGGGACGCCCGCGGCAATCACCGCCAACAGATCGGCGCGGTGAATGGTGATATGCGGCGCGCCATAGAGCTCCTCACAGAGCGGGTTGAGCGCCGCTTTCTGCAAGGTGCGCCCGTCCTCCCAGCGGCGCTGGTGGGTAATGAGCGGGCGGACGCCCTCGCGGTCGAGCCCGGGCCCGAGGCCGAGCCGGCGCAGCACGCGCGCGGCGTTGGGACCCATGTTGATGCCGCCGCCGATCTGGGTCAATTCCGGCGCCTGCTCGTAAACCTCGACCGCGAACCCGGCCTGGTAGAGCGCCACGGCGGCGCTGAGCCCGCCAAGCCCGCCGCCGATAACCGCGACCTTCAGCACTGCGCGGGTCTTCCGATCGCTCAGGCGGCCCAGGCGAAGGGTGCGAAATGGCCGTTATTGCCGCGGCCGGTCAGATCGAGGTCGACTCCGAAGGCGTGGACGTGAATTTCCTTGGCCCGCGCGAGCGCAAGCCGGCGGCTCGCGGGATGCCCGGTATTGTCGATGTAGTAGGGGTCGCCGCCGCGGTTGCGCGAGAGGACGCCGTCGATCTCGAACGACAAGACCTCCGGGATCGCGACGCGGCGCGTCAGCCCGGCCATCGCGAATTCGATCGGCTTATAGGCGATACCGCGGAAATCGCTGACCAGGTTTTGCCGGATCGCTCCCGGCGGGCCGCCGGCCTCGCCGCCCGCGATCGCGGCGAGCGCCTCGCGCTGCGCCACATCGGCCGCCGCGTCGACGACCGCCGCGAAGATCCAGTTGCCGTCGGCCATCACCTTGCCTGAGCGGATCACCAGCGCGAATTTCAGGCCGTCGAGGCGCACCGTCCCGGAGCGGCCTTCGTCGATCCGGAACACCATCACCGCTATGCAATGGTCGTTCGTCGCCGGCGCTTGCGGATTGGTGTAGATGCACGGGCACAGATAGTCGCAATCGCAGCTTTCCATGTACTCACCGCGCAAGGACCAGCTCGGTTCGGGCATCACAAATTCCTCTCCACAAACGCTCCGGCATCACCAGCCGCACCACCCAGCGCTCTTCAGCTGATCGAAGATTGCCGACTTACGTTGGCTGCGGTCAAGGGAACCGATTCGTGCGCACGCCGTTATACAGAGGTTGCCGCGTCGCCGGCGCGAAGCCGCACCGCTCCCATCGCCTACCGATAGGGAACCAATTCTTAATACAACCAGCCGATGATTGATCGTATGGACTGGTTAACGACACCCCCCCTGATCGTTGGCCTTATCGGTAACTTGAGCATCCTTGCCCTCGAGGTGCTCGCCGAACAATTGCTAACGATATTCCTGGCTGTCCTGGTGACCGTCAGCGTGAGCGTCCTCGCCGCGAGCGCTCTGGTGTGGCTGTGGATCAGGCGCCCGATCGGCGCGCACCACGCCGCCCCGAGCCTGGCGCCGCACTGAGCCCCGATCACGGCCCCGCGCTGCGGTCTCGGCGGTTCGACGCGCGGTTCCTCACGCTCCGCACGGGTGCAAGCCCGGAGCCTGCCCGCGATGAGCCTCGTCGCGATGCTGGAACTCGGCCCTTCGCCGCCCGGCCCGCGACCCTCCTTGCCGCTCCACCAATGACAGACCCGCGACAAGCGGGGTAGCATCGAGCGCGGCCTCCGTCGCCTATGCGGCCCGGGGCTCGCCTCACCCAAGCGAATGTCATCCGTGATCAACGATTTGCACTACGCCAGCCAATCCTCGGCGGACCCCCGGTCAGATCAGTGACCACACAGGTTACCGATCGTCGCGTGCCGCTGTTGATGTACGGCATGCTGCTGGCGTGCCTCGGCGTCGCGATGTATCTCTTCGGCGTGCTGCTGGCGATCCCGCGCGATCTTCTGGGCGGCGGCGAACGGTTTCTCGCGTTCAACGAATGGATTGTCTGGTACAGCGGCATGCCGCTCGTGCTCGGCCTCGCCCTCGCGCTCCTCGACCTCTTCGTCTTTTTCGGGCGCAAGCGCTCACCGCGCCAGGAGGTCCGGCACGACCCGCTCGCCGACCCGCATGTGGTCGTGGCGCTCACCGCCTACGACGATGAAGCGAGCATCGGCGATGCGGTCCGCGATTTCCGCTCGCACCCGCTGGTCGAGGAAGTGATCGTCGTCAGCAACAACAGTAAGGACGCGACGATGGAGCGCGCCCGCGCGGCCGGGGCGACCGCGGTCGATGAGCCGCAGCAGGGGTTTGGCCGCTGTCTCTACCGTTGCTTTGAGGAGGCGATCGCCCGCAATAGCGAATTGATCGTCGTGTGCGAGGGCGACCGGACGTTCCGCGCCGCTGACATCGACAAGTTCCTCGCCTATGCGCCGCACGCCGACATCGTCAGCGGCACCCGCACGGTCGAACGCCTGCGCGCCCGGGTCACCCAACTCAGCACGTTCATGTATTACGGCAACCTCTTTGTCGGAAAGTTGCTGGAGGCAAAGCATCTCGGCCGCGGCACCATCACCGATGTCGGCACGACCTATAAGCTGTGCCGCCGTTCCGCGCTCGCGCCCCTGATGGCGCATCTCGACCCGTCCGTAAACCTCGAATTCAACGCCCATTTCCTCGATGTCGCGCTCGCTCGCGGCTGCGACATCGTTGAATGCCCGATCACCTTCCACCCGCGCGTCGGCCTCAGCAAGGGCGGCAATGTCAACAATGGGCGCGCGCTCAAGGTGGGGCTGCGCATGGTGCTCGGCATCGTCTGGAACTGGAAGGCCGTCGCCCGGTGACCGGGGTCGACTACCACAGCTCTCGCCTCGTCGCCGATGCCCGCCGCGACGTCTTGTGGCAGAGCCTGTGGCGCTACTGTTTCAGCGCCATGGTGGGGCCCGAGGATTGCGTGCTGGATCTCGGCGTCGGCTACTGCAATTTCATCAACTCGGTGGTCGCTCGCCGTCGCATCGCGATCGATTCGTGGGCGGGGTTTCCGGCTCATCTGGCGCCCGGCATCGAGCATCAGGTCGGCAGCGTCACCGATCTCGATTTCCTCGATGACGGCGCGGTCGATTTCGCCTTCGCCAGCAATCTCTTCGAACACCTGACTCAGGATGAGTTCAGGGTGGCCCTCGAGGCCTTGCGGCCCAAGCTGTCGGCGAGGGGCACGCTGACCATCCTCCAGCCGAACTACCGCTACGCTTATCGCGAATATTTCGACGATTTCGATCACAAGACCGTCTATTCGCATGTCAGCCTGCCCGACTACCTCACCGCCAACGGCTATGAGGTGTTCCGGGTCGAGCCGCGTTTCATGCCGCTTTCGGTTAAGAGCCGCCTGCCGGTGACGCCGTTCCTGATCCGCGCCTGGCTCGCCGCGCCGATAAAGCCGATGGGCAAGCAGATGCTCGTGCGCGCCCGGCCGCGGCGCTGAACCGGTTGGGAGCGATGCTGTCCGCGTGGACGGGAGGCCCGGTATCGACGACCAGGCGCCGGATATGTCTGGGGCTGTTGGGCGCGCTATCGGCTGTGCTCGCGGTGCGGGCGGTCGGCGTCTTCGGCGATTTCGCCGCGTCGATCCACTTCCCGTTCGAACTGGAATACGGCGAGGGGATCGTCTGGCAGCAGGCCGCGCTGATCCCGGGCCGGCACATGTACGGCACCGCGCAGGACCTGCCGTTCATCGTCTTTCATTATCCGCCACTCTATTACCTCCTCGCCCGAGCGGCGTTGTCGGTCGAGCCCAACTTCCTCGCCGCCGGCCGCTTGGTGTCGGCGCTTGGCGCGGTGCTGACCGCGCTGTCGGTCGCCGCGCTCGTGCGGATCTCGGCCCGCGGCGGCGGCCGGCCGATCGAGAGGGCCGAGTGGGCGATCGCAATTGCTGCCGGACTCCTGACGCTACGGCTCTATACGGTGCACGACTGGAGCCTCTTGATGCGCGTCGACACGGCGGCAATCGCGCTCAGCATGTTGGGCCTCCTCGTCGGCGCCTGGGCCAATGGCCGGTTCCTGGGTACGACGGTCGCGCTCCTCTTCTGCCTCGCCTCGGTCTATACCAAGCAGACAGAGTTGCCGGCCGGCGTCGCCGTCTTCCTGATCGCCGTCACGCGCAACCCGCGCGGCGCCCTCGGCGCGGCGGCGATCGCGGGGCTGGCGGGCCTCGCTGCGCTCGGTGTCATGCAGTGGCTGACCGATGGCGGGTTTCTCCTCAACATCGTGGGCTACAACATCAACCGCTACTCGCTGCGCCATGCCTGGCTGCTGTTCCTGTCGGAACAGCGGGCGAACTTCCCGTTCATGGCGCTGATGCCGATCGCGGCCGGCGCGGTCCTCTTAGCCCCCGTCGAGCAGCGCCCGGGCGAACGTTGGCGGCCCGCCATCGCCCGTTTTGTCGCCGGCTTGGGCGATGCCGACCGGGCGACGGCGGCGCGGGCCATCGTGCTGGTTCACTTCACCCTCGCGAGCGTCATGCTGCTCACCGCCGGCAAGTCCGGGGCCAACAGCAACTTTTTCCTCGATTGGGACTGCGTCGGCTGCGTCCTCATCGGTGTCATGCTGTGCGACCTCATCGGCGCCGAATGGCGCGCTTCGGTGGCCGCGACGGGGCCGATCCTCGCTCTCATGCTCCTGGGCGTACTGATCCTACCGCAGCGCGATATCGAGGACGGGGTACTTGAGGCCCAGCAGGGGCCGATGACCGCGCTCCTCGGCCGCATCGCCGCCGCCACGAAGCCGGTCGCATCCGAGGAGATGGCGCTTCTGATGCGGGCCGGGAAGCCGCTGGTCTTCGAGCCCGCGATCGTCACCGAACTGGCGACGCTCGGTCGCTGGGACGAGAGGCCGCTGGTCGGCATGATCCGCTCGGGCGGCTTTGCCTTCATGATCACCACAGACGACACGGTTGGCGGCAGCGAGCGGCGCACCCCGGCGGTCGATGCCGCGATGCGAGAGGCCTATCCGCGCGTCGAGCAACCGACGCCATATCTCTGGCTGCACCTGCCGGGGCCGTGACGAGGCTGGCGCGCCGGACCCCTGCGGGTGTTTTGCCGGACGCTGGGATGATAGGCTCCGGCGGCGGGCGGGAACCGGGGTGGCGGTCGCTGCCATTGGCCCCGATTTTCGGCCGATGTTTTTGCCATCAGGGGATTCCAGCCGATGCCTGACAGCCTGCCCGCGTTGAGCCTGGTTGCCGTGCCGGGACGCAGGCGCCTCACCCTCGAGGTCGCGCGCGAAGCCGAGCGGCGCGGGTTTTCCGGTCTCTACGTCCCCAGCATCTTCGGCAACATGGCGCAGTCGACCGCGCTCGCGCTCGCCACCGAGACGATCCAATTCGGCACCGCGATCGCCCCGATCTACGCGCGCACGGTCGAGGATTTCGCCCACGCCGCCGCCTATATCCATGAGGTTTCGGGCGGGCGGTTCCGCTTTGGCATCGGCGTCGCCCACGGTCCGAGCCACATCCGCATGGGGGTGAGCGTCGGCCCGCCGCTCGGCGACATCCGCGACTTTGTCGCCAAGTTCCGCGCCTATGAGGGGTTGGGCGCCTTGCCGCCGATCATCCTGGCGGCGCTGCGCCAGCGCATGGTGAGGCTTGCCGGCGAGATCGCCGACGGCCTCATTTTCGCCAATGCCAGCCGCTCGCATATGGGCCGATCGCTCGCGGCCCTCCCGGCGGCAAAGCGCGCCGACCCGGCTTTCCTCGTCGCCAACATGATCCCGACCTGCATCTGCGACGACATCGAGGCGGCGAAGGCCGTCAACCGCCGCACCCTCACCCGCTACACGATGCTGCCCAACTACCGCAATTACTGGAAGGAAGCCGGCTACACCGAGGAGATGGAGGCGATCGAGAGCGCCCTCGGCGAGGGCCGGCAGAACGATATTTCCTCGCTGATGAGCGACCGCTGGATCGCCGACGCCACGCTCTTCGGCCCCGCCGCCAAAGTGCGCGACGGGGTCGCCCAATGGCGCGAAGCCGGGATCACGACGCCGATCCTCGTCCCCTCCTCGGCGACCGGCAACCAATTGAAAGCGGTCGAAGAAATCTTCGCCGCCTTCGCGTGACCTTGGCCCGCCCCAGCGCCACACGAGCAACCATTCCGCCGCCTCCACTAAAGGTAGTTCCCGGCGCAGGCCGGGACCCATCGATCGGCTTGGCGGTCGGCTGAACGATGGGTCCCCGCCGGCGCGAGGAACGCATTGGTGGGCGAGGGGTCGGAGCGCTTCGTAAAAATCGCGGTTGAGACTAAGCTTTCGTGTGATGGCAACCGAGCGCAAGCGCACCGAACGCCGGCTCGCGGCGATCCTGGCGGCCGATGTCGCCGGCTATTCGCGTCTCGTTGGCGCGGACGAAGAGGGCACTCTTGGGCGGCTAAGGTCGCTCCGAACGGAGCTGATCGACCCCCGGATCGCCGAGCATAGGGGCCGCATCGTCAAGACGACCGGCGACGGCCTCCTCGTCGAATTTGCCAGCGTCGTCGACGCGCTGCGCTGCGCCACCGAGTGGCAGCGCGCCATCGCGGAGCGGACCGCTTGCGACCCGCCCGCCCAGCGCATCCAATTCCGCATCGGCATCAATGTCGGTGACATCGTCGTCGAAGACGGCGACATCTTCGGCGACGGGGTCAACGTCGCCGCCCGCCTCGAAGCCCTGGCCGACCCCGGCGGGATCTGCGTCTCCGTCCGCGTCCAGGAAGACGCCGCCGGCCGCCTCGACCTCGCCTTCGACGATCTCGGCGAGCAGGCCCTGAAGAACATTGCACGGCCCGTGCGAGTCTACCGCGTCGCCCTTACCCGCAATGCCCCTCACCCTCCCGCTGCGCGGGTCCCTCCCTCTCCCCGCGAGCGGGGAGAGGGCCGGGGTGAGAGGCAGCGTGGTCAGCCGCCCGGCGTCGGCTTTATCCGGTGCAGTTCCGGTAGCAGCTCATCGCTGATGAGGCGCATGCTCGAGAGCGCATGGCCGACCGGCATGCCGCTCCAATGCGTACGGAAAATCAGGTAGTTGGCACCGATCTGCTCCCAGCAGGGCCGCA
>DASYZD010000253.1:0-13558 GCA_035946655.1 Allostellaceae bacterium | reverse complement strand
AAGCCGGGCCAAAACCCTAGGCCGTCCTCCCGGACGATCTGGTCGGCATCTCCCGTGGGGATCGCGATCGCGATGCGCGGCCTTTTCGGGGATTCTTGCGCGACACCGGAGAGGGGCCGTGTGGCAAGACCACACCCCGCGATCGCTATGAAATCCCGCCGTCTCACTTGGCTACCCCTTCGATGCGGTCGCTCAACTGGACATTGATCCGCTTGGTCCGGCGTCCAGCCGGCCGGGTATTTTCCCCCGTTAGGCAATCCTATACCGGGGAGTACCGATGAAGCGAGCGATGAAAGCTCGACTAAGAAGTCCGAACCTCGTCTCGGTTGAAGTCTCATTCGCGGCACTCACGAACATTGGGCTCGCTCGACACGAAGGTCCGCAGAGGGTCGCAGCGGAAATTCGTCCGTCGCGATCGCCGGCCGGCTTCCCGTGCCAGCGCAATCTGTTCTAAGCTATGCGGCGGCTTCGCTCGGAGGGTTGGCCATGGCGATCAGGGTTGCGATCAACGGGTTTGGCCGGATCGGCCGGTTGGTGATGCGTGCCGCCTTGGAGCACGCCAGCCGGGAGCTCGAAATCGTCGGGATCAACGATCTGGGGCCGGTGGAAACCAACGCGCATTTGTTGCGCTATGACAGCGTGCACGGCCGCTTTGGCGGCGACGTCACAACCGGCGAGAACTGGATGGACGCCGGCCAGGGCAAGATCCGGGTCACCGCCGAACGCGACCCGGCGAAATTGCCGTGGAAGGAATTGGGGGTCGATGTCGCCTTGGAATGCACCGGCATCTTTACCAAGCGCGAGGCCGCGGCGAAGCACCTCGAAGCCGGCGCCAAGCGGGTTATCGTCTCGGCTCCGGCCGACGGCGCCGATTTTACCGTCGTCCTCGGCGTCAACCATGAGGAATTGAAGCCCGAGCACCGGGTCATCTCGAACGGCTCGTGCACGACCAACTGCCTGGCGCCAGTGGCTTACGTGCTGCACCAGGGGGTGGGCATCGAGCGCGGCTTCATGACGACGATCCACGCTTATACCGGCGACCAGAGCCTCCAGGACACGCTGCACGGCGATCTGCGCCGCGCCCGGGCCGCCGCATTGTCGATGATCCCGACTTCGACCGGCGCCGCGCGCGCGATCGGCCTCGTCATGCCGGCCCTCAAGGGCAAGCTCGACGGCACCGCGATCCGGGTCCCGACCGCCAATGTTTCGCTGATCGATTTGACCTTCGATGCCTCGCGCGAGGTCGAGGCGGCCGAAGTCAACTCGCTGATGGAGGAGGCGGCCAGGTCGAACCGCCTCAAAGGCATCCTCGGCATCAACAAGGCGCCGACGGTATCGGTGGATTTCAACCACGACCCGCACAGCTCAACCTTCGACGTGACCCAGACCCAGGTGCTCGACAAGAAGTTCGTGCGGGTGCTGTCCTGGTACGACAACGAATGGGGTTTTTCCAACCGGATGGTCGAGGTCGCCGCTTATTTCGGCGCGATGCACTGACGGCAGAAGCTCCTGTCATCGTCGTCCACTCGCTGGCGCATGCGGTCGCGGCGCTGAAGGCGGCGGCCGAGGCCGCGCGGTCGGTCACCCTCCTCAGCGCGCCCGACGCAGGAATTTCTGCTGGACCTGGCTGGTTCGGCGCGCTCGTCGCGGCGGCCCGCGCGGCTGTGCCGGCGGCGCAATCGACATCGCTGCTCGATTGCGGGGAGGATGCCGGCGCCGCCCAGGCGGCGATCCGCACTCGTATCGAGGGCGTCATTTTCACCGGCCGCGCCGATGTCGCCGAGCGCCTGGCCGACATCGCCGGGCAAACGGGCGTGCGATTGTTGACGGCGAGGCCGGTCCCCGCACTTGACCTCGAGGCCCAATTCTTCGCCGCGCCCGAAATCCTGCGCCGACTCTGCGCCGATATCCTCGCCTCGCTCCCGCCGGTTTGATAGAGTTGGGGCCTCGCCCGGCTCGCCAATTTCGCTAATATGGCGCCGAACGCACGGCTTTCACTCGGGAGTGATGATGATGGCCAATGACCAGATGATCGCCCAAATGTCCAAGAAGGGCGGCTTTATCGCCGCCCTCGACCAGAGCGGCGGGTCGTCGCCGGGAGCGCTGCGCCTCTACGGCATTCCGGACACCGCCTATGAGGGCGAGGCCGAGATGTTCCGGCTGATCCACCAGATGCGGGTGCGCATCATGACCGCCCCGGCCTTTCGCGGCGACAAGGTCATCGGCACGATCCTGTTCGAAGGCACGATGGATGGCGAAATCCGCGGCAAGCCGGCCGCGGCCTATCTCTGGGAAGAGCGGCAGGTCGTGCCGTTTGTCAAAGTCGACCGCGGGCTCGAGCCCGAGAAAGACGGTGTTCAGCTGATGCGTCCGATGCCGCAACTCGAACAGCTGTGCGAGCGCGCGGTCAAGGCCGGCGTCTACGGCACCAAGATGCGCTCGGTGATCAATCTCGCGTCAAAAGAGGGGATCGCCGCGATCGCCGCGCAGCAGTTCGAGGTCGGAGAACGCATCGCCCGATGCGGGCTGATGCCGATCCTCGAACCCGAGGTCTCGATCAAAAGCCCGGACAAGAAGGCCGCCGAGGCGATCCTCTTCGACGAACTGAAAAAGCTGACCGACGCGCTGCCGGCCGGTCGCCAAGTCATGTTCAAGCTGACCCTGCCCGAAAATGCCGACCTCTACAAGCCGCTGGCCGATCATCCGCGTGTCGCCCGGGTCGTCGCCCTCTCCGGCGGCTATACCCGCGCCGACGCCTGCCAGCGGCTCGCCGCCAATCACGGCATGATCGCGAGCTTCTCGCGCGCGCTTGTCCAGGACCTCCGCGTCTCGATGAGCGATGCTGAATTCGAGGCGGCCCTCGCCCAATCGATCGACGAGATCCACCGCGCCTCCACCGTCAAGGCCTGAGGAATGCTGACCTCCGATCACGGAAAGGATTGACCATTCGGACCGATGACACGCCGGCGACGACGCGGCTCTACCTGATCACACCGCCGACGCTTGACCTCGACCGTTTCGCCCGGGACCTCGAGGAGGCGCTCGCCGGGGGCGATGTCGCCTGCCTGCAGCTGCGCCTGAAGGAGGTCGACGATGCGACGGTGCGCCGCGCCGCGCGCGTCTTGCAGCCGATCGCCCAGGAGAAGGGCGTCGCCTTCATCATGAACGACCGCCCCGATCTTGCCGCCGAACTCGACTGCGACGGGGTGCATGTCGGCGAGGAGGACGCGCCGTATGCCGAGGCGCGCCGGCTTTTGGGAACCGATCGCATCGTCGGGGTCACCTGCGGCGCCAGCCGGGACCGCGCGATCGCCGCCGCGGACGCCGGCGCCGACTATGTCGCGTTCGGCGCGTTCTTTCCGAGCACGACCAAAGCGGCAAAGCACCGTGCCAGCCCGGAGGTGCTGCGCGACTGGTCGGAGACGACGGTGGTACCATGCTGCGCAATCGGCGGGATCACCCAGGAGAATTGCGCGCCGCTGATTGAGGCCGGCGCCGATTTCCTCGCCGTCATCGGCGCGATCTGGTCCCATCCACAAGGCCCGCGGGCCGCGGTGCGCGACTTCAACGCCCTGTTCGCCCGCCACGGACGGGCCTATACTGCGGCAGCACAATAAATCGGGTTGAATGCAACAGCGCGACGCGATCACCGAGCAGCCGCCGGCAATTGTCGTCATCGATGACGATGCGTCAATGCGACGCGCCCTCGACAACCTCTTCAAATCGGTCGGATTCGCGGTCGAGCTGTTTGCCTCGCCCCAGGAATTCCTGCGGAGCAAGCGCGCCGACCGGCCTGGCTGCATCGTGCTCGATGTCCGCTTTCCCGGGCGCAGCGGTCTCGACATGCAGCGCGACCTCGCGGCGGCCGACGCCCAGCTCCCGATCATCTTCATCACCGGGTATGGCGACGTTTCGATGTCGGTGCGCGCGATGAAGGCCGGTGCCGTCGAGTTTCTCACCAAGCCGTTCCGCGATCAGGATCTGCTCGACGCGGTCGGAGCGGCGCTGGAGGAGGACCGCAACCGCCGCGCCGGCGAGATGCGACTGGCCGAGTTGCGCGCCCGATCCGACACGCTGACGGCGCGCGAGCGGCAGGTCATGTCGCTGGTCGTCGCCGGGCGGCTCAACAAGCAGATTGCCGGCGAGCTTGGGGTCAGTGAAATGACCGTCAAGATGCATCGCCGGCAGGTGATGCGGAAGATGCAGGCGACCGGCGTAGCGCAACTGGTGCGCCTGGCCGACCAGCTCGGGATCAGTGCCCCGCCGCAATCCTGACGAGCCGGCGCGAGCTGCCCGCCCGGTGATCGCACGGAGCGGGTCCAGCTGGCCACCCTCCACAGCAAACGCCAGAGTGGTTTCCAAATCAGCCAGTAAACCGTAAATGACCGGCCGATTTTGCGGAAGTCTCGGCCTTCCCGGATTAAGCATATTTGTTGTGAATTTGAGCGCTGCAACCGAGCTGAACGCCGCTCCGGGGCGTGCCGGCCCTTGCATCGCCGATACCCGACAATTTATCATGACCGGCCGCTTACAAACAAAGCCGCCAGTGATCCCAGGGTTTCTCGGACGGGCGGCGAGCGTACCATTTGTCTTGGGGGAGACCGCATGAGGAGAACCTTTAGCGGCACGTTGAGTGCGCGGCGAACCCTCACCATCCCGGCGAACCATCCAGCGATCACGCCAGGCGACCCGGCGCTCGACCACGCCCGCGGAACCGCCGGAATCGTTGCCAACCGTCAAACCGTCAAGAGCATCGCCAGCCGGGGTGTCGGCATCGCGTTGCTGACAGGGGGATCGCCGTGTCGATAATCACCAACCAGACGATCACCCAGACCGTCACGCTCGGCGCGGTTACTCGTTTTCCGACTTACGCCTCGCCCTTGACCATCACCTCGACCGGCGCGGTCGAGGTCAACTCGACGATCGCCGGCGTCGCGGGAATTCTCGGCCCCGTCGGCGCCGCCGGGACGGTCACCAATCTGGGCACCGTCGAGAGCGTCGGCAGCCAGGGGCTCGGCATCGACCTGCTGTCGGGCGGCCTCGTCACCAACGGCAGCACCAGCGTCGCGACCGCGACGATCACCGCGAGCAATAACGGCATCAACGTCGGCGGCGCCGCCGGTACGGTCGTCAATTACGGGACAATTTTGTCTACCGCCACCGGTGCGAACGGCAACGGTATTTACCTAAGCGCCGGTGGGACCGTCACCAATCTCGGCGTCATCCATGGCAACAACCACGGCGTGCTGATCGCCGGCGGCCCGGGTACCGTCGTAAATTCCGGCGGCATCTCCGACACCGTCTCACTCCGTGCAGGCGGTGCGATCACCAATACCGCCACTGGCGACATCAGCAGCGTACATTACGCCATCATTATCAGCGGATCTGCCGGTACTCTCAGCAATTTCGGCACGATCCTCGTGACCGCGGCAACCGCCGGTAAAGCGGTCTATCTGGGCGCTGGCGGAACGATCACCAACAGCGGGATGATCGCGGGTACTGTCGATGGCGTCAGTATCTCTAATACCAGCGGCGCCGTCGTCAATCTCGGCACGATACAGGGCACCAGCCCGAGCGGCTTTCAGGTCACCGGGGTGGCGTTATTTGGCGGCAGCCTCAGCAACGGCGCCGGCACGGCGACGGCCGCGGTGATCTCTGGCGTGCAATACGGCGCCGAAATCGGCAACACCGCCGGCACCGTCGTCAATTTCGGGTCGATCGTGGCGACGGCCGCGGGCGGCACTGGTCTCCGCCTGGTAAAGGGCGGTACGGTCGACAATCTGGGGACGATCACCGGCCCGAGTGTTGGCATCTTCCTCGACACCGCGACCAGTGTGACCAACGGCCAGAGCGGGACCGCCAAGGGGTATATCGCGGGCCAGACCGGCATTGACCTGAATACGACCGGAACGGTCACCAATTACGGTAGGATTGTCGGCGCCGCCACCGCGTCCAGCGTCATTTTTATTCAAGGCGGCACAGTTCACAATTTCGGCACCATCGCGGGCGGCACCGGCGTCGATTTCAATTTCCAAAATGCCGGCGGCATTATTTTCAACGGAACGAGCGGCGCGAGCGCGGGGCTGATCAGCGGGGTCAGCTACGGCGTCTCGATCGAGACCAGCGGCGGCACCGTCACCAACTTTGCCACAATCACCGGCGGCACTGACGGCGTCCACATGTTCGGCACAGCCACCGTCGTGGTCGACAATTTTGGCACGCTCAACGGCGGCAGTGACGGGGCCTATCTCGGCGGCACCGCCGGCGCGAGGGTCTTCACTTCCGGCTTGATCATCGGCGGCGCGGAGGGTGTCCACACGCGCGACGCTACCGCCAAGGTGACAAATGCCGGCACCGGCACGATCGAGGGTAGCACCGGCAACGCGATCGACCTGACCGCTGGCGGCTCGGTCATCAATCAGGGCAGAATTCTGACGCTGAACACGACCCAGTCGGCGATCAATATTTCGGGCGCCGTCGGCTCGGTCAGCAACTCAGGGTCGATTTCGGGGGGAACCGGGATCCTGCTCGGGACCGTTGGTATGGTGACCAATTCCGGAAACATCACCGGAGCCAACGGCCACGGCGTCGCCATCACCGGCCGCGGCACGGTGGTGAACCAGGGCGGGATCGCCAGCGCGGCCGGCGTGGCGGTGCAGTTGCAGGCCGGCGGCAGCGTCACCAACAAGAGTGCGGGTTCGATCACCGGCGGCGGCGGCGGGGTCTACATTCTGGGCGCAGCCGGCAGCGTCGGCAACGCCGGCACGATCGCGAACAGCGGGACCGCCAACGATGGCATCTATTTCAGCGCCGGCGGCGTCGTCACCAATTCCGGAGTGGTGCGAGGGGGGTTTGACGGGATTGATCTGCGCACCGCCGGGACGGTGACGAATTCGGGCACCATCATCGGCGGCGGGTCCGGCAATATCGGTGGCGTATTTCTCGGTTTCAACTACGCCGCCGGCGCCTTCCGGGTGAACAATACCGGGAGCATCATCAGCAGCGCCGTCGCCGTCTTGGTGCGCGGCGCCGGCAGCCTCGACAATGGCAAGAGCGGGGCGAGCGGAGCCACGATCAGCGGCAGCATCGGGATCCAGATCTTCGGGGTCGGCACCGTGGCCGATTTCGGCACGATCACCGGCACCGGCGGGACCGCGATCAGCTTTGGCGGGACCAGTGCCAACCGCCTCATCCTCGGCCCGGGTTATCACCTCCACGGCACGGTGCTCGGCAGCCCCACCGCCGGCGCAACCAACACGCTGGAACTGGGCTCGGCCGCGGGCACCGGCACGGTGTCTTCGGTGATCGCCACGGAGTTCGTCAATTTCGGCACGGTCAAGGTCGATGCCGGGGCGCGGTGGACGCTGACCGGCGCCGGGTCGCTCGGCGGGATCACCCTGACCGATTTCGGCACCTTGACCAACACCGGCTCTATCGGGACGACGGTGACCCTGGCGGCCGGCAGCTACCTCGACAACAAAACCAGCGGCAGGATCACCAGCGGCATCGGGGTCCAGATCCTCGGGATCGGCACCGTGGCCGATTCCGGCACGATCACCGGCACCGGCGGCACCGCGATCGGCTTTGGCGGCACCGGCGCAAACCGCCTGATCCTCGGCCCGGGTTATCACCTCCACGGCACGGTGCTCGGCAGCCCCACCGCCGGCGCGACCAACACGCTGGAACTGGGGTCGGCCGCGAGTACCGGCACGGTGTCTTCGGTGATCGCCGCGGAGTTCGTCAATTTCGGCACGGTCAAGGTCGCTGCCGGGGCGCGCTGGGTGCTCGCCACCAACAACGCGATCGGCGCCGGACGGACGCTGAGCCTCGCCGGCACGCTGACCGATCTGGGCACCTTGACCAATGCCGGGGTGATCACCGGCGGCGGCCGGCTGATCGTCGACCCCGCCACCCTCGTCAACAGCGGCTCAGTTGGAGTGAGCGTGACCCTGGCGGGCGGCGGCACTCTCGCCAACAAGACCGCCGGCAGGATCACCGCCGCGGGGAACGCGCTTCTCGGCATCGGCGGCGCCGCGACGGTGGTGAACCAGGGCCGGATCACCGGTGTCGCCGGTGCCGGCGTGCGGATGTCGGCAGGCGGCACCGTCACCAATGGCGGCGGCGGCGCGACCGGAGCCGCGATCAGCGGCAGCACCGGGGTCGAGATCGTCGGCACCGCGGTCGGCGGGATTGTCAATTTCGGCACCATCACCGGGACCGGCGGCATCGCGATCAGCCTCGGCACCGGCAATGACCGGGTCGTCATCGAAAAGGGTTCGGTGCTGCATGGCTCGGTGGCGAATTTCCACCCCGGCGACAGCTTCGATCTGCCGTTCATGTCGTTCAGCAGCAGCGGCACCGTCGCGCTCGACGCCGGTAACGTGCTGCGCGTCGTCGAGAACGGCGGCACCTTCGCCATCAATCTCGATCCGAGCCAGAGTTTCACCGGCGATTTGTTCGGCCTCTCGAAGGACGGCAGCACCGGCACCCTGGTCACCGAAAGCCGCAGCCCGCCGGCGCCCTATTCGATCTCGCCCAACCCGGCGCAGGTCCTCGACAACGCCGGGCAACTGATTTTCACCGTCACGCGCACCAATAAGAGCGGGCCGGCGGTGGTTTATGCCAGCGTCGTCGATGACCAGGGCTTCCTCAACAACGGGGACTATACCTTCACCAACGACACCGAGGTGTTCTTTGCCGCAGGCGTTGCCAGCGTGAAGGTCGCGGTGGGGATTACCGATACCGGTGCGGCGAGCGGCAGCGAAGTCTTCCGCTTCATCATCCAGCAGCACCGCACCGACCCGGCCTCGACCTCGCTGGCGAGCGACAAATTCACCATCACCAACACCACCGCGCCGGCGGCCGCCGCGGCGGCCCCGTTCACGTTCGCCGATATCGCCCCGGCCGGAACAAATTCGGCTGCGGCAAACCCAGCCACCCCGTCCAATTATGTGCCGGGAACCGGCGCCGCCAACGAGCAGGCCTATGCCGGCGGCCCGCTCATGTTCGCGGCCCCCGGCGGCTCGCCCCTCGCGCCGGCGGACGGCGCCAACCACCATTCCCTGCTGCCCACGCTCCGCTAGCCAGCCGCCGAGGGCGCCCGTATCGAAGGACGCACCGCATCGGTGCAAGGTAAAAATCAGACACTGCCCCAAGATTTCCCCATTATCGCCGCCCGCGTGGAAAATTTGAAAGACGTGGATGCGCGATGCCGGACCAGCGCGGAGGCCGCCGAGGGCATGTCGAGGATGCATCGATGTCCTTCGCGCATCCTCGGTGTACTCTGCGATAAATCGTCGTGATATCGGGAGACCGCCATGCGCTTTGCGATCGCCATTCCGACCGATGCCGATTCATGGCGGGTGGTGCGCCGGGCCGAAGAATTGGGGTTCGACCGCGCCTGGTTCTTCGACACGCAGATGCTGTCGGCCGACCCGTTTGTCGCGATGGCGGCGGCGGCGATGAAGACGACAAAGATCCGTCTCGGCACCGGGGTCCTGATCCCGTCGAACCGGATCGCGCCGGTCGCGGCCAACGCCTTTGCCTCGCTCAACAAGCTGGCGCCGGGGCGGATCGATTTCGGGGTCGGCACCGGCTTTACCGGGCGCCGCGCGATGGGGCTGGGCGCCGTCAGGCTCGCCGACATGGAAGCCTATATCCGCACCGTGACGGCGCTGTTGCGCGGGGAGACCGTCGAGGTCGAATTGGAGGGCAAGCAGCGGCTGATCCGGCTCCTCAACCCCGAGCTTGGGCTGATCAATACCAACGACCCGATCGGTCTCTACATCGCCGCTTCCGGCCCGCGGGCGCGGCAGCTTACCGCAACGCTCGGCGCCGGCTGGATCGCAACTGGTGCGGATGTCGCCGTCGGCGACGGTCCGCTCAAAGAGATGCGCGCGGGATGGGCGGCCGCTGGGCACGATCCCGACGCGCTCGACACGATCGTGCTGACCGGCGGAGCGATCCTCGCCGAGGGCGAGCCGGCCGACAGCGACCGCGCGATGGCGCAAGCCGGCCCGGGCGCGGCGATGCTGCTGCACCGCGCCGCCGACGCCGCCCTGTCCGGTTACCCTTCGGCCGCGATCCCCCCGGCAGTGGCTGACGCGGTGGCCGGCTATATCGAGCTGGCGCGCAGCTTCCGGCCGCAGGGCGCCCCCTACCTCGCAAACCACCGCGGCCATCTGATGTTCGTCAAGCCGGAGGAACGCCCGTTCGTCACCGCCGACCTCATACGGCTGACGACGCTCACGGCAACCGAGTCCGAGGTGACGGCGCGAATCGGCGCGCTGGCGGCCGCCGGCTACCGCGAGGTCGCGATCCGCATCGTCCCCGGCCAGGAGCACGCGATCGAGGATTGGGGCAGGATCCGCCGCGCCTTTGCGTGAGATTATTCGGCGGCTGCCTTGGGCAGCGCCATGCGCTTGCTGACGTAAAGGATTTCGACGCCAACCACTTCGCTCTTGTCATCGAAGTCGAGCATGATTCCGGGCGCCACCTCTTCGGTTTCGGCCGACTTGACGCCCTCGGGACCAAACCAGACGAACATCGCGTCCGCCTCGAGATCGTAGCTGGTCCTGATTACCGCTATGCTCCTCAACAGAAACGAGCGCAAATCGACACGCGATATTTGGCAATCATATTCGTCATTCCCGCGAAAGCGGGAATCCAGAGCTGCTGGTTCTGGACCGGCTCCTGGATGCCCGCTTCCGCGGGCATGACGGCGCTGCGAAACAAGGGCAGGCGAGCCGCCTCTTTCCCTCACGGTAGCAGAAGCGCTAACCTTTTGCCCCGATGCCGCGAATAACGATCTCATACCGGCGCGACGATTCGATCGCTATCACCGGTCGCATCTATGACCGGCTGGTGGCGCGCTATGGCCGCGACACGGTCTTTCGCGACATCGACGATGTGGGGATCGGGGTCGATTTTCGCACCCATATCGAGAAAGAGCTGAGGAAAAGCGACGCGGTGATCGCGGTCGTCGGGCCGCACTGGGCCGGACCTTCCGCATCGCAGAGCCGCCTCAGCAACGAGGCCGACCCCGTCCGGGTCGAGATCGAGACAGCGCTCGGCCGCAAGCTGCCGCTAATCCCGGTCCTCGTATTGGGGGCGGCAATGCCCTCGGTCACGCAGCTACCCGAGAGCCTCAAAGACTTCGCCTACCGCAACGCCGTCGAGGTCGATGCCGGGCAGAATTTCGATGTCGGCATGACGCGCCTGATCACCGCGCTGGACGGCATTTTGGGCCGCAGCGCCAAACCGGGGCGCGCAGCGGGAGAAACAGCGGTCGGTCCACCATCGGAGCGCCGCCGCATCCTGATCGGGGGCGGCATTGCCGCTGGCGTTTTCGGCATCGCCGTGGTGTCAGCGGCGTACTTCGGATTGGATCGACAAAAACCGCTGCCGCCAGCGGACAAGGCGGCGGCTGCAACCAATGTGCCCTCGCCTCCGATCACCGCGCCCGCACCCAGCCCGCCAACAACCGCGCCTATTGCCGCTCCAAGCGCACAATTGCCTGATCGGGAAACTGTGTTCTGGCAATCGATATCCGCGGGCAACAACGCCGCCGATTTGGAGGAATATCTGCGTAAATATCCGCAAGGCCGATTTGCAGAGCTCGCCCGCAGCCAACTCGTGGCGTTGCGTCAGTCACAGGTATCCGCCCTAGAAGCGCTGGCACGAGGTGAAGAAGAATATAAACGAGCAAGTTACACGGAAGCTGAGAGATGGTATCGGCTTGCAGCGGATCAGGGGAACTCAGACGCGCAGGACAAGATTGGATTGCTTTATGACCTGGGTCGCGGCGTTTCAGAGAACCAGGAGGAAGCGTTGCATTGGTACCGAATGGCCGCAGGTCAGGGTAATGCTGCTGCGCAATTCCACATTGGCTTTCTCTACAGCAATGGTCGGGGGGTGTCTAAAGATTTTGGCGAAGCGGCTCGCTGGTATCGCAAATCAGCCGATCAAGGATACGCGCCCGCACAGATTAATCTGGGTCAGCTGTATAAGCTAGGCTTAGGTGTTAATCAGGACTATCAAAATGCTATGGATTGGTTTGAAAAGGCAGCAAAACAAAATGTGCCAATGGCAGAAATTCAAGTTGGGTTGCTTTATGAAGAGGGTTCAGGTGTCCAGCAGGATTACAGGCAAGCGTTGAGTTGGTACCGTCGTGCAGCAGACGTGAGCGTGGCACCTGCGCAATATCTTGTGGCGCGCCTTTACGAGAACGGGCGCGGCGTCTCCAAAAATCTCGAACAAGCTCGGCGGTGGTATACGCTGGCGGCCGATCAAGGTAACGAAGACGCGCGTAAGGCCCTCACCCGACTTGACGGTAACACCCCGCCGGCCACGCTGTCTGTGGCCGAAATCTCTGCAGCCGAGGTTTTTGCTAACGGTAATGCCGCTTTTGAACGTAAAGACTACACCGAGGCGATGCGCTGGTTCCGCAAGGCTGCGGACCAAGGAAACGTCGGTGCGCAGAGCATCATTGGACTATTTTACGAGCGAGGCCTGGGCGTCAATCAGGACTATTCCCAGGCGCTGAGCTGGTATCGAAAGGCCGCTGACCGGGGCTACGCCGATGCACAAGTAAACATCGGGATGCTTTACGAGCGGGGCTTAGGCGTCCCGGAGGATGCGGCCGAGGCGATGCGTTGGTTCCGCAAGGCTGCGGACCAAGGATACGCCATGGCACAGAGCAACGTGGGGGCTCACTACGCGCAGGCCCTGGGGGTGAGGCGCGACTATGGGGAGGCGATGCGTTGGTTCCGCAAGGCTGCGGACCAAGGATACGCGCCAGCGCAGAGCAACATCGGGCTGCTTTATGCAAGCGGCCTTGGTGTCGCGCAAGACTTGCAAGAAGCCCGTCGATGGATGCAGAAAGCCGCAGCGGGCGGCAACGGCGCGGCAAAGAAGTGGTTGGCGGAACATTGAATTCAACCGCGTGAGGGATCAGGTCTGGTCACCGCAGAACTGTGCCGCCGTACCAGGCTCGGCGGTTCTCGCCGGCACTTTCAGCCTGCCAATTCTGACATGAAGAATTTCCGACGCTGCGGCGCCGGAGCTGGTTCCACCCCGACCCTCCCCCGCTTGCGGGAGAGGGTCGCGATGCGGCTCAGGTCTCGTAGTTCGAGAAGCGGACGGTGGTGGCGCGGGCGCGGTAGTCGGTCTTGACGTTAACGAGCGCGACCATGCCCTCGTCGACCTTGCGCTGGGCGCGCTCCAGCGCGGGCCTTATGTCCTCCGGCTTCTCGACATATTCGCCGTGGGCGCCCAAACCCTGCGCCATGATGTCGTAGCGGGTGTAACCCAAGTCGCGGCCCGGCTTGTTGCGCTCGGGGTCGGCGGTCCAGCCGCCGTTGAGGCTGATCACGACGAGCAGTGGCAATTTGTGGCGGACCGCGGTGTCGAGCTCCATCGCGTTCTGCCCGAACGAGCCGTCGCCGTGCAGGCAGATGACCGGCGCATTCGGCTTCGCAGCCTTGGCGCCGACCGCGAACGGCATTCCGACGCCCATTGTGCCGAACGGCCCCGAATTGAGGCGGTGGCCCGGCATGAA
>DASYZD010000252.1:0-4980 GCA_035946655.1 Allostellaceae bacterium | reverse complement strand
ATTTGGTTTTCATCATGATCGCAGCCGGGATCCAGGCTCTCGCGTCAACCGCCGAGGTGGCGGCCAACCGGCGCGACTGGATGGGCAAGCTCGATTTCACCGGGCTCAAGTTCAAGATCCTGGCATCGATCATCGCGATTGCCTCGATCGAATTGCTCGAGACCTACATGAACATAGGTTCGATCAATAAAACCGATGTGCTATGGAAAATCGTGATCCTGCTGGGTTTGGCCCTGGCGGGCGTGCTGTTGGCTTGGATGGATCGCCTGAGCGCGGAGTCGAGCTGAACGAGCAAGAGATGCTGATCCACGTCCTCAACCTCGACCGGACTCCCGATCGGCTGCAGGAGTTTCTCGCCGTCAACGATCACCTGGGCGAGCTCGCGCGCTCTTCGGCGATCGACGGGCAGGCGCTCGACGTCCCGGCGCTGGTTGAAAGCGGGGTGATCGAAGAAGGCGTCCTTCGGACCTACACGCGCGGCGCCATCGGCGCGGCGCTCTCCCATGTAGCCTTGTGGACGCGGGCGATCGAAGCGCAGCAAATCATGACGATCTGCGAGGACGATGCGATCTTCAACCGGCATTTTGTCGACGCGGCGCAGAGCGTCATGGCGCGGCTACCAGCGGATTGGGATTTGATCGCGTGGGGCTGGAACTTCGATGCCCAAATCGCGATGGATTTTCTCCCCGGCGTCAGCATCTGCGTCGTCGGCTGCGATCAGGACCAGATGCGCACCGGCGTTGCGACATTCCGGCAGCAGGTCTTCTCGCCGCAGCCGATCCGGCTGCTGCGGTCGTTCGGCGCGGTCTGCTATTCGGTGTCTCCCAAGGGGGCGCAGGCCCTGAAGTCGCTGTGTTTCCCGATCCGGGAAATGCACGTCGTCTTTCCCGGGCCCAGCGGCCTTAGAGAGCTGCCTAATCTCGGCGTCGATGTGATGATGGCGAACGCCTATTCGCAGACCCAGTCGTTCGTCGCGTTTCCGCCGCTCGTCATCACCAAAAACGAACGAGCCAAGTCGACGATTCAGCCGGCGGACGCGGGCGCGTAACCCCGCGGGGCGGTCCGATCAGCTGCCGCCGACGCCGCAACCGACCATCTTTCTCGGGTCGACGATCTCGTCGAAGCGCTGTTCGTCGATCGCGCCCGAGCGCAGCGCGGCCTCTTTCAAGGTCAGACCCTCCTCGCTCGCCATTTGGGCGATGGCTGCGGCCTTGTCATAGCCAATGACCGGGGTGAGCGCGGTCACCAGCATCAACGAACGCCCGACCATCTCGGCGATGCGCGACTCGTTCAGCCGGGTTCCGGCGATCGAGAACTCCCGCAATTTGTCGCAGGAATCGCCGAGCAGGCGCGCGGAATGGAGGAAATTGTTGATGATCATCGGGCGCATCGTGTTGAGCTCGAAATTGCCCTGGCTGGCGGCGAAAGCGACCGCGTTGTCGGCGCCCATCACCTGGATGCAGACCATCACCATCGCCTCTTCTTGAGTCGGGTTGACCTTGCCCGGCATGATCGAGGAGCCCGGCTCGTTCTCCGCCAACAGGAGTTCGCCGAGGCCGCAGCGCGGGCCCGAGGCGAGCCAGCGTCTATCGTTGGCGATCTTCAAGAGCGCCACCGCGAGGCCGCGCACCGCCGCCATCGCCGCCACCATCGCGTCGGGTGCGGCGAGCGCGGCGAATTTGTTGGGCGCGGTGACAAACGGGTAGCCGGTCAATTCGGCGATCTTCGCGGCGATCTCGCGGCCGAAGCCGGGCGGCGCGTTGAGCCCGGTACCGACCGCGGTGCCGCCGGCCGCGAGTTCGAACAGCCCCGGTTCAGAGGCGCGGATGCGGCGGAGGGCGTCGCGGATCTGGTATGCCCAGCCCGACCACTCCTGTCCGACCGTCAGTGGCACGGCGTCCATCAGGTGGGTGCGTCCGGTCTTGACCACACCCATCCATTCTTGGGCCTTCTCCTCGATTGCCGTGGCGAGCGCCGCGGCATGCGGCAACAGGCGTTCCTCCAATTCCATGACCGCGGCGATATGCATCGCGGTCGGGAACGTATCGTTCGACGACTGCCCCATGTTGACATCGTCATTGGGGTGGACCGGCGCCTTAGAGCCGATCGTCCCGCCGAGCAGCTGGATCGCCCGGTTCGCCAGCACCTCGTTGACGTTCATGTTGGTTTGTGTGCCCGAACCGGTCTGCCAGACATAAAGCGGGAAATGGTCGTCGAGCATGCCCCTTGTCGTTTCGTCGGCGGCGCGCACGATCGCATCGGCCTTGACTTGGGCAAGCCGCCCGCTCGCGGCGTTGACCAGTGCCGCCGCCTTTTTGATCACGCCATAAGCGTGATAGACGCGCGTTGGCATGCGATCCTCGCCGATCGCGAAATGCACGAGGCTGCGCTCGGTCTGCGCCCCCCAGTAGCGGTCGGCCGGCACCTCGATCTCGCCCATCGAGTCGGTCTCGCGACGCGAGCCGGTAGCGTCGATGCCGATCGCTATATCGTGGAGGATGAGATGCGCCCTGTCGGTCATGGCAAGGATCCTTTGTCGTCTTCGGCGGCTGCCTCAAAACCCAAGAACACCGCGCTGCCGCCGATGACGCGAAGGATGCACGACACCGATGAGCAAGGTCCATCCCGCCGCGGAACGATCGGACGCGCCGAACGTTAATTCCCGCGAGGAAGCACGACTTCGGGGGAAAGAGATGGCGGGGGTGCGCAGTTCGATGGTGCTTGCGGTCGCCGCGCTCGCGCTTGTCGGCTGCGGGATGACGCCGGGCTGTCGGGCGGTGAGTACCGGAGCCCTTGGCGCCGGCACCGGCGCGGCAATCGCCGCGATCGCCGGCGGGCCGATTGGCCTGGGTGCCGCGATCGGCGGCGCGACCGGGCTGATCGGCGGCGCGGCGACCCCGCCGCACGCAGCCTATCTCGGTCCCTCGCCGTTCTGCTATTGAACGGAAGGGGTACCAAACACGACATCGCGGTGACGCGATCCGTAGCTAGGCCAGCCAGCGCTTGCGGCGACGGTAGAATTTGATGTCGCGATAGCTCTTGCGGCCCGACGCGGAGAGGCCGAGGTAGAATTCCTTGACGTCCTCGTTGTTGCGTAGCGCCGCGGCGGCGCCGTCCATCACCACCCGGCCGTTTTCGAGGATGTAGCCGTAGCCGGCATAGCGCAACGCGATGTTGGTGTTCTGCTCGGCGACGAGAAACCCGACCCCGGTTTCGGCGTTGAGCCGGGCGACGATCTCGAAGATTTCCTCGACCAGCTGCGGCGCGAGGCCGAGCGAGGGCTCGTCGAGGAGCACGAGGCGCGGGCGCGCCATCAGGGCGCGGCCCAACGCCACCATCTGCTGCTCGCCGCCCGAGGTGTAGCCGGCAAGCGCGCGGCGCCGGGCCTTCAATCCTGGGAAATAGGCGTAGACCCGGTCGAGCTCGGTGGCGACCGCGGCGCGCCCGTCGCGGCGGGTATAGGCCCCGGTCAGGAGGTTCTCCTCGACCGTCAAATGCTCAAAGCAGTGCCGTCCCTCCATGACCTGGATGAGGCCGCGGCGGACGACGTCGGAGGCGTCGAGCCGGTCGATACGCGCGCCGGCAAAGGCGATCGAGCCCTTGGTGACCTCGCCGCGCTCGGCGCGCAGGAGGTTGGAGATCGCCTTCAAACTGGTGGTCTTGCCGGCCCCGTTGGCGCCGAGGAGTGCGACGATGCCGCGCTCCGGCACCGCGAGCGAGACCCCCTTCAAGACCAGGATGACGTGGTTGTAGATGACCTCGATGTTGTTGACGGCGAGCAGCGGACGGGCTTCCGTCGCCGCCGCGCCGTCTGCTAGGTCTGCAGAAATCACCGTCAAATCGCGCCACCCGTTTAGATCCCGGCGCAGGCCGGGACCCATCGGTCAAGCCAGCAACAACTGAGAAATGGGGTCCCGGCCTGCGCCGGGAACCCAAACAGCCTCACATCGCCTTGGAGCAGTCACGCGGGGTGATGCCTTTCTCCTTGGCATAGGCTTCCGCCGACTCCTTGTACATCGCGGTCAGCATCGGGCGGTCCGGGGTGATCCAGTCCGAGACGAATTTCCAGTTCTTGCCGTCCCACTGCTGGATCCGCGCCTTGCCGCTGCCCTCGTGATCGGCGCAGGAGAGCTGGATCGGCACCATCAGCCCGTCGGCATGTAACGCCTTGATGCGCTCGGGCGTGATGTTGAGGTGCTCATAGCCCCATTGCACCTGGTCGCCCTTCAACGGCTTCTTGCCGAACTTGCCCTGGGCGGTGCGGATCGCCTCGAGGTCATAGAGCGCGTTGATGGCGCCGCGGTTGTAAAGCACCTCGCCGACCTTGTTGCGCGTCGTGTGCCCGCCGTTCTTGTCATAGACGTATTTGAGGATGTCCTGGATCGCGCCGAAATTCTGCCCGGCGCCGTGGAAGGTGCCGGACTCGTAGCCCTTTGCCGCGTCGCCGGCGGGCACGACATCGGGCTCGGAACCCGACCACCACACCCCGATGAAATGGTCCATCGGATAGCCGACCGAGGCCGCGCCCTTGATCGCGGTCGAGTTCATCACCCCCCAGCCCCACAGGAAAAGCCAATCCGGGCGCTGCTGGCGGATCTGCAGCCAGGTCGCCGACTGCTCGATGCCGGGCGCCGACACCGGGTATTTCAAAAACGTGTAGCCGTATTTCCGCGACAGTTTTTCGAGAGTCGCGATCGGCTCCTTGCCATAGGCGATGTCGATATAGACGAGCCCGATCTTCTTGCCCTTCAATTTGTCGACGCCGCCCGCCTTCTGCCCGATATATTTGATGAAATCGTCAGCCTGCGACCAGTAGGTGGTCGGCAGCGTAAAGACATAGGGGAAGACCGCGCCGTCGCTCGCGTCGGCCCGGCCATAGCCCATCGAGACGACCGGGATCTTGTCGGCGGTGGCGCGCTCAATGAGGGCGTAGGTGATGCCGGTCGACAGCGGATCGACGAGGCTGGCGCCGGTCGGTCC
>DASYZD010000251.1:0-1864 GCA_035946655.1 Allostellaceae bacterium | reverse complement strand
GATCTCGACCGCGCAGGGCGCCGCGGTCGCTTACGCGTTGTGGAACCTCGAGGAGCGCGGGCCCATCTTCATCACGCCCGGTGCGGAGGTTTATGCCGGGATGATCATTGGTGCCCATAGCCGGGGCACCGACCTCGACGTCAACCCGCTGAAGGGCAAGCAACTGACCAATATCCGCACCACCGCGAAGGACGAAGCGGTGCGGCTGACCCCGCCCATCCAGATGAATCTCGAAGAGGCGATCGCCTATATCGAGGACGATGAGCTGGTCGAGGTGACAGCGAAGGCGATCCGCCTGCGCAAGCGCCTCCTCGACGTCAACGATCGCAAGCGCGCTAATCGCGCTACGGCGGCGGAGTAGCGCCCGCTTCCCGCGCCATCACCATTGTTGCAAATAGCGCGAGGGCGAGCGTGCCCAGCCACCATTCCTGCCAGATGCCCCAGGCCGAGAGCGCAATCGCGGTCGCGGCGAAGAGACTGCCGCCGGCCGCCGCCGCGTAGAGCCGGGGCCACGGCGCCTCGCCAAGCCGCAACCACAACAGCCCGACCAGGAGCGCGAACAGTCCCGCGCCCGGAAAACCGAGCTCCAGCCACACTTGCAGCGCCGCGTCATGGGGGTGGAGCGGCAGCGCGGCCTGTCCCGGGCGGATCTCGACCTTGCCGCCGGGAATCGCCCGCGCCGAATCGAGGCCCCAACCGGCGATCGGCCGTTCGGCGATGCGCGCGCCGGTAAACGACCAGATCAGCAGCCGGTGCCCCGCGGAGCCCTTGAACGCATCGACGGTCGCGAATACCGAAGGCAGGTGCGCCAGCCGCGGCAGGGTCACGGGCGCGCTGAGGATGGCGAAGATCGCCAGCGCTGCGGCGATGCGGCAGACGGCGCCCCGCCGGAAGTAGACCAAGGCCGCCATCGGCAGGCTCGCGCCGAACGCGAGCTTTGCCGTGGTGTCGGCGAGCGCGTAGACCATGGCCACCATCGCGGCGGCGGCGCCGAGGGCGAGGAGCCGCTGGCCGCGGCAAACCAGGAGCGCGCAAGCCGGCAGCAGGATGAGGGCGAGCCAGGCGGCGATCTGGTTGAGGCGCCAAGCCATGAACGGGCGGATCGAGACGTAGTGACTGAGGCTGCCGGCGCCAGCCAGATCGCAGATGGCAAGCACGATCCCGAGGGCGGTCCCAGCCGCAAAGAACAGAGCCAGGCGGCGCGGTGCGGCGATCCGGCTCGACGCTGCCGCGAGCGCGAGGGCAACGCTAAAGAGCCCGGCGAGCCTCAGGTCCAGAATGAGGCTGCGCCACGGGTCGATCGACCAGGTTGCCGACAACCCGCCCCATACGGCCAGGGCGCACAGAATTGCGGCCGGCCGGCGCAGGGCCGAAAAATCGTACGGGGGGTCGACCAGGGCGAGCCCTGCCGCGCACAGCCCGGCAAACCCGGCCAGAGGCGCCGCGCCGTGCGGGAGGAGCGCGAGCAGCGACGGCAGCATCAGCGCACTGAGGTCGAGCCCCGCTTCGCACCATGCTTTCGCCGGCCCTGTCGCGCGGCGGGCAGGAGCACCGGGCAGCGACGCGGCGCTGCCGCCGAGCGGCCGATTTGACTTGGGCGCCTCGCTGATTATAGTGCACCACCCTTCCCAAGAACGTGGGCGATTCGCCCCGGCCTCCACGGCGATAGGTGGCAGGCCCTATTGGGACAATAACAAGCTAATGCGGATCTGGCTGTCATGAGCAAGCGCGAGGAATCGAAGTACAAGATCAACCGCCGTCTCGGCGTCAATCTGTGGGGCCGCCCCAAGAGCCCGATCAACCGCCGTGAATATGGTCCCGGCCAGCACGGCCAGCGCCGCAAGAAGCCGTCCGATTTCGGCAC
>DASYZD010000250.1:0-6868 GCA_035946655.1 Allostellaceae bacterium | reverse complement strand
AATGCATCGACCCCGAACCAGCGCGCCTTCAACCGGTAATAGCGATGCGACAGGCTCGGGTAGCTGGCGCGCACCGCCGCGATCAGCGCGTCGACCACCTCGTCCTCGACAAAGTTCGACAGGTTGCGCGCCGAGATCGGTCGCGGGAAATGGCGCCAGCGGTCTTCGACCTCCTTGTCCTTGGCGAGCGTGTTGGTGATCAGCGCAAAGAGGCGGCCGTTGCGGCCGAGCACCTCGCCAATTCCCAGCGCCGCCTCGTGCCGGACCGCGCCGTCGGGGTCGGAGAGGAGGTGCATCGCCTCGGGCTCGGTGAGGTCCCGGCCGCGGAACGGAAAGCGCAGTTCGGCAATCGTCTCGTCGAAGAGCCGGGTCCAGGCGGCGCGCCCGGCAACCGATTTTTCGAGCAGCAGCTTTTCCAGATCGTCCGAGAGCTGGTGGGGACGCTGCGCCCGCAGATCGCGCAGCCACGGACGATAGCGCGCCAGCGCCGGGTCGGTCGCCTTGGCGTCGAGATCAGCCTCTTCCAGCCGGTTGATGTCGAGGGTGAAGAACAACAATTCGCTCGACACCGCGGTGATCCGCTCGTGCATCGTCTGGAAGAAGCGGGCGATCTCAGGGTCGGCGGTATTGCCGGCGCGCATCAGCTCGGCATAGCTCATGATCCGCCCGGCCAGTTCCTGCAGCCGTTCGTACTCGGCCACCGCGGCACCGAGTTCGCCGCCCGACAATTCGCCCACCATCCCCTGATAGCGCCCCCGGAACGCTGCGGCCGCCGCCGCGAGATCGGAGAGATCGCGGCTCAGCTCGGGGCTGTCGCGGCCGGGGTAGAGGTCGGCGAGGTCCCATTCCGGCAAGTCGCCGATGTTCCTCGGCCCATTCCCCGCTTGTTCGGCGACATCGAGTGTAGCGCTCATCTGATCCTCGCGCCGGTTGGGGCTACGCCTCCGCGATCAGCCGCTTCACATATTCGGGCACGGTTTCGGCGAGCGGGCCGGGGATGCGCTGGTCGAACGGTTCGGCGCCGGGCGCCGGATCGCGGCCGAATTCGCCCGTGAACTCCACCGTATACGCGCCGGCGCGCCGCGCCTCGGCGAGCATGCTCTGGGTCGGCTCGCTGCCGCCGGCCGCGCCGATCGCCAGGAACAGCGCGGCATCGGACAGCGCCTTGAAGACGCTGGCAAGGTGCAGCGGCTCCTCGCCGACCCAAACGACATGCGGGCGCAGGCGCCCCGTGTTGCCGCAGACCGGGCAATCGCTGATTTCGGTAATGTCGTCGTAGCGCTCGGAGAGTTCGGTGCAAATCGTGCACCGCGCCTTCAGCAACTCGCCATGCGTGTGAAGGACCCCCGTCGAGCCGGCGCGTTCGTGCAGATCGTCGATGTTGCCGGTGACGACCAGCAATTCGTGCGGGCGCACCGCCTCGAGCACGGCCAGCCCCTCATAGGCGGCGTTGGGCTTTGTCTCCGACAGCTGACGCCGGCGCCGATTATAGAACTCCCGCACGCCCGCCGGATCGCGGGCGAAGCCTTCGCCGGTCACGAGGTCTTCGAGGCGCCGCCCGACCGGCATGGCATCGGCGGCGAACGGAGCAAACCCGGCTTCACGCGCCAGGCCCGCCCCGGTGAAGGCAACGATCTCGGGCGCCTGCGCCCACGGGGTCCTCACGCCGTTACGGCCGGTCAGTTCGGTGGGTAGGGCGGATAGGGCGGGCGCCAATAGGGCGGGGGCATGCCGTAGGGTGGCGGCGGCACCATCGCCAGATGAGTGGGCTCGCGCGCCGGGACGCTCGGGTAGGAACCCGGAGGCTTGGGGACGATCGCGCCGTAATGCAGTTCGGCCGGGTGCGCCGCGGCTCGGCGATCGCGATCTAGCGCCGCTTCGGCCAAATGGCGGGTGGGACTTTGGGCGAGATGTTTCGGCGCAGAACGGTGCTCGGCGGTCGCCCGGGCCCTCATGCGGCTCGGGCGCGCGGCGCCAGGCGCTGATGGCATCGTTCGCGACGTCGCGGCGGCGGCCTCTCGCTTCGGCCGCACGGCGCCGGGCGATGGCGGCATTGAGGGCGGCGCCGCGGCAGCAGTATTTCGCTTCGCGTGCGCGGCAGGCGGCGGTGGCGCCGCCGTTGGCACCACGTGGGGCGTCGCAGCGGCTTGCGGCGGCGATGCTGCCGGTGGTCTCGCCGGATCGGCTGGCGTTATCGGGCCGGGTGCCGCGGCGAGTTGGGTCGGCGTTTCCAGCGATTGCCCCGAAGTGATCCTCGGAAGCGATGGCGGCACCGGCAGAGCGGCGGCGAGAAGCGTACCGACGCCCCCGATCGCGGCGGCGGGAAGAAACCACAAGCCGAATTTCATGTCTCGCCTCGCTGACCGCTCAAGCCTCGATGCAGGACGACAATAGAGCTTACACCGACCCGACGGTGTCGAAAAACGCTCGGGCGTCGGCGGATATTCCCGCGCCTTTTCGGCGAAACAAAGGCGCGATCCGGGCAGCCTCGCCGCCGCAGTCACTCCCGGAATTCCGGCACCCGGTAATAAACCCAGACGAGGTTGGCCGCCATCACCGCAGCGGTCAACAGGAACACCCAGCGCAATCCGAACGAGGCGGCGATAGCGCCGCCCATCAGCGGCCCCATTGAATTCCCCATGAACATGGCCGACGAGGTCATGCCATAGACCGCACCGCGGTCGGCGCGGGAAACCTGGCGTCCGACCAGCGCATTCGCGGTCGGCAACAGCCCGCCGATGAATAGCCCGACCCCGAAGCGTTCGGCGGTAAAGACCAGGTAATTGTGGGTAAAGGCCTGCGGCAGCGTCATCAGCGTGCCGCCGGCAAGGCAGATCAATAAGACGCGGCGATACCCGATCCGGTCGCTGCGGTTGCCGAGGAACGGCGCTGAAATGACATTGGCAAGGCCGGTGATCGAAAAGGCGATGCCGGCCAAGGTCGCAATATTGGGCGCCGCGCCGACCATCTCCTTGACATAGAGCGTCACGATCGGCTGCACGGTACGCACCCCGAACTGCGCCATCAGCAAGACGAAAAACAGCGCGAGGAGAGCCGGCGTCGTGACCAGCGCGACAAAGCCGGCCACGGTCGAGCGGTGGCCGACGCCTCTGGCCGGGCGGGTGAATTCCTCACGCACGGTGAACCAGGTCAGCGCCATCGTCAGAAAGATCATCGCCGCCGTGATGTAGAACGGAATGCGATAGCTGCCGGTGAGGTCGGCGAGAATGCCGCCGATCATCGGCCCGATCAGCGAGCCGACGAGCTGGCCGGTATAGAGCCAGCCGAGAGAATAGCCGAGCCGCCCTTCCGGCACCTGGCTGGCGACGAGCGAAATCGCGGCACTGGAAAACCCGGCAAACACGCCCATCAGCGCCCGGCAGCCAAAGAACTGCCAGACATTGCCTGCCGCGCCCATCAGCGCGGTGAAGAGACCGATCGCCAGGCTGGAGCGCATCAACATCAATTTGCGGCCGTGCCGGTCGGCGAGCTGTCCCCACAGGGGCGAGGCAAAGGCCGCGACGAACGAGGTGGTGCCGTTGAGGACGCCAGCCCAGATGTCGATCGCGGTATCGCTCTTGACGCCGAGCACCGGCAGAAACAACGGCAGGATCGGCGTCAGCATCGAATTGGCCACGGTCATCACAAACTGGATGCCGACCATCGCCCACAGCGTGTATTGCCAGTGCGGCGCCGCACCGCCTTCCGCAGCGGACCGGGCCTCGGCCTCCCTCGCATCTGTGCTCGGCTCCGCCATGCCCTCAGCCCGGTTGTGCCGGCCCATTGTAATGCGGAACCGCGGCGGGCATCATTCCCGAAGAGATGCAATGGTCATGCCCGCTTCGGCGGGAATGACGAGGGAGATGGCACCGCCATGAAATTCGGCATTTTCTACGAGCTGCAGCTGCCGCGGCCATGGCAGGAGGGTGGCGAACTGGCGCTCTACCGGAACGCGCTCGACCAGGTCGAGTTGGCCGACCGGCTCGGCTATGATTACGCCTGGGAAGTCGAGCATCATTTCCTCGAGGAGTATTCGCACTCGCCGGCGCCCGAAGTATTTCTCGGCGCGGCCTCGCAGCGCACCAAGCAGATCCGCCTGTGCCACGGCATCATGCAATTGACGACGACCCACCCGGCGCGCTGCGCCGAACGCATCGCCGCGCTCGATCTGGTGTCGAACGGCCGGGTCGAATTCGGCACCGGGGAAAGCGCCAGCATCACCGAATTGCAGCCGTTCGGCGTCGCCTTCGAAGAAAAGCGCGCGATCTGGGAAGAGGCGATCCGCGCGATCATCCCGATGTTCAAGGATGGCGGCTGCGAGCACCACGGCAAGTATTTCGACATGCCGCTGCGCAATGTCGTGCCGAAGCCGGTGCAGAAGCCGCACCCGCCCCTCTGGTGCGCTTGCTCGCAATTGGAGACGATCGAGATGGCCGGGCGCCGGGGCCTGGGCGCGCTCGCCTTCCAGTTCCTCTCGGCCGATGCGGCGCATGCCTGGGTGCATGCCTATTACAACGCGATCACCAAGCGGCTGGACAAACTCGCCGATTACGCAATCAACCCGAATCTCGCGTTGACCAGCTATTTCATGTGCGCCGAAACCGACGAGGAGGCGCGCCGCCGCGCCGACGGCATCCCGTTCTTCCAGTTCGCGCTGCGCTTTTACGGGCAGAGCGTCAACCGCGAGCGGCCGGCGCCGGGCACGGTCAACCTGTGGGACGAATACGAGAAGTGGAAGCGCGCCAACCCCGAGGCGCTGCAACGCGCGCTGGCCGGCGGCCTCATCGGCTCGCCGGCGACGCTGCGGCGCAAGCTGCAGCGGTTCGAAACTTCGCACATCGACTCGGTCATTCTTTTGAACCAGGCCGGCAAGAACACCCACGAGCACATCTGCGAGAGCCTCGATCTCTTTGCCCGCGAGGTGATGCCCGAGTTCCACGCCCGCATCCCCGAGCAGGAGGAATGGAAGCAGAAAGTGCTGGCCGGCGAGATCCTCCTCGAAGAGATCGACACCCAGCCGTTCCGCGACCGCTACGGCCCCAATTCGGTGCAGCTCGCACCGGCGCAGGCCGCGGAGTAAGCCGATACCGCGCGCCGGCGATGCGGCGCATGCCATTCGCGCGGCACCAACAACGTCGGTCGGGTTTTCCGTCATTTTGTTGCGCCGCGGGAACCTGATTAGCGTGAGGCCACTCGGTTTGACAGGGCGGAGCGGCTCGCTTAGCGTGTCGGGGCTGCAGGAGAGCGGCTGAAGCGGCCTTTGAATTGAACAAAATCGGTGACAACGCGACAGACCGTGGTGGCACCTGCATTGGGGAGGAGTGGCGATGTTCGAACGCCTCGAACAACAAACGAAATTGACAAGAAACCAATGGCTGATCGCCGGCGCCGCGACGCTGGGCGACATGCTCGATTTCTTCGACTTCCTGCTGATCGGGTTCGTTCTGGCATTCATCGTCAAGGACTGGAATCTGACCTACGGCCAGTCGGGGGCGATCCTGCTTGCCTCGGGCGTCAGCGCGCCGTTCGGCTCGATGTTCTATGGCTGGCTCGCCGACAAGGTCGGCCGCCGCACCGCGCTGATTTCCAGCGTGCTGAATGTCTCGGTGGCCACCGGCGCGATGGCGCTGACGCCGCACGGGGCATGGATCTACCTGCTCGTCTGCCGCTTCATTGTCGGCTTTGGGGTGACCGGCCTCTATTCGGTTGACATCACCCTGATGCAGGAATTCACCGGGTCGCAAAGGCGCGGCTGGATCACCGGGCTGACCACCACGATGCTGCCGGCGGGCTTCCTGCTCGGCGCGCTGCTCGGCGCCTTTGCGACGCCCTATATCGGCTGGCGCGGCCTCTTCGCCGTCGGACTGTTGCCGGCCTTCCTGACCCTTTACGTCCGAGCGTTTGTGCCGGAATCGCCGTACTGGCTGCTGCGCCGCGGACGGCTGGAGGACGCACGCCGGTCGCTCGCCTGGGCGTTGATGATCGACCCTAAGGAAATCGAGTTACCAGCCAACCTACCACCGGTCGAGACCACACGCTGGCTCGAGTTGTTCAAGTATCCGCGCAGCATCATTGCCGGCTGTCTGACCGGCTTGACGCAAACCGGCGGTGTCGCGCTAGCGCTGTGGCAAGTGACGCTGTTCGTCATGGTGCTCAAGATCACCCCGCCCGAGGCGTCCAAGCTGGTGATCTGGATCAGTCTGGCGGCGATCGCGGGCAGGTTCTTCTGCTCGTATATTTCAGATGCGTGGGGGCGCCGCGCCTCCGGCATCTTCAGCTGCCTCGTCGCGGCATTGTTCATGTTCCTGGCGGGTTATTGGAACAGCGTATTCATCGGAGGCGTGTCGATGTTCTTCCTGATGAACCTGCTGCAAAGCTTTTTTGGCAGCGGCGTTTACTCGATCGTTGGGCCGTATATGGGCGAACTATGGCCGGCTCGGCTGCGCGGCAGCGGCATGGGCTTGGTTTACGGCGTTGGCAATCTCGGCAAGTTCATCGGTCCGGCCGGGTTGGCATTGATTGCCGGCTCGTCGAATTTTGTCAGCCCGCAGGCAACGCTCGACGCACTGATCCCGGGCTTTGCTTATTTCGCCTCGTGGTACGTGCTCGGCGCCGCGGCCTTCTGGCTGATCGCGATGGAGACCCGCGGCCGGACGATCGACGATATCGACGCCGAGATGAGCGGGGCGGCGCCATCCACGGTGGGGGCCAAGGCACCGGCGGAATAACGCGCGGGCGACAACGCGCCGGGCTCAGCACTCGAAGCCGGCGAGCACCCGATCGATGTCGGCCGAATTGAGCTCCCAGGAATTGTCGAGCTCGGCGACGACGCTCTGCATGAACCGCTCGTAGAGCGAGAGCGCGCGCG
>DASYZD010000249.1:0-2119 GCA_035946655.1 Allostellaceae bacterium | reverse complement strand
CGACATCCGCCTCGGTCAGCGGCCCTACATGCTTGTAGCGGATGCGACCCTGGGAATCGACGATGAAGGTCTCGGGTACGCCATAGACGCCCCACTCGATGCCGACCCGCCCGTCATCGGCGCCGATCCTCGTGTAGGGATTGCCGAGTTCGGCGATCCAGGCCCGCGCGGCATCCGGCTTGTCCTTGTAATCGATGCCGTAGATCGCCACGCGCTTGGTTTGGGCGAGCGCGTTGAGGACCGGATGCTCGACGCGGCACGGCGCGCACCACGAGGCAAAGGTATTGACGAGGCTGACATGCCCCTTGAGGTCGGCCGATGAAAATCCGGGCCGGTCACCCGCCAGCGGCGGCAGTGCGAACTCCGGCGCCGGCTGGTCGATCAGCGGCGAGGGCAGCACATTCGGGTCGATGCCGAGGCCGACAAAAAAGCCCACCGCCAGCAGCCCGAACACCGCGGCTGGAATGAGGAAGATCCAGCCCCGCTTGTTCATTCGGCGGCTTGCACCCGCGCCCCGCCAGCCGCCGGCGCCCGCCGGGCCGGAGCGCCGATCCGGTGGCGCCGGTCGGTTAAGGAGACAAGCCCGCCCAACGCCATCGCCGCCGCGCCAAGCCAGATCCACGGCACCAGCGGATTGTAATAGAGGCGCAGCAGATAGCCGCTCTGGCCGTCGCGATCGCCGATCACGGCATAGACGTCGGAGAGGAGATTAGTGTGGATCGCCACCCCAGTCGCCGAGCCATCCTCGACCGGGTAAAACTTCTTCTCGGGATGCATCGCAGCGATCTCGCGCCCGTTGCGCAAAAGGCGCATATCGGCTCGGGTCGCAATGTAATCGGGACCCTTCACCTCATTCACCTTGTCGAGCGCGATCGTGTAGCCGGCCAGTTCGAAGGATTGGCCGGGCCGGCCGCTGACGATCTTTTCCTCGGTCCAGGCCGACGAACCGGTAATCCCGGCGATCACCACCGCCATCCCGGCATGGGCAAAGATCATCCCCCAGGTGGCGCGCGGCAGATTGAGCGCGCGGCGCCACACGGTTGCCCACGGATCGGCGAAGAAGCGCACCCGCTCGGCCAGCTCACTCAGCGTTCCGGCCAGTATCCAGGCCGCCAGCGCCAGCCCGCAGGCCGCGCCAACCGAGCGCGCGCCGGTCGCCGCCAGGGTCGCGAGCGCTGCCACCGCGGTCGCAATAAACGCGAATTTGAGGCGGCCGAGCGCCGCCAAGAGGTCGCCGCGCTTCCACGGCAGGAGCGGCCCGACCGCCATCGCGATCAAGAGCGGGACCATGATCGGCACAAAGGTCATCGTGTAGAACGGCGGGCCGACCGAGACTTTCTGGTGCGCGGCGACATCGAGGAACAGGGGATAGAGCGTGCCGATGAAGACCGTCGCCGCCGCCGTCGCCAGCAGCAGATTGTTCAACAGGAGCGCGCCCTCACGCGATATCGGCGCGAAGAGGCCACCGCCGGCGAGCTGCGGGGCGCGCCAGGCGAAAAGGAGGAGCGCGCCGCCGGTATAGCAGCTCAGGAGCAACAGGATGAAAACCCCGCGCATCGGGTCGGAAGCAAAGGCGTGGACCGAAGTCAAGACGCCCGAGCGCACGAGAAACGTCCCGAGGAGGCTCAACGAAAACGTGATGATGGCGAGGAGGATCGTCCAGGTTTTGAGCGCGTCGCGCTTTTCGACGACAACCGCAGAATGGAGGAGCGCGGTCCCGACCAGCCACGGCATGAACGAGGCGTTCTCGACCGGGTCCCAGAACCACCAGCCGCCCCAGCCGAGCGTGTAATACGACCACCAGCTGCCCATCGCGATGCCGACGGTCAGCGCTACCCAGGCCGCCAATGTCCACGGCCGCACCCAGCGCGCCCAGGCCGGGTCGACCCGCCCCTCAATCAGCGCGGCAATCGCAAAGCAAAACGAGATCGAAAACCCGACATACCCCAAATAAAGCCACGGCGGGTGAAAGGCGAGGCCGGGGTCTTCGAGGATCGGGTTGAGCCCGGCGCCCTCGGCGGGGACCGGATAGAGGCGCTGGAACGGGTTCGAGGTCAACAGGATGAACAACAGGAACCCGACCCCGAGCATCGCCTGGACGGCGAGGACGCGCGCCCGC
>DASYZD010000248.1:0-6888 GCA_035946655.1 Allostellaceae bacterium | reverse complement strand
TCACGCCTCGGGCCGAGGGCGGCTGGCACGCCGACATCCGCGCCGTGCGGGCCGATGCCCGCTCTTTGATCAAGGAGGCGACGAGCGGTGCGCCATCGCCGTCATCGCCACCGCTCGCCATCGATGCCCGGGCCGATCGGCTGGTGTTTGGCCCGCAGCGCGAGCTTCGCCACGTTACTGCCGCGCTGCTGCGGACCGGCGGGATCTGGCGCTCGGGCAAAATCGAGGGCCGCTATACCAATGGGCACGCACTGTCGTTGCTTTTCGGCGGGGAGGACGGCGGCCGCCTGAATTTCAAGTCCGACGATTTCGGTGCGGCCCTGCAGCTCCTCGACATCGCCGATGGCGTCGTCGGCGGGCAGGTCACAGTCGATGGGCGGATCGCCGACACCGACGGCAAGCGCGTGCTGCGCGCCCATCTCGAAGGGCAAAACTACACGCTGGTGCGCGCCCCGGTGATGGCCCGCATCCTGGCGCTGCCGTCCTTGACCGGGGTTGCCAGCATGCTCGCCGGCACCGGGCTCCCGTTCGCCACGCTGCGCGGCGACTTCAGTTATTCCGGGTCGCGCCTCACGCTCGATCATCTGCTGGGTTTTGGCGAGGCGCTCGGGGTGACCGCGAATGGCTGGGTCGATCTCGACCGCGATTGGCTGGAGCTGCAGGGGACTGTGGCGCCGGCATACGCGCTCAATTCGCTGTTCGGCAATGTGCCGATCATCGGCCGGCTATTGGGCGGCGGTTCGCAGGGCCTGTTCGCGGCCAATTACCGGCTGAGCGGCGCCAGCACCGACCCGCAGGTGACCGTCAACCCGCTGGGCGCGCTGGCGCCGGGGATCCTGCGCGAACTCTTCGCGCCGATCGTCGGTCTGCCGGCGCCGCAGCAGGAGCAAGAGGCGGTGCACTAGCCCGGGCGGATGAGGGCGTGGCGCTTTCGCCCGGCGCTGAGCTTGATCTGGCCCTGCCCATCGAGATCGGCGAGCGATACCGGCTGCATTTCGCCCTGAACGACGGTGTCGTTGAGGCGCGCGCCGCCGCCCTTGATCAGCCGACGCGCCTCGCCGTTCGACGCGGCGAGCCCGGCTCGCACAAACAGCTCGAAGGCCGGCAGGCCGTGCGCCAGCACCTCGCGCGCCAGCACGATCCCGGGCAGCGCATCGCCCGACCCGCCCGTTTCGAAGACCGAGCGGGCGGTCGCCGCAGCCTCCTCTGCCGCCGCGCGGCCATGGGCGAGCGCGGTCGCTTCGGTCGCCAGGATCTTCTTTGCTTCGTTGATGTCGCCATCGGCGAGCCGTTCGAGCCTTTGGATCTCCACGAGCGGCAATTCGGTGAATAATCTGAGGAAGCGGCCGACATCGGCGTCTTCGGTGTTGCGCCAGAACTGCCAGTATTCATAGGGCTTGAGGCGCTGGGGATTGAGCCAGACGGCGCCGCCGAGACTTTTGCCCATCTTGGCGCCGGAAGCGGTGGTGATCAGCGGCGTCGTCAGGCCGAACAGCGCCCGCCCCTCGACGCGGCGCGCCAACTCGATGCCGGCGACGATGTTGCCCCATTGGTCGGAGCCGCCCATCTGCAGATCGCACCCCCGGCGCCGCGCCAGCTCGACAAAATCGTAGGCCTGCAAAATCATGTAGTTGAATTCGAGAAAGGTCAGCGGCTGGTCGCGCTCGAGGCGTAATCTGACGCTGTCCTGGGTCAGCATGCGGTTGACCGAAAAATGCCGGCCGATGTCGCGCAGCAGCGGGATGTAGCGCAGTTCGTCGAGCCAGTCGGCGTTGTTGACCATGACCGCGCCGCCCGGGCCCTCGCCGAATTCGAGGAAATTCGCGAAGGTCCGGCGGATGCCCGCCATGTTGCGGGCGATTTCCTCGTCGCTGAGCAGCTGCCGGGTCTCGTCGCGCCCGGTCGGGTCGCCGATCCGCGTCGTCCCGCCGCCCATCAGCACGATCGGCTTGTGGCCCGCTTGCTGAAACAGCCGCAGCAGCATGATCGACATCAAATGGCCGATATGCAGACTGTCGGCGGTGCAGTCGTAGCCGACATAGGCGGTGACGACCCCGGCGGCGAGGCGCGCGTCGAGCGCCGCCAGATCGGTGCACTGGTGGATGAAGCCGCGCTCCTGGGCGGCGGCGAGAAAGGCGGAACGGGCGTTCGACATGGCGGCCTCATCTAGCACAAAACTACGCCATGCGCTGGGGTTGATGAGCGGTACCTCGCTCGACGGCATCGATGTCGCAGCGCTGGCGACCGACGGCGGCGAGCGCCTCGATGCCGGTCCGGCACTGACCGTGCCCTACACGCACGCCTTCCGCGAGCGGCTGCGCAACGTCCTCGGCGGCACAGGGCCGAGTGCCGAGACCGCCGCGGTCGAAGCCGAGCTGACCCGGCTCCATGCCGAGGCCGTCGCCCGGTTTCGCGCGCGCCACCCGGATGTCGCCGTCGACCTCGTCGGGTTCCACGGCCACACGATCCTGCACCGCCCGGCCGAGCGCCGCACCTGGCAGATCGGCGACGGGGCGCTCCTCGCGAGCCTGATCGGCGTCGATGTGGTCGCCGATTTCCGCAGCGCCGACGTCGCGGCGGGCGGCGAGGGCGCGCCGTTGGCGCCGCTCTATCACGCCGCGCTCGCCGCTGGGATGGCGAAGCCGGTGGCGATCCTCAACCTCGGCGGGGTCGGCAACCTCACCTGGATCGGCGAGCGCGAGGGCGAGATCCTGGCCTTCGATACCGGCCCCGGCAATGCGCTGATCGACGACTGGGTACGGCGCCGTACCGGTCAGGCCGCGGATATCGACGGCGCGCTGGCACTCACTGGACGGGCGTCGCGCCCGCCTATCGAGCGCTTTCTCGAGCACCCCTATTTCGCGCGCACACCGCCCAAATCGCTCGACCGCGACGAGTTCCAGGGCGCCATCCCCGACGGTAGTCTCACCGTCACCGACGGCGCGGCGACGCTGACTGAAATGAGCGCCGCGGCCGTCGCGGCCGCTATCCGGCATCTTCCGGCCGCCCCGCGCGAATGGCTGGTCTGCGGCGGCGGCCGGCGCAACCCGGCGCTTGTGGCTGCGCTCGCCCGCCGGCTGGAAGCGCCGGTGCGCGCCGTGGAGGCGGCCGGCTGGGACGGCGATGCGCTCGAAGCCCAGGCCTTCGCCTATCTCGCGGTGCGCTCGGTCCTGGGGCTGCCGCTCAGCCTGCCGACGACAACCGGCGCGCCCCATCCGGTGTGCGGCGGGCGCCTCTTTCGCGTCACCCGTTGAGCCCAATCCGAATATTGGAGGAAACCATGAGCGCCATCGTTCGACCACTGAGCCAGAGTGATCTGCCGGCGGCTCGGCGTATTCTCTGCACCGCGTTCGGCAGGTTTCTCGGGGCGCCCGACCCGGAGAATTTCTGGGCTGACCGTGATCTCGTCTATGGCCGGTTCGGGGCCGAGCACGTCGCTAGCTTTGCCGCGGAGATGGAGGGCGAACTGGCGGGATCGAATTTCGTCACCCAATGGGGGAGCGTCGGGTTCTTCGGGCCGCTGACGGTCGATCCGGCGCAGCAGGGGCAAGGCATTGCGAAAACCCTGGTTGAGGCGGTCAGCGCGCAGCTCGAAACCTGGGGCACCCGCCACTCCGGTCTCTTCACCTTTCCGCAGAGCCCGCTCCACCTCGCGCTCTATGGGAAATTCGGTTTCCGCGCCCGCTTCTTGACCGCGGTCATGCTGGCGCCGGCGCGCGCGGGTGACGTTGCCCTGCCGTGGTCGCGCTATGCGGAACTGCCGCAGAGCCAGCGGGAGGAGGCGGTCAAATCCTGCCGCGAGCTGACCGAGGCGATCTACGAGGGCCTCGATCTGGGCGCCGAGATCCGCACCGTCGCGGCGCGCAACCTCGGTGACACCCTGCTCTTATGGGATGACGGCAGCCGCCTCGCCGGTTTTGCGGTGTGCCATTGGGGGGCGGCGAGCGAGGCCGGCGAGGGGTGCCTCTTTGTCAAGTTCGGCGCGGTGCGGTCGGGACCGGGGGCCGAGCAGCGCTTCGCCTCGCTCCTCGACGCCTGCGGTGCGCTCGCCGTGGCAGTCGCGATGCCGAACGTGCTCGCCGGGGTCAACCACGCCCGCGAGGAGGCCTATCGCCACATGGTGGCGCGCGGGTTCCGCACCGCAATCCCGGGCGTGACGATGCACCGGCCCAACGAAGCGGGCTACAGCCGGCCGGGGGTTTATGTCCTCGACGATTGGCGGTAGGGCGGGTCCCGGGCATGCCGGTGCGCGGGATGCGGCCCCTCACCCTAACCCTCTTTCCGCAAGCGGGGAGAGGGAGGGACCCGTCGCGCAAGCGGCGGGAGGGTGAGGGGCCAACGCTTGACGTCACGAAGACGAGGCGGCCGGCTTGACGACGATCTTGCCGACCATCATCGGGTGGATCGTGCAGAAATAGGTGAATTCGCCGGGCGCGGCGAAGGTGTAGGAAAAGCTGTCCTTGGTATCGAGCCCGCCCGAGCGGAACACTTTGCCCCTGTCGGTGACGGTGTGGGGCGAATTGTCCTCGTTGACCCAGGTCACCTTGGTGCCGGCGGCAACCGTCAGCGTCGCCGGGTTGAACTTCATGTTGTGGATCTCGACGACGGCCGGCGCGGAGGCAGTCGCATCGGCGGCAAGGGCCACCGCCGGCATCGCGGCAAGCGCGGCGGCGGCGAGCAGCATCCTGGGCATGGCGATTTCCTCCTAGACCGCGAGCGGGGATTCGATCAGCGCCGGCGCGCCGCGTTTGCCGGCGACAAAATTGACGTCGCGCAAGCCCAGATACTTGCGCAGCTGCTCGGCCGGCACCGCCATCGGACCGGGCGCCGGGGCTTGGCCGGGCGCCGGCTGCGGGAAGGCGGTCGAAGCGGCGGTGTGGAAGGTGAGGTTGCCCTCGACCTTCTGGATGATCTGGTGGATGTGGCCGTTGAGCACCGTCACCGAGCCGAAGCGCTTCAGATAGCCGAGCGCGCGGCCGGCATCCGAGGTGCCCCAGCCCCATTGCTCATAGATCGTCCACATCGGCAGATGCGCCAGAACGACGATCGGCGTGCTCGCCGGCCGGTGCGCGAGGTCCTTTTCGAGCCACTCCAGCTGCTCGTTGCCGAGCGTCGCGAGGCCGGCCGATTTGAACCCGGGATTGAAGTCGAAGACGTTGATGAGGGCGACGAAGTGGACACCCGCGGCGTCGAAGGTATACCAGCCGCGGCCCTGCGTCCCCTTGCCGTAGCGCGCGAGATAGGCCTTGCCGTTGTCGGCGTCGGCCACGTCGTGCTCACCGGGGATGTAGTGGACTTGCTTGTTCGCGCCCTTGATGACCTGGTCGGCGGTGTCCCACTGGTCGTCTTTCGACAGGTGGCTGATGTCGCCGGTGTGCACGAGAAACGCCGGCTGGGCCGGCATTGCGTTGATCTTGGCGATGACCTCGCCCAGGGTCGCCGCCGGGTCGGGGTTGACCGGCAGCTTGAAGCCGATATGGCTGTCGCTGATCTGCACGAAATTGAGCGCGCCCTTTGCCGCCTCGGCGGCGGACGCATCGCCAATCAGCCCGGCGGTGCGCGGGATCCCGCCGGTTACCGTCCACAACACGCCGGCGCCTGCCCAGCTCATGCATTGCAGCACCCGGCGCCGGTTTAATTCCGCTCCCTTCGATGGTCCCTGGTTGCTCTGCTCGGCCATTCTTTCCTCCATGGTCAGACCCTCTGACGCCATGGAGACCGGGCGGTGTCGCGGTTTATTCGCGTCCGGCAGAAAAAAGTCGGAACCGGCCGGGTCAACACGGCGTGAGCCCGGACGGCGGGGCCCGCCATGCCGGCCGTGACCGGCGCGTAGATCAAAAACACTCCGGCGACCGCAAGGCAAAAGAGCCAGGCTGCGATCACGTCGCGGATGCCGATGGCGTAGGCAGATCGGTCGTCGTACATCGCTCACCTCGATTCCGGTTCGTCGGGTCTATGGCCCAGACTCGCGCGCCACCGGATTTATTCCGGCGAGGCGGCAGCGGCGGCAGACAGGGTTTATTTTGCCGCGCGAAAAAATCGTCGCCGGGGCAGAATAAGGCGCGCCGCGTTCGGGTCTAATCTTGTGACGGCGTCCGCCCTTGGCTGGCGGCTGATCGGGTTGGATGAGGTGCCGGAGCCATCGCGTGAGGGTTCGTTCGAGGCGGTCGTGCTGCCGCATCTGGATGCCGCCTACAATCTGGCGCGCTGGCTGATGCGCGACGCGGCGGCGGCGGAGGATGTGGTGCAGGAGGCCATGCTGCGAGCGCTGACCTATTTCAGGAGCTTCCGGGGCGTCAATCCGCGCGCCTGGCTGCTACAGATCGTGCGCAACGCCGCCTATTCCTCGGCGAGCCTCGAGCGCGGCGTCGAATTCGTGCCGATCGCGGACACCGCCGAAGAGAGCGCGACGGCTGGCGAGCTGGTCTCCAGCGCCGATGATCCCGAAGCCGCGCTGATGAAGGCGCGCGGCGCAAAGCAGGTGCGTGAGCTGATCGCCGCGCTCCCCATCGAATTGCGCGAGCCCCTGGTGCTGCGCGAACTGGAGGAATTGTCCTATAAGGAGATCGCCGAGATCACCCGCATTCCGATCGGCACCGTGATGTCGCGGCTGTTTCGCGCGCGCCGCCTGTTGGCGCGAGCCGCGACGGGCGAGGCGACATGAATAGCGCGCCCGAATGCGACAAGACCCTCCTCGTCCAGGCCGAGCTCGATGGCGAGCTCGATGCCGCCGCGGCGGCGGCGCTCGCGGCGCACCGGGCCGAATGCCCGATCTGCACAGCGGCCGCGACCGAGCTGGCGCAGGCCCGCGCGCTCTTCGATGCAGGGCTCTACCAGACGATGCCGGAGGATGTCCGCGGCCGGGTCATCGCGCGCATCGGCGCCGCG
>DASYZD010000247.1:0-9264 GCA_035946655.1 Allostellaceae bacterium | reverse complement strand
CGGCGAGCCATAAGAGCGGCACGCTAACCGTCACCAGCGGGGCGCATACCGCCAAGCTCACCCTTCTCGGCAGCTATGTGACGAGCCGGTTCACCCTCACCAGCGACGGCAGCGGCGGGACCCTCGTCACCGACCCGCCGGCCGCCGGCGGCGGCGCCGCGCAAACCACCTTCGCCGACATCGCCCCGGCGCGGTCGCTCTCAGGCGCGGCAAACTCTGGCGACCCTCCCGGTCATTTGGCGGGCGTCGTCGCGGCCGACGACCGAGCCTACGCCGGCGCGATGCTGCTGGCGACCGGGCCTCCCGGCGGGCCGGGCGGCGGCAACCACAATCCGCTGGTGACGGTGCCGCGCTGACGGCGCGCTCGATTGCGCTGGGGTTACGGTGGGGTGAGGCGGAAGCCGGCGAGGCCGTCACGGGCGATCTCCGCCGGCAGCTCGGTCTCCCAGCGCAGATAGGCGCGCATCGCCGCCTGGTTGCCGGCCTGGCGGTCGTGGTTCCAGAACAGGTAATCGATGCGATCTTCGTCCCGCGGTTCGCCGGGCGAGGCGGCAAACGGGCGCGCGGCCGCCCGCCATGCCGCGATCCCGTCGCGCACCAGCGCTACCGGCCCGGCCGCGAGCTCGGCCAGATCGGCCGCCGCCAGCGCGCCCACCGCGTCATCCTCGGCAAAAACGGCGATGCGCGTCGCCCGCAACACATTTCCCGGCAATCGGTCGAGGCGCGGCCGGATCGCCCACACCGCATCCTCGGGGTGGGCCTGGCGGTAATTGGCGCTCGATCCGATGACGATCGCCGCCGCCCCTTCATGCAGCCAATGCGCCGCTTCGGTGACGGTGATCTCCAGGATTTCGGGGAGCGCGGGCACCGGCGTAGTCGGTCCGCCGGTCTCCAGCGTCGCTCCATCGAACGGGCGCTCGAGCACATAGGCGTCCCAGCCTAGCTGCGTCATCCACTGCGCGGTCATGACGGCACGGGCGCGAACATCGTCGATCAAGACGAGCCGGGCGCCGCGCGTCCCCACCCAGCGGTCGATCGCCTGCACCAGCTGCCCGCCCGGCGCCGAGACCGAGCCCGGCAAGTGGCCGGCGGCATATTCATCCGGCGTGCGCACATCGAGGAGATAGGTCGTGCGCGCGTCCGCCTCGCCCCGCCAAGTGGCGAGCGTCGCCCGATCGACTGAGCGCACGCCAAATCGCACGGCGACCGCTGCGGCGCGGCGTTGCGCCGCCGCGACCGCCGCCGGGCTGGCGGCGCGCAATTCGGTCGTCATGCCGTGCTCGAGGTCGAGCCCGGCGAGACGCCAGGCCTGCGTCCCGCCTTCCAACGACATCACCGTGTTGGGGACCCCGGCGGTCAGCAGCGACTGCGCGCCGATGATCCCGCGGGTGCGCCCGGCGCACGAGACGACGACCAGCGTGTCCGGCTCCGGCACCAGGTCCTCGAAGCGCAGCACCAGTTCGGCGCCGGGGCAGGTCACCGCGCCCGGCACGTGAAAGCGCGCGTATTCGTCGAGCGGGCGGCTGTCGAGGACGATGATCTTCTCGCCGGCGCGGCGGCGGCGGTCGAGTTCGGCCGCGGTCATCGCCGGAGTGCCAAACTCGTGCTCGACGATCTCGGCGAAGGCCTTGCTGGGCACGTTGGTGCTCGGGAACAGCGGATACTCTGCCGCCCACGCCGCGACCCCGCCCGCCAGCACATGGACCGCGCGATAACCGAGCCCGGCCAGCCGGTTCGCCGCCCGTTCGGCGACGCCGTCGCCGTCATCGACCAGCACCACCCGGCACGAGCGCCGCGGCACCAATTGGCCGATCCCGAGCTCGAGCCGGCTATAGGGCAGGTTGACCGCGAGCAGCGGGTGACCCATCCCGTGCTGGCCCTCTTCGCGCACATCGATAAAGGCAACTTCGCCCGCATCGCCGAGCCAGTGCCGCGCAGTCTTGACATCAACCGGGGCGACGTCGATCGGGGTAGATGCGGTCGGACCGCTGTACTGTGCCATGGGGACCTCCCGGGATGGCGGGTTGCGGCGGCATTCTACGCGCTCGTCGATTTCTCGCCGCAGCGGAAATAAGAGGGAAATGCGCCGACTCTCGTTCTCGCTCTCATTGACGGCGAGGCGGGAGTAAACTCGCGGTGAGGGTGGCCGATCACAAGGGAGGACAACCATGGGTCAGGTGGATGGCAAGGTCGCGATCGTCACCGGCGGGGCGTCGGGAATTGGCGCGGCCTGCGTCGAGACGCTGGCGAAGGAAGGCGCCCGGGTCATCATCAGCGACATCGACGATCCGCGGGGAACCGCGCTCGCCGGGCAGATCACGGCGTCCGGTCAACTCGCGATCTACCTGTCGCATGACGTCACCGACGAAGCGCGCTGGCAAGAGGTCGTCGCCGAGATCGGGCGGCGATACGGGCGGCTCGACATCCTCGTCGCCAATGCCGGGATCGGCATCATGGCACCTTCGATCGTCGAGATGAGCCTGGCGGATTGGCGCCGGCAGACCGCGGTCAACCTCGATGGCGTCTTCCTCTCGGTCAAGCACTGCATCCCGCTGATGCGCAGCTCGGGAGGTGGCTCGATCATCATGACCTCCTCGATCGCCGGGCTGAGGGGCTCGGCGACTTTGGCCGGGTATTGCGCGACCAAGGGCGGGGTGCGCCTCTTCGCCAAGGCGATCGCGATGGAGTGCGCCTCGCGCGGCGACGGCATCCGGGTCAACTCGGTGCATCCCGGGATCATCGATACGCCGATCTGGGGCAAGATCCGCCCCGATCTCGCCGACCCGCGCCGCAACGCGCCGATGGATATCGAGGAGATGGGGCGCCTCGGCGCACCGCTCGGGCGCGTGGGCCTGCCGCAGGACATCGCCAACGGCGTCCTCTTTCTCGCCTCCGACGCAGCCAGTTACATCACCGGCACCGAACTCGTCATCGACGGCGGGATCACCGGCGGCGCGATCCCGCGCAGCGGCCCCTTGGCGCGGAAGCCCGACGCCTGATCGATAGGATCGAGCCGGCGCGAGCGCTATATTACGATAAGCGACGACCGAGGGACCGATGGCCGAGACCGCGCTCAAGGGCATGACGGTCGATGAATTCCTCCACTGGGAGGACGGCACCGACACCCGCTACGAACTCGTCGACGGCGTCGTCGTGGCGATGGCGCCGCCCGCGCCAGCGCACGGCTTTCTTGCGGCTCGCCTTTGTACGGCCATCGGCGCCGCGCTTCGCTCGCGGCCACCCTGCATGGTGCAGATCGAGGCCGGCATCGCGCGACCGGACCGCGACGATAGCTGCTATGTCGCGGATCTCGCCGTGACCTGTAATCCACCTCCTCCCGAGGACCCGGTGATCCGTGATCCCGTGCTGATCATCGAGGTTCTATCGCCGACCACCGCATCGCATGACCGCCAGCGCAAGGTCGCCGACTATCGGCAGATCGCCTCGGTTGACGAGATCCTGTTGATCGACTCGCAAAGCGTCTTCGCCGAGGTGCTGCGGCGCGACGGCGCTCATTGGATCACCGAGATCGTCCAGGGCCCGGCCGCGACCTTGACCCTCAGTTCGGTCCCGTTGAGGATCGCGATGGCCGAGCTTTATGAGGGAATTCCACTTCCCGCACCGCCGGCCGCCCGCGGCGTGACGGGCTGACGACATCGGCCAATCCCGCGCCTCTTGCGAACGCCGCCCTTGATGCTGCAACGCCTTTACGCGCGCGCTCTGGCGATTGCCACCGGCCCCAACGCGCTCCTCGCGCTGATCGCCGTCGCTTTTGTCGAGAGTTCGCTCTTACCGATCCCGCCCGACATCCTGTTGATCCCGATGATCCTGGCGCGGCCGGCCGAGGCGTTTCGCTTCGCCCTCGTGTGCACCCTCTCGTCGGTCGCCGGCGGCCTCGTCGGCTATGCGATCGGCTATTTCCTGTTCGACGCGATCGGCCGGCCGATCCTCGAATACAACCACGCGATGGCCGGCTATGAGGCGTTGAAGGCTGGGTTTGCCCGATGGGGCGTGTGGATCATCATCATCAAGGGGATGACCCCTATTCCCTATAAGCTGGTGACGATCGCCAGCGGGGTCGTGCACTTCCCGCTCGTGCCGTTTATCGGCGCTTCGCTCGTCTCGCGCAGCCTGCGATTTTTTCTGATTGCTCTATTGTTGTGGTGGTTCGGCGACGCCGCGCGCGGGTTCATCGAGCGGCGCTTGATGTTGGCGACCAGCCTTTTTGCCATTTTGCTGGTTGGCGGCATCGTTGCGGTGGCCATCTATAAATGATGATTGTCACCCCCCGGCCGTTTGCCGGCTTTGTGCTGGTGGCGAGCCTTATCGTCCTCGGTTCGGCGCTCGCCTCGCAATATTGGGGCGGCCTCGCGCCCTGCGAACTCTGCCTTCTGCAGCGCTGGCCGTGGGCCGCGGCGATCGCCATCGCCCTCGTCGCACTCGTGGCCGGAAATCGCCCCGCGCTCCCCTGGGTCGGCTTGACGCTTGCCCTCGTTTTCACGCTCGGTGCGGCCTTCGCGTTTTACCATGTCGGGGTCGAGCAGCATTGGTTTGCCGGTCCGAGCGCCTGCACCGCAAGCAGCGGCGGGGCTCAGACCCTCGAAGAAATGAAGCGCCAGATCCTCGGCACCGCGCCAGTTTTGTGCGACCGGGTGCAATGGGCGCTGTTCGGCGTCTCGCTGGCCGGCTGGAACCTTTTGGCCTCGCTCGGCATGGCGGCCGGCTGCGCTGCGGTTTTCCTGCGCACCCGCCGCCCCGCATCGCAGGCGGTCGCGGCATGACAGTGGAGCGCCCGCCCTACCTCCCGGGCGATTCCCCGCCCGCGGCCGAGATTGACGGCATGATCCGGGTCGACCATGCCGGCGAATACGGCGCGGTACGCATCTATGACGGCCAGCTCGCCGTCATCCCCCGGGGCCGGGCCCGCGCCGAGATCGCCGATATGGCCGAGCAGGAAAAGCGCCATCTCGCCGCGTTCGACGACCTCATCCGCGCGCGCCGGGTGCGCCCGACCATCCTGACGCCGCTCTGGCATGTCGCCGGCTATGCCCTGGGCGCGGCGACCGCGCTCCTCGGCGAGCGCGCGGCGATGGCCTGCACCGTCGCCGTCGAAGAGGTCATCGACGAGCATTACCGCGGGCAGGCCGATCGCCTGCGCGATGCTGACCCGACACTCGGCACGACGATCGAAGCCTTCCGCGCCGACGAAGCCCGGCATCGCGCGACCGCGATCGAATACGGCGCCACCGAGGCGGTCGCCTACGAAGTGATCTCCGCCGTCGTCAAGACCGGCTCGCGCCTGGCGATCCGGCTGTCGACGCGGTGGTGATTTTGCTACTGCCCCCAGACCCCGCGGCCGGCGAGGCGGGCTTTTTCTTCGGCGCTGCGCAGGCGTTCGGGCGCGTTGTCGGTGGCCCGGCCGCCACCGTTCAAGACGATCGCCTCGTTCAGATCGTAATCGCCGAGTTTGCAGCGAAACTTCGCCGCGCTACCGCCGACCGGCACGCAGGTAACTGGGCGGCCGCCGATGTAGCGGGCCAGTTGGTTGCCCTCCGCACCACCTTGGCCGGCGACCCCGTCGAGATGGATCAGCTCGCCGTTCAGTAACAGGGTTGCGGTATCGACGACGATCGGGATCCCGCGCATTTGCTGTGCTGACGGCGCTGGCGGCTCCGCAGGTTGATCGGCGGGCGCGGACACTATTTGCTGCGGTGAGCCGTCGCTCGGCGGCGGTGGCTGCACAACGCTCCCCGGCGAGGGTAGCGCGGCCGATGGCGCCGCAGTGGAGCCGCTCAGCGCGGCAGTTACCGCTGGCGCGGCGAGCGCCTTCTCCCGCGCCAGGATGGGCTCCGCCGCGGACACGAAATCGTGCCAAATCTTGGCCGGCATGTCGCCGCCGACCACCCGTTCCATTGGGCTGTTGTCGTCATTGCCGCACCAGACCCCGACGACGATATCGCTGGTGAACCCGACAAACCAGGCGTCGCGATAATCGTCGGTCGTGCCGGTCTTGCCGGCTGAGCGCCGCCCAAGGCTGTCGGTGAGCCGCGCCGCCTTGCCGGTGCCCTCGGTGACCACGGCTTCGAGGAGCCGCATCATCGCCGGCCAGTTCCAGTCGGGCCGCTCGGGCACGGTGTCCGCGCGGGTGTAAAGCGGCGCCGCCTCGCTGCGGATCGTTCGGATCGCATACGGCTCGATCGATTTGCGATCGGTCGCTATCCCGTCCATCGCGCCGGTCATCTCGAGGAGCGTCACCTCCGCCGAGCCAAGCGCCAGGCTCGGCACCGCCGGCAGCGGCGAATGCACGCCCAGGCTCCTCGCCATCGCGATCACCCGGTTGACGCCGACCGCTTGAACGAGCTGCGCGGAGACTGAATTCAACGATTGCGCAAAGGCGGCCCGGAGCGACACCGAGCCGTGATAGCGCCCGTCGTAATTGGCCGGCTGCCAGCCTCCGATATCGACCGGCTGGTCAACCATCACGCTGTCCGGGGTATAGCCGTTACTGAGCGCGGTCAGGTAAACGAAGATCTTGAACAAGGAGCCCGGCTGGCGGCGCGCCTGCGTGGCGCGGTTGAATTGGCTTTGGGCGTAGTCGCGTCCGCCGACCATCGCCAGGATCGCGCCGTCGGGGGCCAACGCGACGAGCGCCGCCTGGCCGACATGGCGGTGCACACCCTCGGTGGCCAGCCAGCGCTTGACGGCGCGCTCGGCGGCATCCTGCAGCTGCGGGTCGAAGGTCGTCGTCACCGAAACATCGAGCGGCGGGGTGCCGACCAGCCGCTTCACTTCGGCGGCGGCCGAATCGAGGAAATAATTATTGTCGGGCGCAGTGTCGGGAGGGACCGCGAGCGTCAGCTTTTCGGCGCTGGCCGCAGCGGCGCGGGCCTCATCGATCGCTCCGTTCTCGACCATCGCCTGCAGGACCAGCTCGGCGCGACGGTGCGCCCCCTCGAGGTTGCGGCTGGGTGCGAGCTGCGAGGGGGAGCGCAGGAGGCCGGCCAGCATCGCGGCCTGCACAAGGTCGAGTTCGCTCGCCTTCTTACCGAAATAGCGCCTGGCCGCCGCGTCCACGCCGAACGCGCCGGCGCCGAAATAGACGTTGTTCAAATACCTCGCGAGGATCTCGTTCTTCGAAAGCCGCGCTTCGAGCCACACCGCGATCATCGCCTCCTGCACCTTGCGGCGAAGCGTGCGCTCCGGCGAGAGGTAGGTCAGCCGGGCCAATTGCTGGGTGATTGTGCTGCCGCCCTCGAGCGGCCCGCGGTCAAACAAATCGTGCCAGGCCGCCCGGAAGATGCCGCGCAGGTCGATCGCGCCATGGCGGAAAAAGCGCCGGTCTTCGATCGCGACGACGGCATTGACGAGATCGGGCGGCAGATGATCGGGCGAAAGCTTTTCGCCGCGGTACACCCCTCGCACAGCCAAATTCTGACCGGTGCCGGTGGTGTAGCGGATCGCCGCGGGCGGGGTCTCATTGGCCAGCGCCTGCGACAGCGGCAGCGTGAAGGCGCAATACCCGACGAACAGCGCGCCGCCGGCGATGCCGAGCGCAAAGAGTGCGAACAGGCCGAGCAGCGTCCGCCGCATCGCCCCGAAGATCGTCATTCCCGCTGTGCTCCCCGATGGCAATAACGATGAGGACCGCCCCCGTTGCAGGGAACAAAATCGCGCCGCCTCTGTTCCTGGTGCGACGCACAAGATCGCTCGATTTCCGGTGGAGCGAGCAAAACCAGTCGCGCGTCGGCGCGACGATCGGCGTGAGGTCGCAGGATGACGATTCGGACGATTGCTCGCGCCGGACTGGCGTTAGGGCTCCTCAGTGCCCTGGCGGCCTGCGCCCCCGCCTACTACCCGGCATACCCGACCTATTATGGGCACCCGGCTTACGCCCCGCCCGCCGTTCGGCCGCCCAGCCAACCGGTGAACCGCGCCCAGCCGATCCCGCAGGAGCCGCAAAGCGCCGGCGGCTGGGTCAACCCCGAGCCTGCTCATTAGAGGGCTTGGCCGGTCACCTCGGAATGCGAGCCGCCTCGCGCCCGGTGTGAGGCCAAACGGGCCATTTTTTGGCGCCGGGCGGCCATGCGCCGAAGCGCGGTTGAAACCACAGGCCGCTGCCCGCTATCTTCGTGCTATACGGCTGCACCCTAAGGCGCATCGAGAAGGAGTAGGACGCGCGATGCAACAAAAGCTCATTTCCGGCGACAACCACATCGACCTGACCTATTGCCCCACCGATCTGTGGTCGTCGCAAGCTCCGGCGAAGTGGCAGAAGCTGGCCCCGCGCGTCGAGGAGCGCAACGACGGCCGGCACTGGTTTGTCGACGACAAGGACCGCGGCATGTGGAACGGCGTCGGCCCGGGCTTTCTACCCTACACCAAGGGCGCCTTCGACCACATCGACGAGATGAAGGGTCTCGGCTTCGAGTGGGATTGCTTCCCCGGCGCCAACCCGCGTCCGACCACTCCGGAGTTGCGCCTCGCCGATCTCGACCGCGACGGGCTCGAAAAGGAGATCATCTACGGCTGCCTGATGGTCAACGATCTGATCGAGGACGCCGATCTGCGGGTCTGGGTCAACGCCCGCTACAACGATTGGGCATCCGATTTTGCCAAGCGCTCGGACCCGAGCCGCGTCTTCCCGTTGGCCATCATCCCTAACACCGATCCGGTCGCGGCGGCGGCCGAAGTGCGGCGCTGCGCCAAGATGGGGCTGAAGGGCGGTGATCTGGCGTTCAAGCGGATGAGCCCGCCGCTCTACCACCCGGATTGGTTCAAGCTGTGGGAAGCTTCCGCCGAGTGCAAATTCCCGATCTCGTTCCATTCGACCGGGTTCAAGGCGGTGCGCGCGCCCGATACGCCGGAGATGGAAAAAGAGGTCTTCACCCAATGGCGGCTGGTGCGCTCGACCTTGTTCCAGCTCGACACGATGGAGGTGTTGGCCTCGATCCTCGCCTCCGGTGCCTGCGAAAAATACCCGGATTTCAACTTCGTGCTCGGCGAATCCGGGGTGACGTGGCTGCCTTACGTGTTCGACCGCTGCGACACCGAATACCACGACCGGGCGCGCAGCCTCGGCTTCAAGATGAAGCCTAGCGACTATTTCCGCCGCCAGGGCTTCGTTACCTATCAGCAGGACAAGTATCTGGCGCCGATCGTGCCGCTGGTTGGTGAAGACAACATCATCTGGGGCGCTGACTATCCGCACCCGGACTGCCTCTGGCCGAACTCGCACGAAACCCTGAAGCAGAACCTCGCCGGCTT
>DASYZD010000246.1:0-2487 GCA_035946655.1 Allostellaceae bacterium | reverse complement strand
ACGGTGCGCGGCTGGTCTGGCCCAAGGGCGCCGACCGCGCGCTGGTCGAGCATCTCGCCGGCGCGGTATTCCTCGCCCGCGACCTCATCAATACCCCGGCCTCGGATATGGGGCCGGCCGAGCTCGCCGCCGCCGCGGTCGAGGTCGCCGAGAAATCTGGCGCGCAGTGCCGGGTGATCACGGGCGATGCGCTCCTCGCCGAGAACTATCCGACGATCCACGCCGTCGGTCGCGCCAGCGTGCGGGCGCCGCGCCTCGTCGACATCGCCTGGGGCGACAAATCGGCGCCCAAGGTGACGCTGGTCGGCAAGGGGGTGTGCTTCGATTCGGGCGGGCTCGATTTGAAGGCCGCCTCGGGCATGCTCAACATGAAAAAGGACATGGCCGGCGCGGCGATCATGCTCGGGCTCGCCCGGGCGATCATGATGGCCAATCTGCCGGTGCGCCTGCGGGTGCTCCTGCCGATGGTCGAGAACGCGGTGTCCGGCAATGCGCTGCGCCCGCGCGACATCGTCAAGACGCGCAAGGGGCTGACCGTCGAGATCGGCAATACCGATGCGGAAGGCCGCCTGATCCTCTGCGATGCGCTCGCCGAAGCCTCGAACGACAGCCCGGCGCTGCTCGTCGACGTCGCCACCCTGACCGGCGCCAAAGCCGTCGCCCTCGGCGCCGAGCTGCAGGCGCTGTTCTGCAACGACGACGCGCTGGCCTCAGCGCTGCTCGCGACCGGCATGGAAGAGGACGATCCGCTGTGGCGGATGCCGCTATGGCGCGGCTATCGCCGCCTCCTCGACAGCAAGATCGCCGCCCTCAACAACGTCTCGGAGGGGCCGCAGGGGGGCGCCATCACCGCGGCGCTCTATCTCCAGGAGTTCGTCGGCCCCGGCATCCCCTGGGCGCATCTCGACGTCATGGCGTGGAACAACCGCACCCGCCCCGGCCGCCCCGAAGGCGCCGAAGCCCAGACCCTGCGCGCTCTCTTCGCCCACATCGCCGGCAGGTTCGGCTAGGGTGAGAATCGAGACGCTGCTGCCGCTTGGCCGGCTCGACCCCGGATTGCGCGCGTCCGATGCGCCGCTCGATATCGGCGCGGTCGCCGCCGATGCGCGGCGTGCGGAAGCGCTCGGCTATGATGGCGTGCTCGCCGCCGAAACCAAGGACGACCCTTATATCGTGATGGCGCTGGCGGCCGCGGCGACCAGCCGGGTCGGGCTGGCGACCGCGGTGGCGATCGCCTTTCCGCGGAGCCCGATGGTCACCGCACTCAGCGCCTGGACCTTGCAAAAGCTGTCGCGTGGCCGCTTTACACTGGGTCTCGGCTCCCAGGTCAAGGGGCATATCGAGCGGCGCTACGGCATGGCCTGGTCGGCACCCGGACCATGGCTGCGCGACTATGTCCAGGCGTTGCGGGCGATCTGGGCGTGCTGGCAGAACGGCACCAGGCTCGATTTCGTGGGCGAGCACTATAAGCTCAGCCTGATGGTGCCGCTGTTCGCGCCGGCCCCGATCGAGCATCCGCAGATCCCGGTCGAGCTCGCCGCGGTCAACCCGTATATGTGCCAGGTGGCCGGCGAGGTCGCGGACGGGATCCGCGCCCATCCGATCGCCACCCCCCGCTATATCGCCGAAGTTATGCTGCCGGCGGCGAAGAGGGGCGCGGCGAAAGCCGGGCGCGACCTCGCCCGGTTTACGCTGTGCGTGATGCCGCTGGTCGCCACCGCCGAGAGCCGCGCGGCCCTGCCAGGACGGATCAGCGAGGTGCGTGCGCGGGTCGCGTTTTACGCGTCGACCCCGGCCTATCTCCTCGCTTTTGAAAGCGAGGGCCATGGCGAGGTCGCGCGGGCGCTGCAGGGGCTGGCGCGGGCCCAGCGCTGGGAGGAGATGCCGGGCCTCGTCAGCGACGCAATGCTCGACACCTATGCCGTCATCGGCCGTTATGACGAGATCGCGGCAAAGCTCAAGGCGCGTTACGCCGGCCTCGCGACGGCGCTCGAATTCGCCATCCCGCTAGCCGACGCCGGCGACGAAGCGAGGCTGCGCGGGCTGCTCGACAGCTTGCGCAGCGGCCGCGGGGCTAAGCGGTGAAGAACACGTGTCCGGCAAGCCCGGCGGCGAGGGTCGGATGTCCGGCGAGGACGACGACGGAACTGCCGGCCGAGCCGCTGCCATTGGCGGAATAGGAGAGCGCCCCGGTGGTCGTATTGTAGGCAAAGCGCTGGCCCGTGTTGGTGAAGGCTCCGCTCGAATTGGCGACAAAGACGCTGGCGAGGAGGTGCTGCGGGGTGTTGGTGCCCATGCCCTGGTCGGCGCCGAGGTTGAACCCGGAATTGCGCAGTACGAGTTCGTTACCGGTGCTCACCGCAAAATCGGTGATTCGGTTGGTGCCGATATGGGCGAAGGTGAATTGGTTGGCGCCGCCGCCGCCGGTCATCGTGGTCTTGCCGCCGGCGTAGAAGATATCGTTGCCCGCGCCGCCCTTCAGGGTAT
>DASYZD010000245.1:0-2683 GCA_035946655.1 Allostellaceae bacterium | reverse complement strand
CCGGATCCGCCGCGTCCAGAACTGCCGCATCGCTGCGGGCCAGCTTCGCGCCGGCCGGCCATATCGCGCGGAAGCCCAACGCCTTACCGGCGCGCCGAACTGGCGAAGCGCGCAGATATCGATGCGAGCTGTAGCCAAACCCGCTCCGGGGTGGCGGGCATATCGATGTCATCGATGCCGAGCGGTGCGAGGGCATCGAGGATCGCGTTGACGATCGTCTGCGGCGCCGCGATGCACCCGGCCTGGCCCGCGCCCTTGACGCCGAGCGGGTTAACCGCGGTCGGGAGTTCGGCGAGGGTGATGTTGAGCGGCGGCAGATCGTCCGCGCGCGGCAAGGCATAGTCCAACAGGGACCCACTCAAGAGCTGGCCCGACCCTTCGGCGTAGACCGTGTGTTCGAAGAGCGCCTGCCCGATGCCCTGGGCGAGCCCGCCCTGGACCTGTCCCACGGTCAGCATTGGATTGATCACCCGCCCGTAATCGTCGATCCCCGTGTAGCGTTCGAGCGTCACCCTTCCGGTTTCCGGGTCGATCTCAACTTCGGCGGCGTGGCAGCCGCTCGGAAACGTGAAGACATCCGAGGCGTTAAAGGCGTCGGCGTCGAGCCCAGGGTTCATCTCATCGGGGAGGTTGGCGGGGTCACGGGCCGCTGCCGCCAGCGCCAGAAGGTCGATGCCGCGCTCGCCACCGCCGAGCGTGAACCGCCCGGCGGTGAAGCTCACCTCGTTCGGATCGGCCTGCAACAGGTGCGCGGCCAGCGCGCGGCCTTTGGCGAGCACCATCTGGGCTGCTTGGTAGAGCGCCGTCCCGCCCATATGCATCGAGCGGGCGCCGCCATGCCCGTTCCCGCTTTCGACCGCTTCGGTGTCCGCCTGGACGAAACGGAACGCCGCGATCGGGAGCCCCAGGAGGTCGGCGGCGATCTGCGCAAAGCTGGTCTCGTGCCCCTGGCCGTTCGACTGGGTGCCGAGCACCAGCGCGACGCGGCCGTCCGCTTCAAAGCGGATCTCGGCGCGCTCGCCGGGCGTACCGCGCGAGGTTTCGAGAAAGCACGCGATGCCGAGCCCCCGCAGCTTGCCGCGCTCGGCTGCTGCTTGGCGGCAAGCCGCAAAATTCTCGCTTGAGACGAGCCGCGCCATGTGATCGAGGTTGGCGGCAAACCGCCCGCAATCGATCGTGACGCCGAGCCCGCTTTCATGGGGGAAGTGGCTGATCAGGTTGCGCCGGCGCAGCGCCACCGGATCGATCGCGAGACGGCGCGCGGCGCGGTCGACGAGCCGTTCGATCAGGTAATTGGCTTCGGGCTTGCCGGCGCCGCGATAGGCGTCGATCGGCACGGTATTGGTGAAGGCGCCGCGCACCGCCATGAACACCGCCGGGATATCGTAGACGCCGCCCATCGCGCTCGCCGGCGAATTGGTTGAGCTGCCCGGGCCGTTGGTCGAGAGATACGCACCGAGATTGGCCACCGTCTCGACGTCCAGCGCGAGAAACCGACCTTCCTCATCGAGCGCGAGGCGGCCGTGGGTGCGGTTGTCGCGGCCTTGCGCCGAACTGAGGAACTCTTCGCCCCGCTCGGCGACCCATTTGACCGGTTGGCCGAGCCGCCGCGCCGCCCACAGCACCAAGACCCATTCGGGATAGAGGAAGTTCTTGACGCCAAACCCGCCCCCGACATCGGGCGCACGCACGGTGATGCGCTCAGGGGCGATGTGAAACACCGCATCGGCAAGCTGCTGCTTGAGGCTGTGGACCCCCTGGCCGGTCAACAGCAATTCCAGAGAATCGTCGTCTGCGTCGTAGCGGCCGATCGCGGCGCGCGGCTCGACGGGCACGACGACCAGACGGTTGTTGACGAGCTCGATCTCGATCGTATGGGCGGCCCGGGCGAATGCCGCATCGACTGCCGGCTTGTCGCCGCGCAGGAACCGGTAGGACAGATTGCCCGGCGCTTCATCCCACAAGAGCGGCGCCCCGGCGGCGAGGGCCGCCGTCGCATCGACCACCGCGGGCAACGGCCGGTATGCCACCAGGACGTGCTCGGCGGCGTCACGGGCCTCCTCGCTGGTCTCGGCGACAACGAACGCCACCGGATCGCCGACATGGCGAACGCGAGAGTGCGCCAACGCCCGGCGCGGCGGCACGATGATCGGCGCGACGGTCGCCACCTGGGCGATGCACGGCAGCGGGCCAATCCCCTCCGCATCGAGATCGGCGGCGGTAAAGACGCCGCGCACTCCCGGCATCGCGCGGGCCGATGCGGCATCGATCCCCTCGATCACCGCATGCCCGTGCGGCGAGCGCAGCACGAAGGCGTGCAACTCGCCGGGCAGGTTGGCGTCGTCGACATAGCGCCCCGCCCCGGTCAGAAATCTGCGGTCTTCGAGACGGCGCAGCGAACGCCCGATCTGGCTCCCATTCATCGCCCTACCCTCAAACCTCGTGCCTGACCCCAACAAAGACGTGGACCCGCGGGTCACGCGGGCGGGAGGGGTATATTTTTGACGCATCAATCGAAACAGATTTCGCGCTAACCGCTGCCGTAACCGCCGCCGCCCGGCGTCTCGATGACGAACACATCGCCCGCCGCGAGCTCGGTCCGGTCGGTGCCGGTCATCACATGAATGCTGCCGTCTGCCCGTTCGACCCATTGCCGGCCGAGCGCGCCATCGGCGCCGCCAGC
>DASYZD010000244.1:0-9180 GCA_035946655.1 Allostellaceae bacterium | reverse complement strand
GGCGGCGCCGCGCGAAACCCATAGCGGGCGCGACACCCAATGGATGGGCTCAAAGCAGCCGCGCCCCGGGACCCAGGACGACCGCGCCGAGGACCGGCTCCAGGACATGGACGACGAGGGAACCGATACGCATTTCCTCATTCCGACCTCGTGGACCAGCTTTGTCGGCCACGACGACCCGGCGATCGAGGTCAACATCATCCGCGCCTTCCACCGCCACATGGCCGATTTCAGCGGCAACCACCCCGACCGGCTGCAGAGCATGATCGTCGCCTCGGCGCGCAACGTTGAGGCCGCGGTCCAGGAGATCCGCGAGTGGGGCAAATCGCGCTGGGCGGTCGCGGTGATGCCGCTCGTCACCAAGGACATCCCGGCCGACCATCCCGCGCTCGACCCGATCTGGCGCGCCGCCGACGAGCACGATCTGCCGATCGTGCACCACAGCTTCACCTGGACGCCACCCTATTTCCCCGGCGTCTTCGACCTGTGGGACAACATCTTTTTGGGGCGCCTGGCCTCACACCCGTGGGGCGCGATGCGCTTTATCGCCTCGGTGATCGGCGGCGGGATCATGGACCGCTTTCCCAAGCTCCGGGTCGGCACGCTTGAATGCGGCTTCGGCTGGCTGCCGTTCTGGGGCCGCCGGATGGACGAGCAATACGCCTATGTCGGCTCGACCCAGCCGCTCAAGATGAAGCCGAGCGAATACCTGTCGAGCGGCCGCTATTTCTGCAGCGTCGAGCGCCACGAGGGCGCCGACATGCTTGATGCGGTGCGCGGCTTCATCGGCGACGATGTGCTGATGTACGCCTCCGACTACCCGCATTCGGAATGCCAGTTCCCCGAGACCGTCAGCAATTTCCTCGCCTGGGACATGAAGCCCGAGGTGCGGGCGAAGCTGATGGCCGGCAACGCCGACCGCCTGTTCAAGCGGAGCTGAGCCTCCGAAAGCCCCTCACCCTGTCCCTCTCCCCGCACGCGGGGCGAGGGTGTGGGCGATCAAGGGCGAGGATCGCACGCTGATCCTCGACACCGGGTTCGACGCGGTGATGGCCAAAAAGCGCGGGCGCGACTTCCTCACGCCGCCGCGCTAGGGGCTTCTGGCGATCGGCGTCGATCCTGCCGCGGTGGGCGATGTCATCATCAGCCACATGCATTACGACCACGCCGGCAACAACGATCTGTTCCCGAACGCGACATTCCACCTGCAGGAACCGGGGCTCGACGGGATCGCGGTCAGGCTCGACGTGCCACCGCAAGGCTAGCGTTCTACCGGGTCGGGCCCGTATCTATTGGGGCCGACCGTGCCGCGCAGGAAGCCGAGCTCGACGAGGAACCAGACTCCGACAACAAAATTGACGGTGGCGAACCCGTATTCCACTAGGTTCGGGACGGCAAGGCTGCCGGTCACCCCTGTGTCGAGCACGAGCTTGAGCAGCTGCGGGCCAATCCAGATCAGCGCAAAGCTCGCCGGCTTTGCTCGATCCTGGAAGCGCTTGCCAAAAAGGCAATAGGAGACGTAGAGCCAGACCAATTGGAGCACGAACAGAGCGGCGCGCCCGTTAGCGGATCTCAAGAACCCGGTGCCAAAGATCGCTGACAGCAACAAGAACACGACGAGGAGGAACGCGGAAACGGCAAGCGTGCCAATCCACCATCGATAGCGCGGAATGCGCCCAGCGGCCGATAAAAACAGCGACATCTCGTCGGATACAAACAACGACATCGCGCCGCCCTCACCCGAGATTCACGTCGGCAGCCTCGGCGATCCGCACAAGTACGTCTCGGCCTTCGAGCATGTCGTCGAGCGAGCCGAAGGCGTTCATGTAGTGGCCGCGGAAGCCCTTGCCCTCGATGCGCCGGAACATATCGCCGAAATCGAGATCGCCCGCGCCGGGTTTCAGGTGCACCTCGTTGCCATTGCGCCAGCAATCGGCGAGCCGCACCTCCTCGACCCGGGCCATATCGAGCGCATCGACAAACCCGGCGACCCCTTCGGGCACGAGGTGGGCGTGGTTGACGGTGAACGAGAGGCGCAACGCCGGGGATTGGATGCGCCCGAAATAATGGCGCCATTCCTCGACGGTGTGGGCGAGGTAGTGCACCTCGGCCGCTTCCGGCTCCTTGTTGAGGTTTTCGAGGAGAACGAGCGCGCCTTTCTCTTCGGCGTAGGCGACGATGCGCTGGAGCCGCTCGCGCCCCGCCGCGATGCGCTCTTCGCGGTCGGAGGTGAAGTGATACCCGGCATGCATGACGATCCATTCGGCGCCGAGGAGGATCGCGGCGTCGACATAGGCGGCGAGGTATTGTTCGACCGCGTCGCCGACATAGGGCGCGTATTCGCCGACATTGACGGCCGAAGAGGTATGCAGCCCGAGATGGATCGCGTGCCGCTCGCAGCTCCGGCGCAGCGCGGCGGCGCGCGAGGCGTCGATCGTGCCAAGCGCGTTCCTCCCGGTGTCGAGCTGGACATCGACAAACTGCACATCATGCGCCGCCGCCCAGGACACCGCATCTTCCAACGGCAGCTTGCGCCCGATATCGATGCCGATGCGATCCTTTAAGCGCATCAACGCCTCCCTAGGTCAGGCCTCGCCTATCACCCGATCCGGCTGGCCGCAACCGCGCCGCGAGTTGCGGCGCAATGCCGCCGGCGCGGGGCGGCCTCTCGGAATATCGAATTGTCAGCGCCACGGTTGGGGTATTGACTTAAATGAGTAGGCGTCGGGAGAAGATTGCGATGGTCGAGATTCGCCGCATGGGTCCGCAGATCGGCGTCGAGGTACGCGGCGTCGACGTCAAGACGCTCGACGATAAAGGGTTTGCCCCGATCTATCAGGCCTGGCTCGACTATAACATCCTGTGCGTGCGCGATCAGGAGCTGGCGATCCCCGAGTTCATTCGCTACAGCGAGCGCTTTGGCCCGGTCGTACCGCATCCCTCGAAATCGACGCGTCATCCCGAGCACCCAAAGATCACGATGCTCGGAGTCGGCAAGTTCGACGCCGACGGCAAGATCATCGACGCGATCTACCGCCGCGGGGCTGAGGGCTGGCATACCGACGGCGCCTACAATCAGGCGCCGTTCAAGGCGACCCAGCTTTACGCGCTCGCGATCCCGAGCCGCGGCGGGGACACCCTCTTTGCCAATGGCTACGCCGCTTATAACGCATTGCCCGAGCGGCTGAAGGAGCGGCTTGACGGGGTGATCGGCGCCTTTTCCTATGGCGGGAAACGCGGCAAATCCGCCCTCCTCAACCCCGAGGACCAGGATTGGACGCCAGTCTACCATCCGATCATCCGCACCCACCCCGAAACCGGGCGCAAGTCGCTCTATTTCGATCCCGGCAAAATCTGTTCGATCGTCGGCGCCGACGACAAGGAAAGCGCGCAGCTGATCGCCGATCTTACCGGCTACATGATCCAGCCCGACGCCGAGTACCACCACAAATGGGCAAAGGGCGACATCGTGATCTGGGACAACCGGTGCTCCTATCATCGGGCCGCCGGCGACTATCCGCCCGAGGAGGACCGCATCCACTGGCGGGTCTCGATCAACGATTACGGCGTCGAAGCCTTGGCGGCGGCGGAGTGATCGCGTCCTTCGAGACGCATCCTTCGGATGCTCCTCAGGATGACGTAAGTTTATGATGACATTTAGAAACAGCATCATCCTGAGGAGCCCGCGCAGCGGGCGCCTCGAAGGACGCACGGCGTCGTCGGCGACCTCATCTGGTGGGACAATCGCTGCGCGATGCACCGGCGCGATGCCTTTGACCCCGCGAGCCGCCGCCTGATGCACCGGACGCAATTGAAGGGCACGCGGCCCGTCTGAGGAGGGAGGAAGCGTATGCCCCATCCGACTCGCGTCGCGCTGATCACCGGCTGCGGCAAGCCTGTAGGCATCGGCAATTCGACCGCCCGCGCGCTTGCCGCCAAGGGGATCACCGTCGTCGTCTCCGATCTGCGCCCGGCCGGGGTCGCCAACGAGTTCAACGCGCCGGGCGACACCGACGCCAACTGGGGCGGGGTCGACAGCCTGGCCGAAGAGATCACCAAGGCCGGTGGCGTCGCCTCGTCCGTGTTGGGCGATGTGAGCCAGGAGGGGGACGCGAACCGCATGGTCGGCGAGGTCTTGTCGCGCTATGGCCGCCTCGACATTCTCGTCAACAATGCGGGCGCGCCGCAGGGTGCCGATCGCAACGAGATCGAGGACGTGCCGGTGGCCGCCTGGGATTTGACGATGGGGGTCAACGCCAAGGGCGCGTTCCTGATGTCGCGCGCCGCGGCGCCGACGATGAAGCAGGCCGGATTTGGCCGCATCGTCAGCGTGTCGTCGAAGGCGGCGTTCCGCCCGGGGCCAAAGCGCGCGACCTATGCCGCCTCGAAAGCGGCGATCGTCGGCTTCACCCGGTCATTGGCGCTTGACCTGGCGCCCTTCGGGATCACCGTCAACGCGGTCTGCCCCGGCCCCATTCGCACCTCGCGCGCGATCAGCACCAACCGGCGCGAATATGGCGACGACCTCGAAATCGGGTTTCGCGAGCGGGCGAAGGCGATCCCCGTCGGCCGCTTCGGCAGCCCCGACGAAGTCGCCTCGATGATCGCCTACCTCGCCTCCGACGAAGCCGCCTTCGTCACCGGCCAGGCGATCGGCGTCGACGGGGGATGGTAGAGAAACCCCTCATTCGACAGTGAGGTCCCTGCGTAGGCAGGGACCCATGGATCGGCATGATCCGGCCTGGGATGTATGGGTCCCTGCCTGCGCAGGGATCTTTATCAGCGGTTTCAGGCCCCCAAGAGCTTCCGCTGCGCCGCGCATTGCTCCTGCATCGAGCGTAGGAGGCGGGCTTCCGGGGTCGGGGCGCAATTGGTATAGCCGGCACCGAGTTCCTTGAGTTGCGCGGCGTTGCGCGGGAAGGCGGCGTGGTTCAATGGCAGCGCGAGGCGGCAGCCGGCGCCGGTTTTCACCGCCGCGCGCACCCGGTCGATCGCCGCGACGAGGCGCGGATGGTCGGGGTGGCCGCTGACCCCGAGCGAGCGCGATAGATCCGACGGGCCGACGGCGAGGAGATCGATGCCCGGCACCGCGGCGATCTCGTCGATCCGTTCGACCGCCGCCATGTCCTCGATCATGCAGGCGAGGAGAATCTCGCGGTTGGAGCTCGCCATGTGTTCCAATAGCGGGATCTTGCCGTAATCGGCGGCGCGCCCGCCGGCCGCCATGCCGCGGTCGCCCTCGGGCGGATAGCGCACCGCCTGCACGGCCTCGCGCGCCATCTCGGGGTCGGAAACATGCGGCACCTGGATCCCCTGCACCCCCAAATCGAGAAGGCGCAGGATGAAGGCCGGGTCGAAGCCCGGGGTGCGCACGATCGGGGTGATGCCGATCCGCTCGGCCGCCATCACACAGGCCTGTACATCATGCAGGTCGAGCGTCGTGTGCTCCATGTCGATAAAGGCGGCGTCGAACCCCGAGAGCCCGATGATCTCGACGATCTGCGGATCGGGGATGCCGCCGACGTGGGTCCCGAGCGCCAGCCCGCCCGCATTCATGATGCGCTTTACCCGGTTCTGCTGCATGGCTTCCTCCCACCTCAGTTGCCGCTCACCCCGTGTGTTTGCGGATGAAGGCTTTCATCCGCTCGATCGCCGGGCGGGCGTAGGGCGCGTCGGGTTTGCCGGTCATGAACCCGTGACCCGCACCCGGGTAGATCTGCAATTCAATCTCGCCCCCGGCGTGCCGCCAGCCATTGACGAGGCGCTGCATCGTTTCAAGCGGGACCCACTCGTCCTTGTCGCCGCCAAAGGCGAGCGCGGGTGGAAGGGCGACCTTCTCGCCGCGGTCGAGGATCGCCGGCGGGCTGCCTTCGCTCATCGTCGCCTCATCGCTCCAAAAGGCGTGATGGTTCGCTACCAGCTCGGCATTGCCGGCCTGCTTGGCGAGGTGATAGCGCAACAACGGGTCGAGGACGCCCCAGCCCGAAATCACAAAGGCGACCCCGGCGCCGATCTGCGGCGCTTCAGAGAGCGGCAGGGCGGCATAGCGCGGATCGTCGGGGCGCATCGCCGCCAGCAGCACCTGGTGGCCGCCGCTCGAGGTGCCCATGCTGCCGACCCAGTCCGGGCGGCTGCCGTACAGCCGGGCGCGCGCCTTCAACCAGCGGATGCCGAGGTTGATATCGGCGAGCGAAGCGGGGTAGGGCGCCTCGGGCGGCATGCGAAAGTCGAGCGCAGCGACGAGGATGCCGCTCTCGGCGAACGCCCGGGCGATGAAATCGTTGTCGGTCCGGTCCTTGTTGACCCAGGCGCCGCCATGCACCTGGACGACCGCCGGATAGGGCCCGCTCCCGGCCGGTCGGTAAACCCGCGCCAATAGCGCGCGGCCGCCCTGGCGCTGGTATTCGACATCCTCGATCCGCACCTCGGGGCGGGTGTCGGCTTCGATCGTCGGGGCCATTCTGTCCTCCTGCAGGCGGTGTCAAACTCTAGCAGCCGAGGCGCCGGGCGTCTGCCGGGATTGCGATGACTGAGCCTCGCGGATGCCCGAGTTGAAGCGGTGGGGTGCTAACCTCTACTCTGCGGCGGCGAGGAAAGGGAATGCGACTTTGAGGACAAGGCCAGGCACTCGAGCATCGATCTCCCGGCGCGCGCAAGAGCCAATCGTCGCCGAGGGCTCGTTTGCGCGTTCGGCGATGCGGCTCGTCGGCCTCTTCGAGGCGCTTGCCAAATCCGAAGAAGGAGTGAGCCTGGCAGAGCTCAGCGCGACGATCGCCGCGCCAAAGAGCAGCCTCCTCGGCATCCTGCGCTCGATGGTGGCGCTGGGGTACATGGAGCACGGGCATGGTCTCTATCGCCTCGGCGCGAAATCCTTTCGCCTCGCCGCCGACATCCTGGCGATTCGCCGCTTCCCCAACCTGGTGCGGCCAATCCTCCAGGATCTGGCGGCGCGGAGCGGCGAGACGGTGTTCCTGGTCGTCCTCGATCACATGGCGCAGCGCGTGACTTACGCCGATGTCATCGACAGCGCCAACCCGGTGCGCTACACGGTACCGACCGGCACCAGCCGCCCGCTCTACGCCTCGGCCGGCGGGCTGATGCTGTTGGCCTACCAGGAACCGGCCTGGATCGATGCCTATCTCCGCTCGACCCCGCTCGAGCCCTTGACCGCGCAAACCACCACCAACCCCGACCGATTGCGCGAACGGCTCGCCGCGATCCGCCGCGACGGGTTCGCGATCAGCATCGGCGAGACCGTGCCGGGTGCGGCGGGGCTGGCGGCGCCCATTTTCAATGCCGATGGCAGCGTCACCGCCGGCATCCTCATCGGCACCCCAGGCGACCGCTTCGAAGGAGAAGTGGCCGAGCTGAAGCGATTGTTGCGCGAGGCGACGACCCGGGTGGCCGGAATCGCCCAGGCGCTCGTCGTCGAGAAGGGCGCCGCGCGGGATTGACGCGGAGCGGTGCCGCGTCAGTATATCGAACCACGTTCAGGAATGATCTTTGACGGAGGCTTGGTGGCGTCATGATCAAACGGTTCCATTCGCTCTATGTCGGCCAAGTCGAACTCGACAATATCGGGCGCGACGGCACGCCGGCCAATGATCGGCGCTATTCGAACGAGCGATTGTCCGAGGTGTTCGAAACCTCGCGCCGGGTCGCCCGGGTGATGGACGATCTCGGCTATTACTGTCTGTGGGCGGCCGAGCACCATTTCCAGCGCGAAGGCTATGAGTGCATCCCCAATCTGATCCAATGGGGGCTGTGGCTGGCGACGCAAACCCAGCGCCTCAAGATCGGCAGCGCCTTCAACATTCTGCCGATGTGGCACCCGATTCGCCTCGCCGAAGACTATGCGATGGCCGACATCGTCACCGGCGGTCGCCTGATCATGGGGGTCGGTCGCGGCTATCACACCCGCGAAGTGGAAACCTTCGGCGCGCCGCTACTCGATGCGGCCGCCAACCGCGAACTCTTCGAAGAGCAGCTCCAGCTGCTGCTCAAATGTTTCAACGAAGAGGCGTTCCACCACAAAGGCAAGTTCTACGACTGCCCGCCGGCGGTGCCCTATCGCGGCTACGACCTCACCGAGATCACCGTGGTGCCGCGGCCCAAGCACCTGCCGGTCGAGGTCTGGATGCCGATCGCCAGCGGCCGCACGATCGAGATGATGGCGCAATATGGCTTGAAGGCGATGGTGACCTTGAACGGCGAGAAGATCCTCGACGATGTCGTGCGCGCCTTCCACGATGCCTGCCATCGTCACCACCGGCCGACCAAGCTCGGGGAGGATATGATCTGGGGGGCCGGGATCTATCTTGCCGACACCGAGAACGAGGCGATGCGCCGCCTCGAACCCTCGCATGACGAGCGCTATAAATGGTTCGCGCCGTTCGGCTTTGTCCGCTACGCCGACGAGGAGGGCCGCACCTGGGGCACGCCCGGCGCACCGGCGACAGTCCCGACATTGGCCGAGGGGGTGAAGCAGAAGGCGTGGTTCTGCGGCCCGCCCGCTCAGGTCATCGACGGCATCAAATCGATCGAGGCGAAATACCCGGGCCTGGAAGATTTCATGATCCATTGGGCCGAGGGCCTGCCGCCCGCCGAGTTCATCGAGCAGCTGCGCTGGTTCGCCGCGGAGGTGATGCCGGCGTTCAACCGGAGTTGATCAACCCCAGTTGATTAGCCCGGGTCGATCAGACGGCGCCCTTGGCCTCGAGCTCGATCTCCTGTTCGAGCCCCTGTTCCTCGGCCGTGATCTCGGCCTCGGCCTGGAGCCAGTGTTCGGTCGCCTTGCCTTCGGGCCGTCCGGCGCGCTCCCAGATCTCATAGGCGCGCTCGCGGGTGCGTTGTTCGTGCCACCAGCTCGTCATCTCGCCCTCCTCGATCGGTTTACCCAACACTCCGCCGATTTTCAGCGCACGATCAGGATATCGCAGCCACAGCGCTCGGCAAATTCGCGCAGCCGATCGGCGCGATTTTCAGTGCCGCCGGCCTCGATCGCCAGCAGGCGGCACCCGAGTTCACCGATCCGGTGGTGCAACGCGGCCGGCTCGTCCGGCGCGATCTCGATCTGAAGCCGCACCGGATGACCGGCGAGCCGGTCGGCGATCCATTTCTCGAACCCTTTGCCGGCGATGGCGGGCGAGCAGATCACCGTCAAGAGATTAGCCGCGCCCC
>DASYZD010000243.1:0-6758 GCA_035946655.1 Allostellaceae bacterium | reverse complement strand
GGGACCCATTTGCCAGGTTGCCGAGGACCTGCAGCATCGATCCCTGCCGGCGCTCGATGCCCAACCGGCTCCCCCTAGAGCACAGTCGGCTCAACTTCAACCGATGGCCGCATCAAGAGCCTACCGCTTGCCGGCGAAGATCCCGGAGGCGAGGTAGACCGGACCGGTCCCGATCGAGTGAAGAGAAAAGTTTCCGCCGGTCTCCGCCGCCAACGGGCCATAGAAGCTGCCATTGAACGAGCCGGCTAAGCCGCCGGCGCTGCCGCTGACGCTGTAACTTGAACCGTTGAGCGGGGTGTTGCCGGCGGCGCTGAAATTGTGGCCGTCGAAATTGGTGAGCGCCCACGTGCCGCTGTGCGTGCCGAAATTAAAGGTGCCGGTAAAGCCACCGGCGGCGACATAACGCGCGCCGGCGTTGTCCACCGAACCGATCGCGGCGCCGTTATATGTTCCCGATGCGTTCTGGCCCGCCAGCGTGTTGAGATCCCCGGCCGGGGTTGGGGTTCCGGCGGCCCAGAAGTTGATATGCCCGTGGTCGACGCGTGACAGAGTGTTGTTGCTGGCGTTGCCGGTCCGCAGATCGCCGCCCCAATAACCCCATTTCAAATAGGCGCATTGGCAGAACGACGCGCCGCTCGGCAGCAGCGCGGTGGGGAGCGCGGCGGTTGCCGAACTGACCAGGTAGAGCTGGCCCGCATTAGCCGTGCTGCCGCCGACCTGCAGCGACTGACCGTTGATTTGCTGAGGGACGGCGGTGTTCTCGAGGGCGCCGAAGATATTGTCGTCGATGAATGCGCTCTGTGTCCCGCCAAAATTCATCGCGATCGAGGTGACCCCGCCGGTTGCCGCAGCGCTCAGCGAGTGATCACTGGCGAAGTTCGCAGTCACCGAGTTGGCGACGCTATTGGTCGCAATCGTGGCGGTCCCGGTCAGCGCATAGGGTGTCGATGTCGCGGTCGTCGCCATCAATCCGCCGAAAAAGCCGGTCAGCGTCTGCGTGGTCCGGCTGGTGCCGACACCGGCGGGCACCGTCGTCGGCACGGCGGGCTGAGAGAAGCCGAAGGTTTCCGTGGCTGGTGCGGTGGCGACGAATTCGGTCTCGAGTTCCCCGGGCTGGGATGCCGATGGTCCGGTGGCGACACGGTTGCTGTTCGTGTTGTACAAGGTCTGGTCGAGCGTAGAGCTGAGGTTGGTGGTATCGAGGAGACCGCTGACGGGCGAGGTGATCGTCTCCCCATCGACGCCAGACGTAACCGACTCGACCCCGCGCACGGCGCCGACGAGGATTGGCGCGCCGTTGCTCTGGAGCGTCGTCACGAGCCCGCCCGCTACGACCGCGGTCGAACTTTGCGCGCTGCCTTGCCCGAGGAAGACGACCGTCGCATTCAGCTCGCGCGCGGTGCTCGCGGTGCTGGTGTCGCCGATCGCGGTCGATGCCGGCGCCACCAGGTAGAGCGGGGTCGGCGACCCGCCGATCGCGCCTTCGAGCGGGATCTCATTGGGCGAAAACGGAATGTTGCTCGGCGACGGCGACGGCGCCAGGTTGAAGGCGAAGATTCGGGTTGCACCGGTCGGCGCCAGGATGCTGGGCTGCGTCAAACCTGTCGCGCCCTGAGACGCGGTGCTCTGCTGGGTGTTAACCGCCGACGGCGGGTTCGGGTTCGGCGTCGGGATGTTCGCGGTGCCGCTCTGACTTTCGGCCTGCTGGAGGCTTTGGGAGAAGTCGCCTGAGATCGTCTTGGGGACGCCGCTGTTGACGACCGTGGCGTCGGTCGGGATCACCGTGGCGCCGCCGGTGCTGCCGGATTGCCCGTCGAGCTGCTGGGTGTCCTGCGCCAGCCGCTGGGGTGGCACCCGGTACGCGGCCGAAGCCGCGCCGCCGCGGAGGACCGTAGCCCCCCAGCCGGTTCGCCTAATGATCTGCGGTTCGCCGACAGCGCCGGCGATCTTGAGTTGATTGCCGTAGAGGAACGCGGCTTCGGTCTTGTCGGCATCGAATCTCGTCAGGTACGATCCGCCCCGCACGGCCAAGGTCGCGGTGGCGGTGTGCAGCGTCACCGCATCTTCATTCTTGCTGAGCTTGCCGCCGACATAGCGCATCAGGCCCCGCGTCGCGCTCATTGCCAATTTTCCGGTGCCGGCCTTGGGGTCATAGACGAACTGATCGATCGTCAGGTCCGAATTGGGGCCGACCGTCATCGAGGATTCGTCGAGAAACAGGATCTGGGTCTGCCCGGAGGGGCCGGTGGTGATGTGTTCGTTGAAGATGACGTCCTGGCTGATCACCAGCCTGCGCGCGGTTGCGCCGGGGGGCGCCCCGGTGGCGTCGGGATTGACCGCGGTGTTGACCCCGATCCGCTCCTCGGCCGCAAGCGCGCTCGCCGCCGCTGCCGTTAGCAACAAACCGGCGACCATGCCGAGACGCAGTGGGCCGACACGCAATGGGCCGACACGCAGTGGAAGCCGAGCAAAACCGGGCATAAACCCCTCCTGATGGGCGGCCGGACCGAACTCGTACGACCGCGCGGGCCAATCGGCGCCAGGCCAATCGGCGCCAGTCAGAATAGCGCGCGCGCGGCCCGCTGTCATGCCACAGGCCGGCGCCTCGCTCGGGGACGGCGGGCGTGCCGATGGAAGAGGCTCGCGCACCTGGTCCACGCTATCGCTTGCCGGAGAAGATCCCGGAAACGCTGTAGGTCGGACCGACCGTCATGTGGAGCGAGAAGTTTCCGCCGGTCTCCGCCGCCAGCGGGCCGAAGAAGGTGCCGCTGACAATGCCGGCGACGCCCCGCTGGACGATGCTGAAAGAGTAATTGGCGGTGTTGTGCAGCGAGGTGGTGCCGGAGGAGCTGAATGTGTGCGTACCGTCGAAATTGGTGACGGTCCACGTGCCGAAGCCCGTGCCGAAATTGAAGGTGCTAGTGAAGCTGCCGCCGGCGGAGTACGTCAAGCCATTGTTGTTCACCGAGCCGCTCGCGGAGCCGATATAGGTCGCATTGAAGTGCGTCCGCATCAGGGTGTTGAGATCGGCGAGCGAGGTCGAGAAAGGAAGCGGCGCGGGCTGGTTCGTCGTGCTCTGTCCGGTGTTAGTCGCTGTGCTCTGCACCGTGTTGACGATCGACGGCGACGGGGCGGGATTGGTCGAGTTCGCCTGCGGAGCCGGCGGCGTGCCGCTCTGGCTTTGCGCTTGCTGCACGCTCCCGGAGAGGTTGTCTGAGATCGTCTGGGGGACACCGCTGCTGACGACTTTGGCGTCGGTCGGGATCACCGTGGCGCCGCCGGTGCTGCCGGACCGCCCGTCGAGCTGCAGCGTGTCCTGCGCCAGCCGCTGCGGCGGCACCCGGAACGGGTCCGACGCCGCGCCGCCGCGGGGGACGGTAGACCCCCAGCCGGGTCGCTTAATGATCTGCGGATTGCCGACAGCGCCGGCGACCTTGAGTTGATTGCCGTAGAGGAACGCGGCTTCGGTCTTGTCGGAGTCGACTTTCGCCAGGTACGACCCGCCGCGCACCGCCAAGGTCGCGGTCTCGGTGCGCAGCGTCACCGCGTCTTCGGTTTTGCTGAGCCTGCCGCCGACATAGCGCATCAGGCCCCGCGTCGCGCTCATCGCCAATTTTCCGGTGCCGGTCTTGGGGTCATAGACGAACTGATCGATCGTCAGGTCCGAACTGGGGCCGACCGTCATCGAGGATTCGTCGAGAAACAGGATCTGGGTCTGCCCGGTGGCGGTGGTCGTTATGTGTTCGTTGAAGATGACGTCTTGGCCGATCGCCAGCTTGCGCGCGATTGCGCCGGGGGGCGCCCCGGTGGCGTCGGGATTGACCGCGCTGTTAATCCCGACCCGCTCTTCGGCCGCAAGCGCGCTCGCCCCCGCTGCCGTTAGCAACAAACCGGCGACCACGCCTACTCGCAATGGAAGCTGAGCAAATCCGGGCATACGACCTCCCGATGCGCCGTCCCAGGGCGGCGCTACCGCGTCAGGACCACGCGGCGATCAGTCAGCGCCTTGAACAATAGCCCCGGCCGAAGCGCCTGTCGTGGGGAGTATCAACCACGCGAGCGACCAGCGCTGCGGGCGCCTCGCCACCGGTTCTCAGAAGCGGAATTGCGGGCCGACCAGCACGCTGTTGTTGGTGTAATGGTAGAGCGCCTCGTTGGACGATACGACGTCGCGCTCCAGCTGCATGACGATCGCGGTAGCCTCGCCGACCTGGAAGCTTTGCGTGAGCGCAAACCGCCAGCGTCGGTCAAAGCGATTGCTGGCGACGCCGCAGCATGGGTCGGGCGCGGCGTAGTTGGCCCAGCTGCCGCTCAGCGACAAGGTCGTGTCCCAGGGAAGCCGGAGCAGCCGGGTCGGGTCGTCATAGCGGATGTGATAGGCGGCAGCGCCGGTGAACGTATTGTTTGAATAATATGGGAGCGGCGGCCCCACCAGCTCGGGGAGTGGCGAGGTGTCCTGGTTAAGATAGTCGAATTCAAGGCTCAGATCAGATTGAGGGATAATGGGAACCGGCTTGTTGAACGCGAGCGAGACGATCTTGTCGCTGCCGTTGAAGCCGGTCGACAACGGTCGATCGGGAGCGTTGGTGAAGCTCTTCTGGCGGAATTCAAACACCGCTTTGAGGTGCGCATCGTCCCACACCTGCGCGGTCGACTCGCCCCCGACGCCACCCGTGGTGAAGTACTGGTTGCCGCCCAGAGTGACATTATTCCCGATCAAATAGGGCTTGAGCGAAAGCGAGCTCACCCCCGGCAGCGGGTCGGCGTAATTGAACCGCGGCCCGACCGTCGCTTCGACAAAGCCAACGGCAAGCCGGGTGACCCGGCTATAGTGGTTGGCAAACCCGGTGCCGCTGACTTCGAAGGTGTCACGATCCTGGTTGCCCAGGTCATAAGAGTAGAGCACCGAGCCCGCTGCGAACACGTCCCAATCGCTCTGTTTGACGAACTGCGGCAGCAGATTGATGACGACGCCGGGAAAAGCGATGCTTGGCGAGCCGGCGATGTTGGCGTCCGATTGGTGCTGGGCGCCGAAAAAGAAAAAGCCGGAATAGCGCTGCGGTGCGTTCAGCCGCTCGATCTGGGCGAGATAGCTCTCGATCCGCCGCTTGACCTCGTCCGGCGGGTTCGCGTCGAGCGCCCGTTGGAAATAGGTGCGCGAGATCTCGTACGAGCCCATTCGGAAATACAATGCGCCCAGTTCGACCTGAACCCGCGGCAGGTTCGGGTTGAACAGCAGCATGCGCTCGAGCGCGGAGACCGCCGCCTCGTTGTCACCAAGCTTGGCCGAGACATCGGCATAGGCAAAGGCGACGTCGAGGTTGCTCGGATCCTTCAGGGTCTTTTGGAAGAGCGCTTCCTTTTCGGCCTGCAGCTTGGCGCGGTCGGCGGCGGAGAGTTCCTGAGCCGATGACGGGCCGGCAAGGAGACCAACTACGACCAGCGCCAACGGCAGCGAGCGCCAAGGTCGGCGCGCGTTGCGCAGCACATCGACGATGCGCCTGAAAAAACCTGCCACCCCGCCCCCCGCGCGGCCACCACACGCAACAACGGGAGGGTAGCGAACCGCAGATTGTTTCGCAATGAATGCGGCGCTACCTGCGAACAAAAACCGGGACGCGCGATGCAGAAGGCCGAGGTCTCTTGATGCCGGTGGCTAACCCGGAGCAATCTCGCGCCCGGTACGCGCGTCGGCACGGCGGGCAGAAGGAGACAGTCGGGTGGACGGGGTTTTTTATGACACGCTGGAGCGGCGCGATCCCTTAGAGCGCGAATCGGCTTTGCTGGCGGCGCTGCCCGCAATCATCGCGGCAGCGAAACAACACGCCCCGGCCTACCGCGATCGCCTGGCCAAGGTGCGGCCCGCAGAGATCACCGATTGGCGCGCCCTCGCGGATCTGCCACTCACCCGCAAGTCCGATCTGATCGAGCTGCAGCGGGAAACCCCGCCGTTCGGCGGATTTTGCGCCGTGCCGGTCGCCGCGGTTGCGCGCATCTTCGCCTCGCCCGGGCCGATCTACGAACCGGAGGCAAGGCGGCCGGATTTCTACCGCATGGCGCGGGCGCTCTATGCCGCCGGCATCCGCCCCGGCGACCTCGTGCACAACACGTTCTCCTATCACCTGACCCCGGCCGGGGCGATGCTCGAGAGCGCGGCGCAGGCGCTCGGCTGCCCGGTGATCCCGGCCGGCACCGGCCAGACCGAGCTGCAGCTGAAGACGATCGCCGACCTCAAACCGGTCGCCTATATCGGCACCCCGTCATTTCTCAAGATCCTCCTCGACCGCGCGGCTGTCGAGGGCAGCGACATCGGCTCCCTCAAGAAGGCGATGGTCGGCGCCGAGGCGTTTCCCTCGGCCCTGCGGGTCGAGTTCGCGGCGCACGGCATCGCCGCCATGCAGTGCTACGGCACCGCCGATCTCGGGCTCATCGCCTATGAAAGCCGCGCACCCGACGGCTCGGTTTGCGAGGGCATGGTGCTCGACGAGGGGGTCATCGTCGAACTGGTGCGCCCCGGCACCGGTGACCCGGTCGCCGCCGGCGAGGTCGGCGAAGTCGTGGTCACCACCCTGACCGCGGAATATCCGCTGATCCGCTTTGCCACCGGCGATCTGTCGGCGATGCTGCCGGGCCGGAGCCCGTGCGGCCGCACCAACCGGCGGATCCGCGGCTGGCTTGGCCGCGCCGACCAGACCGCGAAGGTGCGCGGCATGTTCGTCCACCCGCAGCAAATCGCCGAGATCGTTCGCCGCCACAAA
>DASYZD010000242.1:0-16054 GCA_035946655.1 Allostellaceae bacterium | reverse complement strand
TCGCGGGTCTCCATGTCGAGATGGTTGGTCGGCTCGTCGAGGATCAATAATGACGGCGCGTCATGGGTGACGAGTGCCAGGTTGAGGCGCGCCCGCTCGCCGCCCGACAGTTCGCTGATCGGCACGAACGCCTTGTCCTGGCCGAAACCGAACCCGCCCAATCGCGTGCGCAGCGCCTCGGGCGGGCTCTCCGGCAGGAGCGCGGCGAGATGGTCGAAGGCCGATTCCTGCGGCCGCATCTCTTCGATCTGATGCTGGGCGAAATAACCACAGGTCAGCTTCGGCGCGCGCACCATCTGTCCGGACAACGGCGCGAGCCGGCCGGCGAGGAGGCGCGCGAAGGTGGTCTTGCCGTTGCCGTTAGCGCCCAACAGCGCGATCCGGTCGTCGGGGTCGAGCCGCAGATCGAGGCGCGACAAGACCGGCCTTCCGGGCGCGTAACCGGTGCTGGCGTGCTCTAGGCGAATGATCGGGGGGTTGAGCGAGGGCGGCTGCGGCAGGCGCAGCACCGGGGCCGCCGCATCGGTAATCAGTGCCACCGGTTCCAGACGCGCCAGCGCCTTCATCCGGCTCTGCGCCTGGCGGGCCTTCGACGCCTTGGCGCGGAAGCGATCGACAAACTCCTGTAGGTGCGCCCGCTGTTTCTCCTGCTGCCGGGCGAGCGCGGCCTGGCGCGTGGCGGCTTCGCGCCGGGCGCGCAAAAACTGGTCGATGCCGCCGGAATAAAGCGTCAGCTTGCCACCTTCGAGGTGGAGCGTCGTCGCCGTCGCGGCGTTGAGCAGGTGGCGGTCGTGACTGACGAGGACAAAGCTGTAGCGGTAACGGCGCAGATAATTCTCGAGCCATAGCGCGGCTTCGAGGTCGAGATGGTTGGTCGGCTCGTCGAGCAGCATGAGGTCGGGCTCGGCGAAGAGGACCGCGGCCAGCGCGACGCGCATGCGCCAGCCGCCCGAGAGATCGGAGAGCGGCCCGGCCTGCATCGCCTGATCGAGCCCGAGCCCGGCGAGGATCCGCGCCGCCCGCGCCGGCGCCGCCCGCGCCCCGATCTCGGTCAATCGCTCCTCGATCTCGGCGATGCGTAAGGGCGCGGGGTCACGATCAAGCTCGGCCAGGAGCCGGGTGCGCTCCTTGTCGGCGGCGAGCACGGTGTCGAGCGCACTCCTGCTCCCGCCCGGCGCCTCCTGCGCGAGAAACCCGATGCGACAGCCGCGCGGCAGGAAGATGTCGCCGCGATCGGGGAGGAGCCGGCCGCGAATGAGATCGAGCAGCGTCGACTTGCCGGCGCCGTTGCGGCCGACCAGGCCAAGCTTGGCGCCCTCGGGGATCGACGCGTTCGCTTCGTTGAAGAGCGCACGCCCGTGGCGCCCGCCAACGCGGTAGGTCAGGCCGGAAATCGTCAGCATCCCCGCCTCTTACCACAACCGGCCACCGCAAAGCGACGCCAGCACGCCCGGCTCCGACGATGTCGCATTTCGGGCCTTGCGGAAAATCAGGGCGTCCCTTGTGTTCTACCGATAAACGGGTCGGAACGGGCCATCCGGTCTAATACCCCAGGGAGCATCTCAAATTTTTTCACAGAATTAGAGGTGAGAACAAGTGCGACTAACGCCCCTTCTATCGTTTCTCCCGTCTGAAGAATGACATTTCCGTCAGCGGTGTCCCATACAAAAAAACCCGTCTTTTGCTGATCTAGCTTCCCAAATTGCCTCACGCAGCATTGCAACGCCTCCATCGCAATTGGAGTAGCTTCTTGCTTGGAATTTAATTCCATACGAGGCGCAATTTTGGAAATGTGGCCGTTCACTGTTTGAATCATGCCTTGCCACTGCCGGTCCAAGAACGTTACTTGTCGGGTATTATAACTTTTCTCTCCCTTGAATTGCCTTCCTCCCATTGTTACGTATTCTTCTGGCGAAAATTCGACTAATCCGGTCAACTCTTCGATTGGGGAATCGAGCCTGTATGGACCAACCGAGAAGCTCGCATGAGCAGGTGTTTTCCGGCGAAAGGGCCAGGGCATTTTTAGAATCTCCGAACTCGGGGCCAGCCTTCAGTCTAACTCCGGGGCCACTATCAAAAAGTTAACCATCACCAGTGATCGTTCGCCGTTAGTGCCGATGATCGGAGCGACCGTCAACCGGCTCCCAGACAAAGGCACATAAAGGCCGTGGTGGGGCGAGCCTCGACCGCAGGGGTGGTTGTAATGTCCAGTTCCAATGGCCCCGAAAAACTGGCATTCGCGTTGCGCGGATGCCGCGACCTCCTTGAAAAGCTGCGTTACGAGACAAGCAGCCTCAACACGCCTGAGCGCCACGACGTAATGGGGCGCGCCTATATCGCCTTCAACTGCGCCGTGACCGCTTGGCATATGACGGATTGGGTGTGGGTCGAACTCAACCAGAGTCAGCGGGAAAAGGTTCAAACGCTTGCGGGCACGAGCTGCAAGCTCGTGGCAACGAATCCCAAGCCACTTCAGGCCTACGCTCGTCGCTTCGAACAACTCAAGCTGTGCGAACTCATCGCCAATGGCTCGAAGCACCGCGTCTTGCGCAAACCCGATTCATGCGTCAGCACAACGATGACGGACGGCGAGGACGTAGATTACGGCAATCCCGTCGTGAATGTGGATGGCAGAGAGAGGTGGATCGGTGAGATACTTCTACAAGCCGTGTGCTGGTGGCAGATATTTCTTACGGATTGGCACGTCGCCGAGGAGCCTCCCTTTGTATCAGAGGGAGATCGGGATGGGCCTCGGCCTCCATTTCCTCTGAAACGCATGCTGTAACACCGCACAAGAGTTTAGATCGTCACACCGTCAGCCCTGGAAATTGTCCAGCCGCTCACGTTGTAGCTGCGGCCGATCTCCGCATGCGTTTTGTCGGCTCGCGCGCGCCGCTCAAGGGCTTCGCGCTTCTGGTGCGGCGTCATCTTCGGTTTGCGCCCGAGCTTCACGCCGCGCGCCTTGGCGCGGGCTGTGGACCCATATCTATGATAATGTCCCCTATCCGCTGGCATATGGTCGTATGGCCGGTTTCGCGCGTTAGCCCGCGCCACCCTGGCGCAAGACGCGCTGGGCGATCGACCAGCGGTGGACTTCCGAGGGGCCGTCGTAGATGCGGAACGGACGGACCTCGCGGAAGAGCTTGGCGACGATTGTATCGTCGGTGATGCCGAGCCCGCCCAAGACTTGCATCGAGCGGTCGACGACGCGCCAGATCGCCTCCGAGCAGATCACCTTGGCCATGCTCGATTCGTGGCGCCCGCGCTGGCCCTGGTCCAAGACCCAGGCGGTGTGCCAGATGACGAGGCGACAGGTGTGCAGATCCATCTCGTTGTCGGCGAGCATGAAGCCGACGCCCTCATGCTCGCCCAAGGGCTTGCCAAAGGCGGTGCGCTGCCTTGCGTAATCGGTGGCGATGTCGTGGGCGCGCCGGGCGGCGCCGAGCCAGCGCATGCAGTGCGTCAGGCGCGCCGGGGCGAGCCGGGCCTGGGCATAGCGGAACCCCTCGCCGACGCGCCCCAATACCGCTGATTCCGGGACCCGCAGCCCGTCGAGGCGAATGACGGCGTGGCCGCCGGTCATGTACTGGTCGAGCGTGTCGAGCACCCGCTCGATATGGATGCCGGGCGCCGCCATCGGGGCCAGGAACATCGTCGCGCCGGCCGGGCCCAGAGGGTCGCTTTCGGTCTTCGCCATGATGATCGCGAGATCGGCGCCGATCGCCCCGGTGATCAGCCATTTGGTGCCGTCGATGACGAAATCGCCACCCTCCCGGCGCGCCGTCGTCAACAGCATCGAGGGATCGGCGCCGGCGCCGGGGGCGGGCTCGGTCATCATGAAGCACGAGCGGATCCGGCCGGCGGCAAGCGGGCGCAGCCATTCCTCGTTCTGGCGCGCGTCGGCGACCGCTTCCAAGAGGTGCATGTTGGCTTCGTCGGGGGCGAAGATGTTCATCGCAATCGTCGCCAAGGGCGCATAGCCGGCCGCCTCGAAGACGATCGCCTTGCCGCGGTGGTCGAGGCCAAGCCCACCCCATTCGCGCCCCACATGCGGCGAGAGGAGCCCTTTGGCGCGGGCCAGTTCGACAAGCTCGCGGCGGAATTCCTCGGAGGGGCCGTGCGCGGTCTGCCGCTTGTCACCCTCGCGCGGCAGGATTTCCTCGCGCACAAAGCGCTCGGTCCGCTCCTTTAATTCGATCAGCTCGTCGGGGATCGTGAAATCCATGCCCCGCCCCACCGCTCAGAGAGAGGCGCGCATCGCCGCGGCGCTCTCGCCGGCGGCCTTCGTCATGAAGGCGAGATCGCTCCCCGGAAGCACCAGGCGCACGCCCATCGCGATATAGCGGCGCAACAGCGCCTCGTCAGCGATGCCGCCGACCCCAGCGAACTTCTTGTGCGCGCGGCAGGCATCGCACACTGCTTGATAGGCGGCAGCGATGCGCTCGTCGCCAAAGCCGCCGGGTATGCCCATTTCCATCGCCAGGTCGTTGGTGCCAATGAGGAGCGAGTCGATGCCCGGGACGGCGGCGATCGCCGCGGCGTTACTGACTGCGGTCGGGGTTTCCAGCATGACGACGACGAGGGTTGCCGCATTGATCGCCGCGCAGGTCTCGGCAAGACCCGCCTTGGCATAGCCCAGATGCGGCAGCCCGCCGGCGACCGACCGGTGCCCCTGCGGCGGATAGCGCAGCGCCTGGGCGATCCTGTGCGCCTCCTCGGGCGTATCGACATGCGGCACGACGATGCCGAGCCCGCCGCCGTCGAGGAACCTTGTCGCCATCCATAATTGCCCCGAGGGCACGCGGGCGACCGGGGCGATCCCGGCCCCCAATGCGGCGACCGCGATCTGCACCGCGGTATCAAGGTCCATCGAATTGTGCTCGAGGTCGAGAAACAGCCAGTCAAACCCGCAGGACTTCATGATCGGCGCGATGTCGACCGTGCGCGCCTGGCGCAGGATGACCCCGAGCGCCAGTTCGCCGGCATCGAGCCGCTCCCGCGCGGAATTCTTCAGAATCGCGGCCATGATCGTCTCCTCGCTCGTCGTGGCCTGCGATCCTACGCGGGCGAGCGATCCCCGTCACGCGAGGCTGAGCGTTGTGGCATCATCCACTCGGAGTTCTGCTGAGGAGACAGCTATGCCCGAGCACAATCGACAGATCGTTTTGAAGCGGCGCCCGAACGGGATGCCGGTTCCCGATGATTTCGGACTCGCCGAGGGGGCGCTGCCCGAACCGCAAGCGGGCGAAGTGGTGCTGCGCGGCATCTATCTGTCGCTCGACCCCTATATGCGCGGCCGCATCAGCGGAGTGCGCTCGTATGCCAAGCCGACCGAGATCGGCGACGTGATCGAAGGCCGCGTCGTCGGGCAGGTGGCACGCTCGCGCGACCCGGCTTTTCGCGAGGGCGACTATGCCGCGGGCGGCTATGGCTGGCAGCTCTACAGCGCCATCCCTGCCGAGGGCCTGGTCAAGCTCGACCCCACGGAGGCGCCGATCTCGACCGCGCTCGGCATCCTCGGCATGCCGGGGATGACCGCCTATATCGGGCTCACCGATATCGGCCAGCCGAAGGCCGGCGAGACCGTGGTTGTTGCGGCCGCCTCGGGCGCGGTCGGCGCCGTTGCCGGGCAGCTCGCCAGGCGCGCGGGTGCGCGGGTCGTCGGCATCGCCGGCGGCGCGGAGAAATGCCGCTATGTCGAAGCGGAGCTCGGCTTTGATGCGGCGATCGACCATCGCGGCGACCTCGGCGCAGCACTCGACCGCGCCTGCCCCAAGGGGATTGACGTCTATTTCGAGAATGTCGGCGGCGCGGTACAGGAGGCCGTCTTTCCACGCCTCAACGATTTCGCCCGCATGGTGATGTGCGGGATGATCGCCGAATACAACGACAAGACCCCGCGCCCCGGCCCCAATCTCGGCGCGGTAATCCGCAAGCGCCTCAAGATCCAGGGCTTCATCGTCAGCGACCAGCGCCATCGCGCCGCCGAGTTCCGCGCGATGGCGGCGCCGTTGGTGCGCGCCGGCCAGCTCAAATACCGCGAGGACATCGTCGAGGGGCTGGAGCGAGCGCCGGACGCATTCATCGGCCTCCTGCAGGGCAGGAATTTCGGCAAGCTCCTGGTCCGGCTCGCCGACGATCCGACCCGGTGAGCAGCACGACAAGGGCGCCTCGTCTCTCACCAGTCCGAATATTTTGGGATACCGGATTCTGTATCTAGGTAGATTCCGGGGTTCATATTCGTGTGGCGTCACACCCACCTGCAAGCAACGGTTCCACAGGTTATGTTGCTTGGAGGAAATTATGGATCTCTTGCTGGTTATCCTCGTGCTTGTTCTCTTGTTCGGCGGCGGCGGTTTTTACGGCTACCGGCGTTGGCGCTAGCGCTCGCTACTACGAGAGCTTGATCCACCCGTTATTGCCGGGTCGCCCCTGGCAATGACGGAAAGCGAAAAAACCACGGCTCATCGGCGCCCTTCCGCCTGACGCGGATCGTTGTCGGGCGCGCCGTAATCGTCGTGATGGCGCACCCAGGCCTGGTTGTAGGGGAGGGCCGCTTCGTCACGCCCCTTGGGCACCAGGTCGAGGTAGTGGTACGCGGCATTCAGCATGTCGAGGCCGCGCGAATAGCATGAATAGGTGCGGAAGACGTCGCCGCCAGGGTCGTTGCAGAAGACGCTGATCCCCGGCAGCTCGGTCATCCTGGTCTTGCGCCGGGTAAAGTTGTAATCGACCTCGCCGGTCGCCAGCGCCTCGTCTGTAAACGACACGTGGTAGTCGAAATTGAAGTCGCACCCGGCCGACGACACCCACGGAAAGCTCCATCCCATGCGCTTTTTGAACGGCGCGATCGTTGCCCAAGGTGCCCGCGAGATCGCCACAAGCGTCACGTCGCGCTGGTTGAGATGGACGTAAAATCCGTCGAAATTGTCGGCCCAGAACGAGCAACTCTTGCAGCCCGCCTCCCAGCCGGGATCAAACATGAAATGATAGACAACGAGTTGGCTGCGCCCGGCAAACAGCTCGGCGAGGCTGACCCGGCCGTCCGGGCCGTCGAAAACATAGGCCTTCTCGACCCGCTCCCACGGTAATTCGCGCCGCTGCCGGCTGAGTTCGTCGCGCAGCCGGGTAAATTCCTTCTCCTTGGCGAGCAGTTCCTGGCGCGCCGCCAGCCACTCTTCGCTCGAAGCGACCCGATGCTGATCCATGACGAGACCTCCTGGCAACGCCGGCCGACACCGCCGCGAGCGCCCTTACGTAAGTTATAACTTACGTTAGTGCATGCTTACCGAAGTGTCAAGCACCGACCACCCTGGAGGCGGGTTTTTACTCCGCCTTGCGGCAGTAGACGGCGAGCTTGTTGCCGTCGAGATCGCGGACATAGCCGGCATAGGCATGGGGCCAGAAACTGCGCGGCCCGACCGCGCCTTCGTCCTTGCCGCCCAATGCGAGCGCGGCCTTGTGAAAGGCGGCGACCGCGGCACGGCTCGGCGCCTCGAAGCTGATCGTGCCGCCATTGGCGACGGTGGCGGGCTTGCCGTCGGCCGGCTTCAGCACCATGAACTCCTCGGTCGTCTGCCCCCAGCAAGAGCCGCCGTCGCCGAAATCCTTGAGACGCTTGCACCCCAACGGCGCCAGCACCGCGTCATAAAACGCGCGCGCCTTGGCCAGATCGTTGGTGCCGACCGCGACGTGAGTGAATATGGCCATGATCTCTCCTCCCCGATTCGATCCGCGCGACCCGCCGCGCGTGCGCCGCATCTTAAGTCGGCAGGGTGGGTTGCGCGAAGCGAAACCCGCAAGGCGCACCGGCTCGCGCGATGTGTTTTGCTGTTCCGCCCGGCGCGACTGGGAAAACTTGAAAACGTGATCTGCCTTGGAGCGGGAGAGTTGCGATTCCGGGCATCCCCTCACGACCATAAAGTTTGAGAGCGCACGCGTCCTCCGAACCCTCGCAGAACAGCGGGTTCAGCCCGGCTGCAGGGGCGCGTGCAGACGGGTTCCCTGGCAGATGATGCCGCCGCGATCGCCGATCGTCAGGCCGCCATAGCATTCGGCAAATACCGCCGGCAGCGGACGGGCGCCGTCCGGCGCGAGCCATAGCCGTAAGAGGTGCCGTTTGCGCTCAGCTTCGGGCCAGTCCTCATAAGCCGAGCGGGCATGGAGGATCGTGTGGTTGTGCAGGAACTGGATGTCGCCCGGCATGAAGTTCATGTCGAGCCGCAGCTCCGGGTCGTTGGCGAGTTCGGCCAGCATGTCCAATGCTTCGATGTCCTCAGCGGTCAGCCGCCGCGCCTCGGGAAAGCGCTGCGCCGAGCCGATGTGGAGGCGCGAGTAGAGGACCGAGACAAGGCCGGCATGGGCGTTGAACACCGGTGCTTCGTAAAAGGGCGCCTTCCCCTCGGGCACTTCGCCCCGCCGGTCCACCGGGAACGGCCGGTACAAGCGCTCCAACAGGTCGGGTCGGCGCTCTGCCATCGCGTTATGCACCGCCATCGAGCTGACGATCGTCGACAGGCCGCCCGACTTCGCCTGCCTCAGACATAACAGCGCGACGACGTCGCAGCGGTCGATATGGAAATTCTGGCGCTCCGCGGTGGCGTAGCTGCGCAGGTTTGGGTTGGTCGCGCTGAGGCCCCGGCCCAAATCGTAGACATGTCCGAGCAGATGCCCCTTGGCATTTTGCGATCGGGCGCTGCCGAAATAGCTGCCGATGCCCCAATAGGCGGTCGCACTCTCGGGGATCGGCCGGTCTTCGACCGGCAGCCCGCGCACAAGCGCAAAGCCGCGCCCGTCAATGACCTCGCCCTTGATGCGGTCGAGCACCGGCCCCAATGTCGGCAACGGAAAGTCCTCGCGGCGGATCTCGGCGATGTCGAGGCCGCGCGCCCGCACCTGTCTGACCGCCGCCTCGATCTCGGCAACTTCCGCAGACGATAGGCGGTAACTCCATTCCGCCTCGCGGTTACGCATATCGGCGCCGATCCAGGCGGACGGCCCCTCAACCAGCGGCCGGGCTGGTGCGGTGACCTCGGTGGCGGAATCGGGCATGCGGCTCACCTTGCTGTCGGCGGCTCCGAAGATGCGATACTAATTCGGCTGCAGAAGGGTGGCGATGGCCGAATTTGCGCGGCGACAGGTCGGCCTCACATCCCGCGATGCTAACGCCGCGCCAGAGGGGGAATGCGCATGACCATGGACAAGGCGACAATCGAATTATTAGCGCGGCGCGCCGGGCTGGAGAAGGCGCTCGCCGAGTTTCCCGACGATGTCGCGGCCGCGGCCGAGCAGGCGGGCAACGTGGTTGAGCGAATGAAAGCGCCAAGCGACCCGCGCGCCGAACCGTGGCCGCCGATGCGCGCGGGGAACGGGCTGTGACCGACCTCCACTGGATGACAGCCGCCGAGGCCGCGCGGGCGATCGCCGAGCGCAAGCTGTCGCCGGTCGAGCTGACGAGGGCGCTGTTGGATCGCATCGCCCGGCTCGAACCGAGGCTGCATGCCTTCATCCGGCTCGATGCCGAGGCGGCGATGGCTGCTGCGAGAGCCGCCGAAGCGGAGATCAGCGCGGGCCGGCCGCGGGGGCCCCTCCACGGTGTGCCGGTCGGCATCAAGGATATCATCGATGTCGCTGGCCTGCCGACGACCTGCCATTCGAAGATCCTGAAGGACCATGTCGCGGCGGCCGACGCGGTGTGCGTGGCAAAGCTGCGCGGCGCCGGCGCGATCGTGCTCGGCAAACTGTCGACGCATGAATTTGCAATCGGCGGCCCGAGCTTCGACCTGCCGTGGCCGCCGGCCCGCAACCCGTGGAACCCGGACCATCACCCGGGCGGTTCCTCCTCGGGTTCGGGCGCCGGCATCGCCGCCGGCCTCTTCCCGCTGGCCTTGGGCAGCGATACCGGCGGCAGCGTGCGCAATCCGGCGAGCGCGTGCGGCATTGTCGGGTTGAAGCCAACTTATGGCCTCGTATCGCGCCGCGGCGTCTTTCCGCTGTCCTTCACGCTCGACCATGTCGGGCCGCTGACCCGCACCGTCGCCGACAACGCGCTCCTGCTCGAAATCATCGCCGGCCACGACCCGCTCGATCCCGGCAGCGCCGCCGCGCCCGCCGGACAGTATGCGAAGGGGCTCGGGCGCGGCGTCAAGGGCTTGCGCATCGGCTTCATCCGGCATTTCCACGAGACTGATCTTCCCGCTTATCCCGAAGTGGCGGCGGGGCTGGAAGAGGTCGCGCGCAGCCTGCGCGAGGAGGGCGCCGAGATCCGCGATGTGTCGCTCCCGAGCCTCGGCGAGTTCGGCGCGGTCAACCGCGTGATCCTGCAGAGCGAGGCGTGGGCGATCCACGGCCCCTGGCTGCGCGAGCGGCCCGGCGATTACGGAAGGCTGGCGCGGCGCCGCCTCTTGCCGGGCGCCTTCATCGCCGCCGGCGATTACGTCCGGGCGCAGCGCCGCCGGCTCGAGATGATCGCGGCGGTCGAAGCCGCGCTGCGCGAGGTCGATGTGCTCCTCAGCGCCAGTGCGATGGACCCGCCGAGCCGCATCGAGGATGCCGAGGAAACCGAGCGCACCTATCCGCGCCAGGCGCGGACACCGTTCAACGTCACCGGCCACCCGGCGCTGGCGATGATGGCGGGGCTGTCCACGGCCGGGCTGCCGCTGTCGGTGCAGTTTGTCGGCCGCTATTTTGACGAGGCGAATTTGTTCCAGGTTGCCGCGGCCTGGGAGCGGGCGGGTGGCACCGCCGGCAGGCACCCGCCGATATAAGGGGGAACGCGATGCCCGTCGATCCGCAGATCCAGGCCCTCCTCGACAAGGGAACCGGCGTACCGGCGACGCATACGCTCCCGGTCGCCGTGGCGCGGGTGCAATACGAGGCGCGCATCGCGCTGATGGCGCTGCCCGCAGAGATCGCCGCGGTGAGGGAGCAGACGATCGAGGGCCCGGGTGGCCCGCTGCGCCTGCGCATCTATACGCCGCACGGTAAGGGGCCCTTCCCGCTCTTGGTGTTCTTTCACGGCAGCGGCTTTGTGCTGTGCAGCTTGGATACCCACGACGGGATGTGCCGCAACCTCTGCGCCGGCGCAGCGTGCCTCGTTATTTCGGTCGATTACCGGCTGGCGCCCGAGCACAAATTTCCGGCCGGGCCGGATGACTGTCTCTGCGCGACCGACTGGGCGGCGGCGCACGCCCTCGAACTCGGCGCCGACCCGACCCGCATTGCGGTTGCCGGCGACAGCGCTGGCGCAACCATGGCGGCGGTCACTTCGCTGCGGCTGCGCGATGAAGGAGGCCCCTCACTGTGCGGCCAGCTCCTCCTCTACCCGGTGACCGATTACCACACGCCCGGCACGCCGTCCTATCGCGAGAACGCCGAGGGCTACGGCCTGACGCGCGAAACGATGAAATGGTTCTGGGCGCACTATTTGAACGACCCATCGGAAGGCGCCCACCCGCATGCCGCACCGCTGCGTGCAGCGGCGCTTTCGGGCTTACCGCCGGCCCTCGTCATCACCGCCCAATACGACCCGTTGCGTGACGAAGGCGAACTCTATGCCGAGCGGCTGCGGCAGGCCGGCGTCGCGGTCCAATCGTCGCGCTATGACGGGGTCAATCACGGCTTCATGTTCTGGGCCGGGGTTGTCGACAAGGCCGGCGCGGCGATGAGAGAAGCCTGCGAGTGGCTGCGCCGCATCTTTGCCGACCGCCGGCGCTGAGATGCGGGTTCCGGTTCAAACATCCTCGGGGAGTTGGGTGCATGGGTAAGCTCGAAGGGAAGGTCGCGCTGGTCACCGGATCGGGGCGCAATATCGGCCGCGCGACGGTGCTGAAGCTGGCCGGCGAAGGCGCGAATATCGTGGTCAACGCGCGTGCCAACGAGCAGGAGGCTGAGGCCGTCGCGCGCGAGGTTCGCGATCTCGGGGTAAAAGCGCTCCCCGTTCTCGCCGACGTCGGCAACAGGGCCCATGTCGCGGCGCTCGCCGAGAAGGCGCTCTCCGAATTCGGCCGGGTCGACATCCTCATCAACAATGCCGCGATCCGGCCGCATAAGCCCTTCACCGAAACGACCGACGCCGATTGGGAGCGGATCCGCAGCGTCGTTCTCGACGGTGCGCTCTACCTGACGCGCGCGCTGATCGAGCCGATGGTCAAGAATTCCTATGGGCGCATTCTGTTCTTTTGCGGCGACGGCTCGATTTCCGCCAGCGGCAGCGGCCGCACTCATTTATCAGCTGCGAAGATGGGGCTGATCGGCATGGCGCGCGGGCTCGCTTCTGAATTCGCGCCACACAACATCCGGGTCAATGTCCTCTCGCCCGGCAGCATCGATACGCGGCGCGACAATCCGGAGTGGTATCACGGTCGCCTGCCGAACGCCGCCGGCGTCCCCCTCGGCCGGCAAGGCAAGGTCGAGGAGATCGCATCGACGTGCCTGTTCCTCGTCAGCGAGGACAGCGGCTTCATCACCGGCCAGACAATCCACGTCAATGGCGGCGCGCACTATTATTGATTTGCAGCTGACGGCGTCGAACCGGCTCCGGAGATCCGCATGTCGCAGGCCTGTAGGCGCGTTCGACGCATCACCCCGCGTATCGCGCAGATCCTCGGCCGTGCGCCACAGCTCTAACTGACGGAGTTGTAGACGTCACGCCAACGCTTGATGGCTGCGATGTGGCCGTCCACCGTGGTGAGGTTCGCGCCCATCGTCACCACGGAGATGTGGCTTCCCCCGGCCTCGCGCCACGCCGCAATATCGCCGGGCCATTGGTTGTCGCCGCGAGTGTATTGCTGAATGGACTCGAAGCCGAAGGCGTCGACATCTCTGCCGAGCGCGCGCAGCTTACTTTCGATCCTCGCCTTGATTTGGGCCGCTTCGGTTTGCGTCCGCCCCGAAAACAGGAAGCCGTCGCCGATCCTGGCCGCCCGGTCGTACGCAGCTTCGCTGAAACCTCCCAGCCAGATCGGGATCTGCCGTTTCGGCCGCGGCAAGATCCCGGCTCTGTCGATCCGGTGGTCGGCGTCCTCATGGTCGACCACCGGCTGTTCCCACAGCTTGCGGATCAAGGCAATCTGCTGCTCCTGCCGCTTGCCGCGACGGCGAAAATGTCCGGACATCTCGAGACCGTCGTATTCCACCCAGTTCCAGCCGACCCCGACGCCGAGGCGGAGTCGGCCCTCTGAGAACAGGTCAACGTCGGCCGCCTGTTTGGCGAACAGGACCGTCTGTCGCTGCGGCAGGATGATGACGCCGGTGACCAATTCGAGTTTCTTGGTGACACCGGCGAGGTAGGCGTAGGTGATCAAGGGCTCGTGGAACGGGTCGGTTTCCTTATACGGGCCGGTCAACTTCGGTTCCCTGCCGGCGTGAACGGCGCCGAGGACATGGTCGTAGATCACGACATGGTCGTAACCCATGTCTTCCGCGGCCTGGGCAAACGCCTTGACTGCCCCGGTATCGCCGCCGAGTTCGATCTGCGGATAAACCACGCCGGCTTTCATCGATGTCCGCTCCCTCTGCCTGCTGCCGCTTCTGTTCCCCTAGAAGAACACATACGACCGAACCACGACGTTCTTGCGGCACGGGGCGGTGATCGGCACGGTCGGGTCGATACAGGCGGTATGGAATGACCAGCGCGATACCGAGCCGTCGGTGACCGAGTCGTAGCATTTGAGCATCGAAACTTCGGTCGGTGTCTGCCGCGGAAACCAGTACCACTCGTGGTCGGGGCGGTAGGTGAAGCGGGTGGTTTCACCGACGCGGTCGTCGTAGATCCGGTAGTTGTTGATATACGGCTGGTCGGCGAAAGAGGGCCAGGCGCACAAGACGAAGGGGAACTGCTCGACGGTCTCTATCGGCTTGGCAAGGTTGATCGACATGAACCGCCGCGACATCTTCGCGTCGGCTTCTTCCTCGGTGTAGTGCTGCATGCGCCCGAAGTTCCGCAGGTTTTTGGTGAGCAGCTCGCGGCAGCGCACGCGGCCGCTGTTGTCGTTCAAGTCGTTGTGCACCAGGTTGGCGTAATTGGCGTTGACACCCGGATTGTTGCTGTCCTGGTCTTCGGTGCGGTCGCCCGTGTAGTCCTTGTCGAAGACATCGTGGTTGTAAACGAGGGCATCGGTGGCATCCGGGAAGAACTCGAGCAGCAGCTTCTCGATTTCCGGATAGTACACGCGCTCCACCTCCGCCGCATCGTAGATGTTCGTGCACTTGGACTCGAGGTGCGCCAGCGACAGGCCGAGCCGGTCCATGCATTCGGGGCTATTGGGCGAGAGGCCCGGGTAGTACTCGCCGATGCGCCGCGCGTCGCGCAGCACCTGCGGGAAATAGAGGTCCCGCCGCCGGTTGCCCTGCTCGTTCGTACGCAGGATCGCCGCGATCGCGGCGCGCTCCGGATCGCGCCAGATGGCGTTGGACGGCACCACGGAATAGGTCGGCCGCTCGTAGATCGTGTAGGGCAGCGGCAGCGCCACGCCACCCGGCGGGGCCTTGATGCTGTTCGACTCGCGGATGTATTTCACACACTCGTCGTAATCGCGGAACCCGACGCCCCATTTGGTCTTGATCGGGCCCGATGGCGCCTTGGCGATCATGTCGATAACGCGCCGCCCCTCGCCCTCGGCGATCTCGGCAAGCGCGTCTTGGATCGCCGCGTCGGTTCCCGCATCGCCCTCCCGGTCGAACGCCATGTAGGACAGGCCGCCATGCGCCGCGATCGGCGGCGGCTGCCCGTCTGTGCGCTGCAGCGGCGGCACATAGACTGACGACGCGCTCTGCGTGCCCGGCGCGATGTTGTAATCGGCGACCTCGAACTGGCTCATGGCAAACCTCCGGCTATCTCGGCGCCACCGTGGCACACAAAGCCCGCGTTTTCCAGACTATGCGTCGCCGAAATGCGGTGCGTCGTGCACCCTGACGACGATTTCGCAAAGCGTCGCCTCGCCGAACCTAAGCCGACCTTGGCGAACCGCCCGCAGAACCATCATAGAATCGCACATCGGCGCCCGCTATCGACGCATGATCCTCTAGATCGGCGCTAACCCGCCGGTCGGCGAGGCGAAGGACTGCTGCCGGCTTGTGAGAGAGCCGGGGCGCTGATGCGACTGCGCCAGTGTCGACAAAAACAGCTCGGCCCAGCGATCGACATCATTCGTCAAGAGGTGTGCGAACATCCGGGCGTGTCTCTCCTTGCGCTCATCGAGAGGCATGTCCAACGCGGTTCCGATCGCCTCGGCCACAGCCTCGACTTCGTGCGGGTTGACGATCAGAGCGCCGTCGAGCTCGGCCGCGGCGCCCGCAAACCGGGAAAGCACAAGGACACCGGGATCGTCGGGATCCTGCGCGGCGACATACTCCTTGGCGACGAGGTTCATGCCATCGCGCAGCGGCGTTACCAAGCCGATATCAGCCGATCGGAAGAGCCCAGCCAACGAGGCCCTGGAATAAGAGCGGTTCACATAACGGATCGGTGTCCAAGCGGCCTCGCCATATCGCCCGTTGATCTGACCGACGATCGCACTCACCGTGCGATCTATCTCGATATATTCGGGCACCTCGGCTCGGCTTTTCGGGGTGATCTGAAGGAACGTCACCCGGCCCAGCCACTCGGGCTGGGTGTCGAGAAAGTGGCCGAAGGCGCGGATGCGATCGGGGATGCCCTTCGAGTAGTCGAGCCGATCGACCCCGAGGATCAGACGCCTGTCCCCGAGACTGTCGCGCACCTCGATCACCAGGCGCGATTTCACGGAATTGCGCGCGACCCGAGCATAGGAGGCGGTATCGATGGCGACGGGAAAGGTGCGAACGTGCACATAGCTGCCACCGAACTCGAAGGCTTCACGGGTAGGTCCGGCGATGCCGTGCCGTATCTCGAAATAGCGGCGGAGGTTGTCTGCATCAGCCTCGGTCTGCAGACCGACGAGGTCGTAGTGGGTAAGCGCGCCGACCGTCTCTGCGTGCTGCGGCAAGACCATCAGGATGTCCGGCGGCGGGCAGGGGATATGGAGGAAGAAGCCGATCGGGTTGTCGTGCCCCAACGCACGCAGTTCCTTGGCCA
>DASYZD010000241.1:0-2059 GCA_035946655.1 Allostellaceae bacterium | reverse complement strand
GCGGATTGCGGAACGGCGGGAATACGATGCTCGACGTGCGCACATAGCCGGCCACGAGCTCGGCGCGGCGGCGCGCCTCCTCTTCGGTCGACGCCACCGCGACCAGGCCCAGATAGGCGAAGCGGTCCGCCCCCGGCATCGGCCGGCCCTGGCTGACATAGCCCTGCCGGTAGGCGTCGTAGAGCCCCTTGGTCGCATAGCCGCTGCCGAGCGTGGCCATGACATAGCCGCGCTCGCCGAGCCGCCGCGCCTGCGAAGCACTGCCCGTCGTCACCCATACCGGCGGGTGCGGCTCCTGGTAGGGGCGCGGCCAGACATTGACCGAGCGGTAGTGGAAATGCGTGCCCTCCCAGTTGAACGGGCCGTCATGCGTGGTCATCGCCTTGAGGATCAGGTCGTGCGCCTCCCAGAAGCGGTCGACAAGCTCGGCCGGGTTGGTGTTGGCGGGCGAAATCTCGAACGGCACGCCCTTGACAAAGCCCATGTCGAGCCGCCCGCGCGAGATGACGTCGATGATCGAATATTCTTCGGCGACGCGAACGGGATCGTTGCGGTTGCCGATCGGCATGCCGAGCGCGAGGAGGCGGACCTTTTTCGTTTCGCGCGCGAGGATCGCCATCGGGATTGTGCATACGGAGTCGGCGCAGGTGGCGGTGGCGTGATGCTCGTTCGTCATGATGTTGATGCCGAGTTCGTCGCACAGCGCCCACTCGTCGAGATAGCGGTGATAGAGGTCGGCGCCGATTTTGGGATCGAACAGGCGGTTGGGGACGATCACCCGGTAGGAATCGCCCAAATGCTCCCAGGCCGGGTGATAGGCCATCTCGCTGAAATGCCAGACTTGCATCATGTCGTTGTCTCCTCCAGCTCGTCATCCCCGCGAAAGCGGGGACCCAGTGCAGCCAAACCGTCGCTTCCTCTGGGTTCCCGCTTGCGCGGGAACGACGAGTTTCACTTATCCCCCGAGGCAAAGGCTTCAATGAGCGCGACGACCCGCTCGGGCTGTTCGATCTGCGGGTAATGCGCGGCCTGGGCGACTATCTCGAAGCGGGCGTTGGGAAGGGCGGCGGCGAGGTGTTCGCCGTAAGCGGGGGTGACGATGCCGTCGGCCTCGCCCCACACGACCAGGGTCGGGCAGGTCACGCGGTGCAGCCAGTGGGCGAGCGCGGGGTCGTGCATATAGGGTTTCCAGCCATAGAGCGCGGTCGCCTCGCGGTCGCGGGCGATGGCGAGGAGCTCAGCGTCGTCGAGCTTCTCGTAATCGGGCACCAGCTCGACCGGCTCGACAAAGAGGCGGCCCAATACCTCTTCGGCCGGCAGCGCATAGATATCGGCGATGTCGCGCTCCTCGCGGCCGCCCAGTTTGACGCCGAGCGGGTCGATGAGAACGAGGCGCCCGAGCCGCGCTTCCGAGCGCACCGCAACTTCGAGCGCGACCCAGCCGCCGAAGGACGAACCGACGAGGAGCGCGTCGGTCAAAGCGAGGCGGTCGAGGAGGTCGAGATAAAGATAGGCGATGTCGTGCACGGTGCGGAACCACGAGGGGCGCGGGGTCGCGCCAAACCCGGGATGGCGCGGCGCGATGACCCGCCAGCGCCGCGCGAGACGATCGAGGAACGCCCGGTTCTGGGCGACATAGTCGCCGCCATGCAGGAAGAGGAGCGGCGGCCCGGTGCCGGCGATCACCGTCTCGACCGCGATCCCACCCAAATCGATGTGCTCCATACGCACGCTCCGTGCCGACGTACAGTCCTTCTGAGCCTAACCTTCCCACAAATTGTCATCCCGGCGAAAGCCGGGATCCACCTTTCTGCTGGCGCGCGTTATCCGATGCGGCATGATCGCGGTGCGCTTCGTTGACGTAGAGTGTTGCGGACGCATGGGTCCCGGCGTTCCCCACGGAACAAGTCCGTGGGTTGAAGGCCCACGGGATGACGATCGGGGGTAGCGATGGGCCAGTTCGGAATCGGGCAGCCGGTGCGGCGGTTTGAGGACAGGCGCTTCCTGCGCGGCGAGGGCCGCTTCCAGAACGATATGAACCTGCCCGGCCAGGCACATG
>DASYZD010000240.1:0-4299 GCA_035946655.1 Allostellaceae bacterium | reverse complement strand
CAGGCCGCCGACCATCTTCAGCACTGTCGCAACCCCGGTATAAACAAAGGTGTTAACTGCGACGCGCCAGAAAACGGGATCGCGGAAATCGGTGTAGAAGTTCTGCAGCCCGATGAAATGGCCGGGTTGCGCGACGCGCCGGTCCTGCAGGCTCAACGAGATCCCATAGATCAGCGGGTAGCCGACAAGGGCCGCCAGAAACAACAGCGGTAATGCCATCATCAGCCAGCTGAAGACGCTTTCTCGGTCGAGCCACAGGGCGAGCGAAGTCGCGCGGCGCTCCCGCCGCGCGACGCCGACAAGGGGTTCGGTGCGGATCGACATGCCGAAGCCCGGAGCGATGATCAGGCGGTGCCGTAGATCTGCTTCAGTTGCGACTCGGCGCTCTTGATCGCGTCCTTGGTCGAGGTGCCGGTGCAGGCCTTGGCGAACATATCGACAATGACGTATTTGGCCACGCTTTCCGCCAGCTGATGGTTCGGCGGCGCCGGCCAGCCCAAGAGATGAGCGCTCGACATCGCGTCGCGGTAGGGGATGTTGCGCGGTTCGACCTGCCACATCGGCGCGTTGTCGAAGGCGTGCGCCAACGGCTGGTAATAGGTGTCGGCCGAGGCAAACCAGGGGCCGAGCTGCTTTTCGTCCATCAGCCAGGCAAGAAACTTCTTCGCTTCCTCCTGCTGCGGTCCGAAGTTGTAAATCGCATGGCTGACTGTCTGCATGATGTGAAAGCGGCCTTTCGGCCCTGCGGGATTCTGCGCCTGGTCGGTTACCTTGGCAATGTCGGGGAAATTTTTCTTCGCGAACCACAAGATGCTCTCGGCATTGTTGGTGCACGAGATCTGCTCGGCCATCCATGCCTTGTTGTTGCTGACGTCGGTCCAGCCGAGGCTGTCCTCAAGAATGGCGTCCTTGAAGAGCTTGCGGGCAAAGTCGAGGGCGGCCGCGGTCTCGGCCGAGTCGATGACGATCGTCTTTCCATCGGCCTCCACCTCGTGCCCGCCATACGACCACAACAGCGGGTAGATCCAGCCGTGATTGTCGCCGAACCCGTGACCGAGCTCGAGGCCATAGGGATGCCCCTTGGCCTTTAGTTTCTTGCCGACCTCGTAGAATTCATCCCACGTCTCGGGGAATTTCTTGACCCCGACCTCGGCGAACCAATCGGTGCGCCAGTTCATCAGCTGGCCGATATTGCTGTGCGGGATGGCCTTCCACTTGCCGTTGATGACGGCGGACTCGTTGGCGGCGGGATACCAGCCGCCCTGTTTTTTGCCGATCTCGGTGGCGATATCGGTGACGTCGGCCAGCTTTTCCGCGAAGAGGAACGGATATAGCTGGTAGATCATCGTCACATCCGCGCCGGCGCCGGTCTCGACGGCCGTGCTGATCCGGGTCGGCAGGCTGCCGACGCTGGTCAGCTCGTAGGCGACCTTGACCCCGGTCTCCTTTTCGTAGGCCGGCGCCAGCGTCTTCTGCAGGTAGTCGTCAAAGGTCTGGATGAACGAGGTTTCGTGTAGCATCGTCACCGTCTTGCCGGCGGCGCGGCCCGCGGCCGGCGCCAATGCCGCGCCGGCGGCGCCGGCTACTGCAATCTTCAGGAAATCGCGCCGCGACTTGCCGCTCATGGTTGCCTACCCCTCTGTCGCCGAGCGGTTGTGATCCGCCCTCGGTGGTGCTCGCAATCATCGTATTGCTTTTCGCACGGCCCCGGAAGGTGCATCGCAGGGTTAAGCCGGACGGGGCGGGCGTCAGCCGCGCCCGCCGAGCACGCGGTCGACCATCGCCTGGGCGGCGCCGAGATAGTTAGCTGGATCGGTCAGGGCGCGCAGCGCTGCCTCGCCGAGGGGTCCGGCGACCGCCGGCGTTTCGAGGAGCACGTCATAGAGCGGCCGGTTGCTCTCGATCGCCAGGCGGCAGGCATCGTAAACGAGGTCATGCGCCTCGGTGCGCCCGGTATGGGGCGCCAGCCCCATCATCACCGCCTCGGCGACGATGAGCCCGTGCGTCATGCCGAGATTTGCCGCCATGCGCCGGGGATCGACAATCAGCCCGCCCAGCATGAAACCGGCCTGTTTGAGCGCCCCGGCGGCATAGCCAAAGCTCTCCGGGAGCGCGATCCACTCGACATGCCAGGGCCCGGTGGCGCGCTCGAAATCGCTGACCATGGCATCGAGAATGAGGCCGGCATGCTGGCGCAGCGCCTTGGCGGCGGCGAGGATCAGCTCGCAGGAGATCGGGTTGCGCTTTTGCGGCATCGTCGAGGAGGAGCCGCGCCCGGCGACGAACGGCTCGGCCGCTTCGCCGAATTCGGTTGCCGACATCAGCATCGCGTCGAAGGCGATCTTGGCCAAGCTGCCGCCGACGAGGGCGAGGAACTGCACGGTTTCGGCGATCGCGTCGCGCGTCACATGCCAGGTGATCGCCGGCTCCGCGAGGTCCAGTTCACGCGCCAGCTCCTTACGCGATGCAAGGCTCGCCGCGCCCTCGCCGAGTGAGGCGAGCGTCCCGGCGGCGCCGCCGAACTGGACCACCAGCACCCGCTTCCGCAACTCGCCGAGCCGCGCGGCATGCCGGTCGAAGGCGTCGAGCCACACCGCCGCTTTGTAGCCGAAAGTGATCGGCAGGGCGTGCTGCAGGTGGGTGCGCCCGGCCATCGGAGTGTCGCGATAGCGTCGGGCAAGCCCGGCGAGATGGCCGCGCACCGCCGCGAGATCGGCATCGATCAACTGGAGACCCTCACGGATCTGCAGGACCGTAGCGGTGTCCATGATGTCCTGGGTCGTCGCCCCCCAATGCAGCCAGCGCCCGGCCGCGCCGGCGCGTTCGGCGAGCTGGCGCACCAAAGGCAGGATCGGGTAGCCGACCGTCTCGGTCTCGTGTTTGAGGCGCGCCAGGTCGAGCGCCCCAGGGTTCGCGCCGACCGATGCGGCGGCCTCGGTGATCGCCGCGGCAGCCTCGCCAGGCACGATGCCGACCCGGGCCTGAGCGCGGGCAAGCGCCGCCTCGACCTCGGCGCAGCGGGCGAGGAAGGCAAATTCGCCGAATGCCGCGCGCATCGCCGCGGTACCGAACATGTCGCCGAAGAGGGTCGATTGCAGGATGCCGATGCTCATTTTCCGGCGGTCGCGGCGGCGAAGGGGACCCAGCTGCCCTCTGCCAGGCGTTCGAGCGCCGGGAAGCGGGCCTTGTAGGCCATCTTCGCGCTCTCGGCGATCCAATAGCCGAGATAGACGTAATCGAGCCCGGCGCGGCGGCACTCCTCGACCAGCCACACGATCGACCACGTGCCCAGGCTGCGGCGATGCTGCATCGGATCGTACAAGCTGTAGACCGCGGACAGGCCGTCATCGAGCCAGTCGATTAGCGACACTGCGACGAGCGCGCCCTCCCGCGCGCGGAATTCGACGATCGCGCTGCGCACCGCGCTATCCTCTATCATGCCGCGGTAGTCGGCATAGCTCATCGCCGCCATCTCGCTGTCGCGGTGCCGCGACCCCTGATAGCGCGCGAATAGCTCGAATTGCTCCACCGTCGCGCGCGGCGCCACGAGCCGCGCGGCGAGGTCTCGGTTGGTATTGCGGAGGCGCCGGGTCGAGCGGGTGTGGGCGAAGCGCTCGACCGCGATGCGCACCGGCACGCAGGCGGCGCATGACTGGCAGGCCGGGCGGTAGGAAAACCGGTGGCTGCGGCGGAACCCGGCGCGCGACAGCTCGTCATAGAATTCCGCGGCAGCGGGCCCGGCGAGTTCGACGATCAGCTTGCGTTCGTGGCGGCCCGGGACATAGGGGCAGGGCACCGGCGCGGTCGCGAAAAACTGCTGGAATGGGATGACGCGACGATCGGCGGCATCCCCGCGCTTACCGCGCCTGTCCGCCCCGATATCCATCCCCTGCCCCCGCCGATAGCCACTCAGAGCATGCCAGCCGAAGCCGCCGCAGGCAACGCCCGCGCGCGGCGCCACGGCACATACTTTATTGGGTCGCCAGGCAGCGTCGCGGCAGCGCATCCCACCTCCGGCCAACGGGCTGTCCAGAGGGCTTCAACAACCGCTGTTGGTTGAAGAATTAACTTTCCTTAAACACTGTCGGAGGAAGATAATAGACCGTTTATTTTGTTGCCTCGGAGGGGTCCACCATGCGGCGGGCGCTCATCAGGTTTCGGCGCGTCTATGCCCACCTTGAAACTACCTTGCGCGGTATCTTGGCGAACCGGGGCGGCCAGGCTGGAGTGATCACGGCGATCCTGGCGCCGGTGATCGTCGCCGCCGCCGGACTGGCGATCGACGCGGCACTGTGGGAA
>DASYZD010000239.1:0-11167 GCA_035946655.1 Allostellaceae bacterium | reverse complement strand
GGGCTCGCCGACCGCAATGTGGCGAGCGCTGACCGGCCGACGGTGTGCAAGACCCGCTATCTCGCCGGGCACCAGCAGATCGTCCGCATCGACGAAGAGGCGACGCACGAGCTCGATCCCGCCGAGGAGGCCGCGCTGATCGAAGCGGCCGAGCGCGCGATCCCCGAGGTCGACGCGGTCATCCTCTCCGATTACGCCAAGTCGGTCCTCGGGGTGAAGGTGATCGCCGCGGCGATCGCGCGGGCGCGGGCGCTCGGCATTCCGGTTTACGTCGACCCGAAGAGCGAGGATTTCACCCGCTATCGCGGCGCCACCTGCCTCACCCCCAATCTGCGCGAATTGGCGGCGGCCGCGCATATGCCGGTCGGCACCGATGGGGAAGTCATCGCCGCGGCGACCAAGATCATGGGCCAATCCGGGGCCGAGGCCATCCTCGCCAAGCGCTCGGAGAAGGGGATGGTGCTGGTCGAGGCCGGCGGCGCGGTCCACCTCGAAGCGGCCCGGGCGCGCGAGGTCTACGACGTCACCGGCGCCGGCGACACGGTGATCGCGGTCCTCGCGCTGGCCTGCGCCAGTGGCTACGGGCTGCCCCACGCGATGCATCTGGCCAATACCGCCGCCGGCATCGTCGTCTCGAAACTCGGCACCGCGACTGTCGAACTCGACGAATTGATGCTCGAACTGTCGCGCGACGTGCGCGACAAGGAATGGCACCGCGCCAAGTATTACAGCGTTGCCGAAGTGGAAACCCTGGTGCGGCGCTGGAAAGGCCGTGGCCTAGCGGTCGGCTTTACCAATGGCTGCTTCGATATCGTCCATGCCGGCCACGTCGCGCTCCTGGCTTCGGCGCGCGCCCATTGCGACCGGCTGATCGTCGCCCTCAACAGCGATCCCGGGGTGCGCCGCCTCAAAGGCCCCAAGCGTCCGGTCAACGGATTGGCCGACCGTTCCGCCGTCATCGCCGCGGTCGAGGCGGTCGACGCCGTCATCAGCTTCGACGAGGACACGCCCATTGAGCTCATTCGCCGATTGCAGCCCGATGTGCTGGTCAAGGGCGGCGACTATACGAAGGAGGCCGTCGTCGGCGCCGCCGAGGTGGAGGCCGCCGGCGGCCGCGTCGTGCTGGTCGACCTCATCGACGGGCGTTCGACGACGCGCCTCATCGATGCCATCCGCGAGGCGCATACCCCGGCCGAAGCCGACGCGGCGCGCGTCCGCTCCAGCGAGGACGCCGCCTGATGCCTCGCGCGGTGTTTGCCCCTCACCCTCCCCCGCTACGCGCGGGTCCCTCCCTCTCCCCGTGGACACGGGGAGAGGGTTGGGGTGAGGGGCCGGCGCCGGCGAGTCAACCTGCGCGAAACATGTGCTGGTGATCGCATGCTGGTGATAACCGGCGGCGGGGGGTTTATCGGCTCGGTCCTTTGTGCCGCCCTGAACGAGGCCGGCCGCGCCGATCTCGTCATCGTCGACCGCTTCGGCACCGGCGACAAATGGCGCAACATCGCCAAGCGCGATTTTTTCGAGATCGTGCCGCCCGACGGGGTCGCCCCGTGGCTTGGGCGCTTTGGCGCCGAAGTCGAGGCGGTGTTTCATCTCGGGGCCAACTCATCGACCTTCGAAGTCGATGCCGACGCCGTCATCGCCACCAACCTCAATTCGTCGATCGCGTGGTGGCGCTGGTGCGCCGCCGAGGGAAAAAAGCTGATCTACGCCTCTTCGGCCGCGACCTATGGCGACGGCGCGGCCGGGTTCGACGATGCCGGCGACATCGCGGCATTGAAACGCCTGCGCCCGCTCAACCTCTACGGCTGGTCGAAGCACGCCTTCGACCTGTGGGCGCTGCGCCAGGCGGCGGCGGGAGCGGCCCCGCCCTCATGGTTTGGGCTCAAGTTTTTCAACGTCTTCGGGCCCAACGAATACCACAAGGGCGAGATGATGAGCCTCGTCGTTAAGAATTACCGCGATGTCGCCGCCGGCCGGACCATCCGGCTTTTCAAGTCGCACCGGCCTGACTATGCCGATGGCGAACAGCGCCGCGACTTTGTCTATGTCAAGGATTGCGCCCAAGTGATGCTGTGGCTGTGGCAGCACGGCAGCACTAGCGGCATCTTCAATCTCGGGACCGGGGAAGCGCGCAGCTTTCTCGATCTGATGAAGGCGCTGGGCCGCGCCTGCGGGGTCGCGCCCAACATCGAATTCATCGACATCCCGCCGGCGATCGGGCCGAACTACCAGTATTTTACCGAGGCGAGAATGGGGCGGCTGCGCCAGATTGGCTACACCGCTCCCTTCACCCCGCTCGAAGACGCCGTCGCCGACTGCGTCACGCATTACCTGGCGCAGCCCGACCCGTATTTATAGAGCAGCCTCTAAAAGTTCTCGCGATTGTATTAACCGTAATCACTCCTGTCGTATTCGGATCAATGGTGGTTTCAGTGATTTTCACGATGATGTTTTCCATGCGCACCGAAATCGGACGCCCATATCTCTTAAGACAAATTTACTTTTTGGCAATCATCATCGCGACAATTATCTTATTTTATGCCACAATCTATCAGAAATACAGTCTCATCGATGGAAATATGCCGACAACAAATGTACGCGACTGTATCTATTTTTCAATCATAACCTGGACAACGACGGGATATGGAGACATCAGGCCATCACCTGATAGTCGGCTGTTTGCCGCATCAGAAGCCTTAGTCGGATACATCACGATGGGCTTGTATCTTGCTGTCATATTTCACGCAATGTCGACAGTTGCACATAGCACCGATAGAGCATCCGCCAAAAAGCTGTCGGACTCCCCGTAGTCAATTCCACCAGCGACACTCAACCCATACATCGGCGGCACCCTAGCGACGAAGGGCATGAGGGTCGGGGTTGCCCGTGTGTCCCCATGGGCGCACTTCCCAGGGTATTAACGCTGCCATCGCTTCGAAACCTTCGCTGCTGAATTGGGATTTGCTATAATGCCTGGATGATGAACACGCTTGAACAGGCGCTGGGGCGAGTTGCGGTGTTCCCGGAGAAAGACCAGGAGCAGATTGGTGGGCAATTGCTCTCGCATTTGGAAAAGCTGCGCCAGCTTCGTGAAGATACCGACAAATTCGGGCCTGGGCACGGTGCTCGATATCGAAGAGTTCCTCGATCGGCTGCACGCGCGGCGCAGCACATTGTAACGGCTCGTGATTGGCAGTGGTGCCTCGAATTGGCTATGATTGGCTCATGACGAAAGACCAGGTGAAGACGGTTTTGGATCGCGTTCCCAGCTGGCCGGAAGAGCGACAGCAGGAACTGGTAGAGCTTGCCCTGGAGATCGAGGCGGAACTGAGCGGCGGCGCGTATCACGCCACGCCGGATGAATTGCAAGCGATCGACGAGGGACTCGCAGATGACGCAGCGAGCGAGGCGGAAGTCGAGGCGGCGTTTGCGAGCTTCCGGCGAGCATGAAGGTCGAATTCGCGAAGCGCGCCCTCTCCGATCTTCGACAAATCGCTGAATACCACAATCGCGCCGATAGTCCGGCGCTCGGCGCGCGGATAGAAGCCGGCATCAAAAGGACTGTCACGCGTGTCGCGCGGGCGCCGGAAAGCGGGCGCCCCGTCAGCCAACGGTCCGGTGTGCGCGTCGCACCGCTATTACGGTACCGATACCTGATTTTTTATCGGGTCGGCGAGGATACGATCCGGATCCTGCACATTCGGCATATGGCGAGACGGCCCTGGGTCGGCGGCTGAGAAATCGGCGGCTAAAAAAGATTGCGGTTGAGGCCGCCAGGGCGGCACGATCACCCCCTAATCTTCGCGCGGGGAGGGCAGTTCGATGCAGGGCAAGAGCCATTGGGTCGGCAGCTGGGCGGCGGCGCCGGCGCCGGCGGAGGGCGTTGTCGGCTTCAACAACCACACGCTGCGAATGAACCCGCGGCTCAGCCTCGGCGGCGAGCGGCTGCGGGTGCGGATCTCCAACGCCTATGGCAACCGCCCGCTGGCGATCGGCGCCGCCAGGATCGCGCTGCGCGACAAGGGCCCGGCAATCGTTCCGGGCTCCGACCGCAAGCTCACCTTCGGCGGCAGCGACGGCGCAGTGATCGCCGCCGGCGCGGTGCAGTTCAGCGATCCCGTCGAAATGAATGCGCCGGCGCTCGCCGATCTCGCCGTCAGCATTCACCTGCCCGGTGAGGTCCTCGCCAATTTCTCGATCACCGGGCGCTACGCCCGGCAGACCAACTATATTTCGCCCCCTGGCAATTTCACCGCCGAGACGGTGATGCCGGTTGGCAACCTGACCGACCAGTGGTTTTTCCTGTGCGGCGTCGATGCAGAGGCCGGGAGCGAAGCGGGGGGCGTCGTGGCGCTCGGCGACTCGTTGACCGACGGCAACATCTCGACGATCGACGCCTTTTGCCGCTGGCCCGACCAGCTTGCCCGCCGCCTCGTTAAGCGCGGGGGGCGTCCGATGGGCGTCATGAATAACGGGCTTGGCGGCAACCGCATCCTCCACGATCTACGCGGCGCCAGCGGTCTGCGGCGTTTCGACCGCGACGTCCTCGCCCAGCCCGGCGTAACCCACGCGATCGTCATGCTCGGCACCAACGATTTGAGGAACCGCTGGGCCAAGCCTGAGGAAGAGGTGACCGGCGAACAGATGATCGCCGGCCTCGCCCAAATGGCGGTGCGCGCCAAGAGTGCCGGCGTCAAGCTGATCGGCGCGACGCTGACCCCGTTCGGCAACGAAACGTTCATGGCCAATGCGTGGAACCCGACGCGCGAAAAACACCGCGTCACGGTCAATAATTGGATCCGCGAGGGGGGCGCCTTCGACGGCGTCGCCGATTTCGACGCCGCGCTGCGCGACCCGCAGATCCAGACGCAGATGCGCGAAGCCGACGATTGCGGCGACGGGCTGCACCCGTCCGATAGCGGCTACTGCAAGATGGGCGACGCGATCGACCTCGCGCTGTTCGATTGAATAAATTCACCACGGAGATGCGGAGAACACGGAGCTTCAAGATAACCGCGTTCCCGGCGAAGGCCGGGACCCATCGGGGTGACCGCTGAGCGGCGGATGGGTGGATCCCGGCCTGCGCCGGGATCGTGGGTATAGTTTATCTGTGTGGCCTTCGTGTCTCCGCGGTGAGAAGGGGAGGGCGCGGCCATGCAGAGCGGTAAAACCCAATACGGCGTCGGCGCCTCATTGTTGCGCAAGGAGGATGACCGGCACTTGCGGGGCCGCGGTGAGTTTGTCGCCGACCTCAAAATTTCCGGGACCCAGGAGGTCGTGTTCCTGCGCAGCCCGCATGCGCACGCGCGGATCCGCGGGATCGCCGTCCCGCCCGAGGCCAAGGGCCGCGTCTTTACGGCGGCCGATCTGCCCGGCATGCAGCCGATCCGGATCGTGACGCACGCCGCCGGCGCGCGGACGACCGCGATGCCGCCCTTGGCGACCGACAGGGTGCGCTTTGTCGGCGAGGCGATCGCGGCCTGCGTTGCGCCCTCCCGCGCCGCGGCGGAAGACCTTGCCGCCTCGATCACCGTCGATTTCGAGCCGCTGGAGGCCGTCGTCGACGCGCCTCGGGGGCTGCGCGGCGGCGGCGCCGTCGTCCACGAATCGTGGGGCGACAATCTGTACCTCGAGCGAATCGTCCAGGGCGGCGACATCGAGGCGGCCGCGCGCGCCGCGGAGATCGTCGTCAAGCGCGAATACCGCATGAACCGGCAATCGGGGTCGCCGATGGAAGGCCGCGCGGTTCTGGCCTATCGCGATCACCGGCTCGACGAGGTCGTGATCTATTGTTCGACCCAGACGCCGCACACGCTGCGCGTCGCCTTGGGCGAGCTCTTGGGTGTCGAGCAGCGCCGCATCCGGGTCGTCGCGCCCGATGTCGGCGGCGGGTTCGGGCCGAAGGCGCGGCTCTACCCCGAGGAGATCATCCTCGCCGCGCTCGCTCTCGAACTCGATTTCCCGGTGCGCTGGATCGAGGACCGCACCGAGCACCTCCTGACCGCGGCGCATACCCGCGACCACCACTACCAGCTCACCGCCTATGCCGATAAGAGCGGCCGCATCCTCGGGATCGACACCGAGATCATTGTCGATGCCGGCGCCTATGGGCTGTGGCCGCAGGGGCCCTATCAGGAGGCCAACATGGCGGCGCGCTGCCTGCCGGGCCCCTACACGATTTCGAACTACCGCGCGCGGACCTTCACGGTGGCGACCAACAAGGCCGGGCTCGGCCCCTATCGCGGGGTCGGCCGCCCCGGCGCCTGCTTTGCCATCGAGCGGACGATCGACGAGGTGGCGCGCGCGGTCGGGCGCGATCCCGCCGAGGTGCGGATCGAGAACATGGTACCGGGGAGTGCGATGCCGTTCACCTCGGTCACCGATATGCGCTACGACACCGGGGACTACCCGGAAAGCGTGCGGTTGTGCGGCGAACTCTTGGACGTGCCGCAGATCCGCGCGCGCCAGCGCCAGGGCGAGCCGGATGGCCGGCTGGTTGGCGTCGGCTTCGCCAGCTTCACCGAGCAGACCGCGCATGGCGCCGCCGAATTTGCCTCGCGCGGCGCCGAGATCATCCCGGGCTATGAGAGCTGCACCGCGCGCGTCCTCACCGATGGCAGCCTCGTTTTGATGGTCGGCATCCAGTCGCACGGCCAGGGCTTGGAGACGACGCTGTCGCAGATCGCCTACCAGGAGCTCGGCATCAACCCTTCGCATATCTCGGTGCGCCACGGCGACACCGAAAGCACCGCCTACGGGTTCGGCACCTTTGCTTCGCGCAGCATGGTGATGTCGGGGGGTGCGGTGGCGCGCGCCAGCCGCATGGTGCGCGACAAGATCGAGCGGATCGGCGCCCACCTCCTGCAATGCGAGCCGAGCGCGGTGCATTGCGCCGAGGGGGCGGTTATCGGGCCGCAGGGGCGCTCGGTGTCGATCGCGGAGATCGCCAAGGTCGCCTATCTGCGGATGGACGGGTTGCCGGCCGGGGTCGAGCCGCTGCTCGAGGCGACGACGACCTATGAACCGGGGATCAGCACCGGGGTCTTCTCCTATGCGACGCATGGCGCGGTCGTCGCGGTCGATCCGGAAACCGGCGCCGTCGAGCTCCTCGACTTCGCGGTCGCCGAGGATTGCGGCACGATGGTCAACCCGATGATCGTCGAGGCGCAGATCCGCGGCGGTGTCGTCCAGGGGATCGGCACGGCGCTGTGCGAGGAGATCCCCTATGACGCGGCCGGCCAGCCGCTCGCCGCGACCTTCCTCGATTACCACCTGCCCGGCGCCTTCGAACTGCCGGCGATCAAGATCGGCCATCTGCACCACCCGGCGAGCGCCACCGAATACGGCATGAAGGGGATGGGGGAGGGGGGCGCGGTCGCGCCGCCGGCAGCGATCGCCAACGCGGTGCGCGACGCCCTCACAGGAATCGGCGCCGAACTCAACGAGACGCCGATCACGCCGCAGCGGGTTCTGGCGGCGATCGCGAAGGCACGGAGCCCGCGCGTTCCCTCCTGACCGATGCCGCGCGGCGGATTGACTAAAATACTCATATTGAGTATAAATTGCCAGCGCCATCGTGGCCGCCCCTTACGCGCGAGCGTGCGAAGGCGCACATTGCAGCTGACGCGGACCGCGCTCGAGTGACTTGAGGCGATGGCCGAATTTTTCTCCCCTTACCGGCACCAGTTCGTGCGGGTCGCCGCCTGCGTGCCGCAGGTCGCGATCGCCGAGCCGGAGAGGAACGCAGACCAAACGCTCGCTCTCCTCGCCACCGGCGACAAGTCGGGCGTCGCGCTGATGGTGTGCCCCGAGCTTGGCCTCTCGGCCTATGCGATCGACGATCTGCTGTTTCAGGATGTGGTGCTCGACGCCGTCGGGAGCCAGGTCGATCGGCTGATCGGCGCCAGCAAGAAACTCTCTCCGGTGTTCGCCGTCGGCGCACCGCTGCGCGCCCAAGGGCACCTCTATAATTGCGGCCTCGTCATCCACCGCGGGGAACTCCTCGGCGTCGTGCCGAAAGTGTTCCTGCCGAGTTATCGCGAGTTCTATGAGCGGCGCCATTTTACTTCGGGCGAGGGGGTGCGCGGGCGCACGATCACGGTCGCCGGGCATGTGGCGCCGTTCGGCATCGATCTGGTGTTTACCGGCAGTGGCCCGGCCGGCTTCACCTTCCACGTCGAGATCTGCGAGGATTTGTGGGTGCCGCAGCCGCCAAGCGGGTTGGGCGCGGCGGCCGGCGCCGAGGTGCTGCTCAATCTGTCGGCGTCCAACATCGTCATCGGCAAGGCGCAGACGCGGCGGCTGTTGTGCGCCTCGCAATCGTTGCGCTGCATCGCGGCTTATGCCTATTCCGCCGCCGGCGCCGGCGAATCGACGACCGATCTGGCGTGGGACGGGCAGGCCGGGATCTTCGAGTTGGGCGAGGAATTGGCCGAGACCGAGCGGTTCAGCGCCACGCCCGAGATCGCGATCGCCGACGTTGATCTCGGCCGCATCCGCCAGGAGCGCATGCGGACCAACACCTTTGGCGACAGCGCGCGGGCCGCGCTCGCCGCCGCGCCACCATTCCGCCGGGTCGAGTTCGCGTTCACCGCGCCTACGGGGCCGATCGAGCTGCGCCGTCGGATCGAGCGCTTTCCGTTCGTGCCCGCCGATCCGGCGATGCTCGCCGACAATTGCTACGAAGCCTACAACATCCAGGTTCAGGGCCTCGCCCAGCGGCTCAAGGCCACCGGCCTCGAGAAGCTGGTGATCGGGGTGTCGGGCGGGCTCGATTCGACGCAAGCGCTGATCGTTTCGGCCCGGGTCATGGACCGCCTCCTGCGCCCCCGCGGCAATGTCCTGGCCTATACCCTGCCGGGTTTTGCCACCAGCACCGAGACCAAGGCCAATGCCTGGCGGCTGATGAAAGCGCTCGGCGTCACTGGCGCCGAGATCGACATCCGCCCGGCGGCCACGCAGATGCTCGGCGATATCGGCCACCCCTCGGCCCGGGGCGAGAGCGTCTACGATGTCACCTTCGAGAATGTGCAGGCCGGGCTGCGAACGGACTATCTGTTCCGCTTGGCGAACCATAACGGCGCCCTCGTCGTTGGCACCGGTGACCTCTCCGAATTGGCGCTCGGCTGGTGCACCTATGGCGTCGGCGATCACATGTCGCACTACAACCCCAATGCTTCCGTGCCCAAGACGCTGGTTCAGCACCTGATACGCTTTGTCGCGGCGAGCGAAGCGGTGAGCGCGGAGACCGCCCATGTCCTCGCCGACATCCTCGCCACCGAGATTTCGCCGGAGCTGGTGCCGGCCGGCGCCGACGGCGTGATTCAATCGACCGAAAGCATCGTCGGCCCCTATGCGCTGCAGGATTTCAGCCTGTTCTACGCGACGCGCTACGGCTTTCTTCCCTCCAAGATCGCCTATCTCGCCTGGAATGCGTGGCACGACGCCGAGGCTGGACGATGGCCCGCCAACACCCCGCCCGATGCCCGGCGCGCCTTTGGCCTATCCGAGATCAAGGTCTGGCTGCGGGTCTTTCTCAAGCGCTTCTTCGAACAATCTCAGTTCAAGCGCTCGGCGCTGCCGAACGGCCCCAAGATCTCTTCGGGCGGCTCCCTGTCGCCGCGCGGCGATTGGCGCGCCCCCTCGGATTCGCACGCCGCAGTCTGGCTCGCCGAATTGGAAACCGGCGTGCCCGACCACGAGTGATCCTCGCCCCGGAGCTTTGATGATTTGGGGTGAGGCCGCGCTCCAGTGGCTGCCGACCGCCACAGTGTCGGCGCTGGCGCTCGTCGCCGTCGTCGCGCTGGTGCGGCAACCCTCGCGCCCCGGCCGAACATACTGGCTGGTCGCGCTCGTCATCGGTGGCGCCGTTGCGATCGTCGCGACGGCGTGGCGCGAGGGTGCCAGCGAGGTCGCGCTCGGTGCGGCGGCGGCGCGGCTCGATGCCCTCGGCCGGCTCTTGCATAGCACGCCCGGCACCACGCCCGACGAGACCGTCGCTCGGGCGGCTGCGGCGATCGTCGCGCAGGACGCCAAGATCAAGGATCTGGAGGGCCAAGTCCGCGCCTTGGCGGAAAAAACCCGGGTCCGGACGATCGACCCGGCGATCGCGGCGGATATGGCCGAGTACCTGCGCGGGTTCGGCAGCCATCGGGTGGTGCTGTCCTGCGTGCCCGACGATGTCGAGGCCTATAGCTATGCCAATCAGATCGCCAATGTGCTGCGCACCGCCGGCTGGGAGGCGCTCGGACCGGAGACGACGACGATCTTCGGCGAGGCGCCGGCGATGGGCATCACGCTTTACGTTCACGACGGGGCGGCACCGCCCGACGCCGCCCGGCTCCTGATCGATGCTTTCACGCGGTTCAACATTCCCTACCAGAGCGGCGTCGCGCCGAGCGACGCCATTCCCGATCCCGAAACCGTCGAACTCTTCGTTGGGCGCAAGCCGTAAATCGAGATGCAAAACCGGCAGGCGCAGCTATCCTCGATCGCGAAACACCTGGCCGAGGCCGGAACCATGCAGTCTGATCGGGTCCACCTGACCGTTGCCGAGGCTCGTGCGCTCGGCGAGAGCGCGCTCTGCGGCATCGGCTATGACGCCGAGGAAGCCCGCATCATCGCCGACCATGTGATCGACGCGGCGCTGTGCGGGTATGAGTATTCCGGCCTCGCCAAGATCCTCAACATCCCCGAGCACCGCCGCTTTAGCGAGCCGCGCCGGCCGATGCGCATCCTCCACGAAACGCCGGTCTCGGCGCTTTATGACGGCGGCAACACTATCGGCATGCTGGCGATGTACCATGCCGCCAACGCCACTATCGCCAAAGCGGCGGCGCATGGCATCGCGATCATCGGCGTCACCGACAGCTGGATGAGCGGGCGCAGCGCCTATTTCGTCGAGATGATCGCAAAGGCCGATCTGGTCGCGATCCACACCGCGTCGAGCGGCGCGAGCGTGGCGCCTTACGGCGGCACGCTGCCGGTCCTCGGCACCAACCCGATCGCCTTCGCGCTGCCCGGCGCCGAAGGGCCCCTTGTCCTCGACATCGGAACCTCGGCCTTCATGGCGACCGAACTGCAATTGCGCGCGCGGCTCGGCCAGAGCCTGCCCGAGGGGGTGGCGATCGACCGCGACGGACAGCCGACCCGCGACGCCGATGCG
>DASYZD010000238.1:0-3294 GCA_035946655.1 Allostellaceae bacterium | reverse complement strand
GTTGTGGCTGCACGCCTGCTTTTTCGGGCTGACCTGGGGGGCGCGCGGCCCGGCGATCACCGCGAAGACCGCCGATCTCTTCCCCGGCTCGCAGTTGGGCACGATCCTCGGCGTCATCACGATCGGCAGCGGGCTCGGCGCCGCGGCGGGCTCTTGGGGCGCCGGATGGATCTTCGATCTGTCGGGCAGCTACCGCGTCGCATTCAGCCTGTCGATCGCCGCCTATGTCTGCGGCGTCGTCGCGTTCTGGGCGTTGCGCCGCCCGCCGGTGCGGCGCCTCAGCCCGGCTTCCTGACCCCAGGCTTCCGAACCAGCGCCTCGATCGTCGTGGTCAGCCGCTCGGCGGCGTTGCGCGCCATGTTGGCCACCATCTCCTGGACGCGCTCGCCGAGGATGAACTGGATGGCGAGTGCGGTCGCGCTGGCGCCCACCGGCGGCACCTGCGGCAGGGCGGGCTGCGGCCGGCCGTCGGCGCTCTCGAACGATACGATCGCAAAGCCGGCGGCGATGAGCGCCGCGCGCATCTCGTCCTCAGTGGCAAGAAAGCTTTCCGCCGCGGTCGTCGCCCACGGCACCGGAAAATGAATGCCGCCGCCGCCGGGCACCGCGCACGCGCAGGCCAGGCCAAACACCCCGCCGGGCCGCAGCACGCGGAAGGCTTCCCGGCAAAACTGCAGTTTGTCGGCGATGTTCATCACGGCATTCTGCGAATAGGCGCGGTCGAAAGCGGCGTCCGGCAAGGGCAGGTCGAGGGCGCTGCCTTGCATGATCGTGACCCGGTCGGTCATGCCGCAGGCGGCGGTCAGCGCCTCGGCGGCGGCGCAGAATTCCGCGGTCAGGTCGACCCCGGTGACATGAACGCCGCACTGCGCGGCGATCCAGCGCGCCGGGCCGCCGATCCCCGACCCGATGTCGATGATACGCTCCCCGCGCTGCGGCCGCAGCAGCGCGACTAGCTCGGCCGTCGCGGCGACACCGCGGCCGTGGAAATGATCGAACGGCGCCAGCGCTTCCGGGGTGACCGGCGCGTCGGGGCCGTTGGCGGCGCGCAGCCCCGCCATGACCCGTTCGGCGATGCCGGCGCTGCCGTAATGACGAGCTATTGCGCTGGTCGCCACAATGCTCTCCTCCCGCTTGGCTTTTGCCGACCGCGATGCTAGGGCATCGGCGAAGGAAAACCTAGCGAGGGAGCGCATCATGGCCTTGGAGATCGAACGCCGGCAGCCGCCGGGGGTAAACGTCCGGATGCAGCAGGGGAAACCGGCCTATTCGCACGTCGTCACGGTCAACGGGCCGGGCAAGACGATCTACATTGCCGGGCAGCTGGCCCGCGATCTCGCGGGCAACATCGTCGGCCCGGGCGACATGCGGGCGCAGATGGAGCAGACCTTCAAGAACCTCGAGGCCTGCCTGAAAGCCGCCGGCGCGAGCTGGGCCGACGTCGTCAAGAGCAACACCTACGTCACCGATTACCAGGCGTTCTCGCAGTGCTCCGACATCCGGATGCGTTATTTCGGGGTCGCCAGCCCGACCAGCACGACGATCCAGATCAGCCGCCTCGCCCAGCCCGAGGCGATGGTCGAGATCGAGATGATCGCGGTCGTCGCCTAGCCTAGACCGGGAATGCGACCGAGCAGTCGGCTGTGTGTCCCGCCGTCAGAACAGATTTTCGAACCGCTCGTCGACGGGCACCCGATACCCGTCGGCCAGCCGGTTTGTCTGGTTGGCCATCCCGACGACGGCGACGAGTTCGCCGAGCATCTCGGGGGTCATGCCGAGGCGCTTGGCGGCAGCGCCGTGCGAGGCGGTGCAATATTGGCAGCCATTGCTGATGCTGACCGCGAGATAGATCATTTCCTTGGTCAAGGGATCGAGCGCGCCCGGCGCCATCACCTCCTTCAACCCCTGCCAGATGCGCCGCAAGGTCGGCGGATGGTTGGCCAGCGCCCGCCAGAAATTGTTGATGAAGTCGGTCTTGCGGGCCCTGCGAATGTCGTCGAAGACGGCGCGAACCTCGGCGCTCGCACTCTCCTCGTCGATCAGCGGAACTGTCGCCATGATGGCCTCCTGCGCCCGAATTCCCCCGTCGATCGGGATAAAGCCGGCCCGGCAGCGACCGGCCGCTTGTATTGCGCCGGACGGCATCGTAAGTCAGCAGCCAGCCTTGTTCCCAACCCGGCTCCAACTCCGTGGGGAGTTCATAGATGGGCTTCAACCTAGCGGTGGTCGGCGCGACCGGCAATGTCGGGCGCGAGTTCCTGACCATCCTCGCCGAGCGCGATTTTCCCGCCGATAACGTCGTCGCGCTCGCCTCGTCCAGTTCGGTCGGCCGCGAGGTCTCGTTTGGCGAGGACGACATCCTCCGCGTCCAGGCGCTCGACACCTTCAACTTCAAGGGCATCGACATCGTGCTGTCGTCGCCCGGGGCCAAGGTGTCGGCCGCCTTCGCGCCGCGCGCGACCAAGGCCGGAGCGGTCGTCATCGACAACACCTCGTGCTTCCGCATGGAGCCCGACGTGCCGCTGGTCGTGCCGGAAGTCAATCCCGAAGCGATCGCGCACTATCAAAAGCGCGGGATCATCGCCAACCCCAATTGCTCGACGATCCAGCTGGTTGTGGCGCTGAAGCCGCTGCACGATCTGGCGCGAGTGAAGCGCATCGTCGTCTCGACCTATCAGTCGGTATCGGGCGCCGGCCGCGCGGCGATGGACGAATTGTTCAGCCAGACCCGCGCGATCTACGTCGCCGATCCGGTGAAGCCCGAGCACCTGACCAAGCAGATCGCCTTCAATGTCATCCCCCATATCGACGTCTTCATGGATGACGGGTCGACCAAGGAAGAGTGGAAGATGGTGGTCGAGACCAAGAAGATCCTCGATCCCGATATTGCCGTCACCGCAACCTGTGTGCGCGTGCCGGTGTTTATCGGCCATGCCGAGGCGGTCAACGTCGAATTTGCCCGCCCGATTACCGAAGCGCAGGCGCGCGCGGCACTGCAGAGTGCGCCCGGGGTGATCGTCCTCGATCACCGCGCCGATGGGGGCTATGTGACCCCTACCGAGGCCGCCGGCGACGACGCGGTTTATGTCAGCCGCATCCGCCGCGACCCGACCGTGCCGAACGGGCTCAATTTGTGGATCGTCTCGGACAATCTGCGCAAGGGCGCCGCATTGAACGCGGTGCAGATCGCCGAGATCCTCGCTGGCGAGCATCTCGGCGGACAGCGCCGCGCGCGCCCCAAGATCGAGCTGGTGCGCTAGCGGGTCGGACGTGCTGCGATGCGTCCTTCGAGAC
>DASYZD010000237.1:0-3333 GCA_035946655.1 Allostellaceae bacterium | reverse complement strand
CGGCAGCGCCTCGGGCGGCGCGAGGTCGTGCTCGGCTTCTTCCTGTTGGGGTTTACGATCGTCTTCCCGATAGCCTATGCGATCCTGATCAAGGCGGTCCTGTTCGACGGCATGCGCCATTTCATTTTTGTGTTGCCGCCGATCGCCGTTGCCGCCGCGGTGACCATGGATCGCGCGGTGGCCTGGCTGTCCGAAGTGCCGTATCGGCAGGCTATCTACGCCGCGCTCGGTATTTATGGCGTGGCGCATGTGACGACGATGGTGCTGCTGCACCCCGATCAATACGTCTATTACAACGCATTCGTCGGGGGAGTCGAAGGCGCGCAGCGCAAGTTCAAGATCGATTACTGGGCTAATTCCTATGCCGAGGCGGTCCGCGGCCTCGAATCTTATCTGCAAACCGAGTACGGCGTTAATTTCGCGGAGCACCACTTTACCGTCGCGGTCTGCGGGCCGCCGATTTCCGCCGCATATTATTTCCCCAGCAATTTTCGCTTCATGCACCGGCGCGACCAGGCCGATTTCTTCATCGCCTTTACCAAGGACAATTGCGACCTGGCGCTGCCGGGCCGCGAGATCTATCGCGTCGAGCGGATGGGGGCACTCTTGTCGGTGGTACTCGATCGGCGCGCCATCCTCGCCGATCAGCGGGTTGCCAAGCTCCCGCTTGCGCACGCCACCCAGCCCCGCCCGCCGGTTTCCGCCTATCCGTGAGCCTTGGCATTGGCCGAAATCTGGCCGGAATAGAGCAGCGGCGCATCACGTTCTGATCTCGCATTAGCCCGCTGAGCACGCACCCCGGAGAGCTCGCCTGGACCGCGCCGAATACGACAAGCTCGACCGAACCGAGGGAAAGATGTGGTGGTTCGGCGCAACCCACGCGAACCTGCTGCTGCTCTATCGGGCGATCGGCGGATCGGCAGCCGCCCGGCGGCCGCTGCTCGATGCGGGATGCGGTACGGGCGGCCTCTTGGCCCGGCTGGCGGCAGATTATCCCGACCGCAGCATCATCGGCATCGATGCCGACAGCACCGCCTGCGCCCGGGCGGCGGCGAAAAGCGGGTGCCCGGTCTGCGCCGGGTCGGTCAACGCGCTGCCGTTTGCCGACGGCGCGCTGGGTGCGATCTTCAGCGCCGATGTGCTGTGCCATCAGGGTGTCGATGAGCGCGCGGCGCTGGTGCAGTTTCACCGCTGTCTGGTGGATGGCGGCGTGCTGGTTCTCAACCTGCCGGCTTATCGCTGGATGCTGTCGTGGCATGATGCGGCGGTTTACAATGTCCGGCGTTATACAAGGCGCCGGATCGCGCGGCTCCTCGATGCGGCGGGGTTCCGGCTCGTTTTTGCCAGTTATTGGAATATCGTGCTGTTCCCAATCATGGTGTTGACCCGCAAGCTGGTGCCCCGGGGAAAACGCGCCACCAGCGACGTGCGGCTGTATCCGGCCCCCATTGAGGCGTTGTGCCGTGCCGCGACCGGGTTCGAGCGCGCGCTGTTGCGCCGCGGCATGCGGTTTCCCTGTGGCGGCTCGCTGATCGCGGTCGCCACAAAGCGGGCGCTGGAAGGGGGTGGGGATGTCTGACACCGCGCCGCCTCGGTCGCAATTGGTGCTGACGATCGTGATCCCGGTCTATAATGCGGCCACGAGCATCGGCGAGCTCGTTGCCGCCCTCGAAGAGCTGACGATCGAGGGCGGGCACGAGATCGTCCTGGTCAATGACGGCAGCCGCGATGACAGCCTCGCGGTCTGCCGCGACCTCGTCGAGCGGGCGCGGGTGCCGATGACGCTCGTAGATCTGTCGCGCAATTTTGGCGAGCACAACGCGGTGATGGCCGGGCTGCGCCACGCCAGGGGCGCCCATGTCATCACGATGGATGACGATTTGCAGAACCCGCCCGAGGAGGTCAAGCGGCTCCTCGCCTTTGCTCAGCAGAGCGGGCATGAGGTCATCTATACCCATTACGACGAGAAGCAGCACGCGCGCTGGCGCAACCTCGGCAGCCGGTTCAGCAACTGGGTGGCCGGGTTCGTGCTCGACAAGCCGGCCGGCTTCTACCTGTCGAGCTTCCGCTGTATGAGCGCCTTTGTCGCGGCCGAGATTACCCGGTATGACGGGCCGTTTCCCTACGTCGATGGCCTCATCCTGCAGGTCACCCAGGACATCGACCGCCTCTTGGTCCGCCATCTGCCACGCGCGGTCGGCCGCAGCAACTATACGATGCGCCGGCTGTTGCGGCTGTGGCTCAGCATGTTCATCAATTTCTCGGTGATGCCGCTGCGGCTCAGCACCTTGACCGGTTTCGCGCTGAGCCTCATGGGTACGATCGGCAGCATCGTTGTGCTGACCGAGGCCTTGTTCTTCGATCCGCCGGCCGGCTGGGCCTCGCTGATGGCGGCGGTCCTGTTGTTGTCCGGAGTGCAGCTCCTCATCCTCGGCATCGTCGGGGAATACCTCGGCAGGCTTTACCTGACCGCCAACCGGAAGCCGCAATCGGTGGTCAAATCGGTGATCCGCGCCGCGCCGACGCGGTCGGACCCGGGGCCGCAGACCGGCCGTCCCTCGATCCAGGCGCACGTTCGGGTGTGAGGGAAGGGCGGCGGTGGCGCTCTATTATGTCAGCCTCGCCGGCGCCATCCTCTTGGGCGTCGTCGGGCAGATCGCACTGAAATCGGGCGCGCTCGCCGCGCCCGCCGGCGCGGCCCAGTTCATCAATCCCTTAACGATCGCCGGCCTGGCGATCTACGTCGTCGCCGCGCTCTGTTACATCGTGGCGCTCAAGAAAATCCCGGTATCGGTGGCGTTTCCCTCGGTCGCGGCGAGCTATGCCGCGGTCGCGATCATCGCACATCTGTTGTGGAACGAGCCGTTTGGCTGGCCGCAACTCGCCGGCCTGGCGCTGATCGGCGCCGGCATCGTGTTGATCCACCAGCACTGAGCGCCAAGCCCGGCCCGGCCGGGAACGCCGCGTGCGGCGCCGGGACCGGCCTGCTAACGAAGGCGCCGATCAGCGGTTGGTTTGCGCGTCGGCGTTGGGGATCCGCAATGCGCGTTCGAACCGGGCGAAGATCATGTCGGTGAGGATCGCGAAGAGGGCGACCGGCACCGCGCCCTCGATGACATAGGGCAACTTGTTGGCGGCGAGCCCGTCGAAGATCGGGGTGCCGAGGGTCAGGGCGCCGACCGTCGAACCGATCGTCGCGGTGCCGATCGCGATCGTCACCGATACCCGCACCCCCGCCAGGATCGCCGGCGCGGCCAACGGCAGTTCGACATCGCGCAGCCTCTGCCAGGCCGAGAGGCCCATGCCCTGCGCCGCATCGCGCACCGCGGGGGC
>DASYZD010000236.1:0-1803 GCA_035946655.1 Allostellaceae bacterium | reverse complement strand
CAGCCTCGGGGAATACGGGAGCGCTGCGGCTGGCTCGCCGGAGGGTCGATCCAGTTCGCGGGGCGGGGGGTGGATACCAAGTGTCAGATTTGGACCACTAGGGGTCGTTCGGCGAGCGTCGGGACGGGCGGCTCAATCCATGCCGCGGGCCAGCACCTCGCGCTTGCCGACGTGGTTGGCCGGGCTGACGACACCGTCGGCTTCCATCCGCTCGATCAGGCGCGCGGCGCGGTTGTAGCCGATCTGCAGGTGGCGCTGAACAAAGCTGGTCGAGGCCTTGCGTTCGCGGCAAATCAGGGCGACGGCCTGATTGTAGAGGCTGTCGCCGCCCTCTTCGTCATCCCCGCCGAATGGATCAGCGGGACCGTCGTCGTCTTCGGTGATCTCGTCGATGTAGTCGGGCTCGGCCCGGGATTTGAGATAGGAGACGACGCGCTCGACCTCTTCGTCGGAGACAAACGGGCCGTGCACCCGCGTGACGCGCCCGCCGCCCGCCATGTAGAGCATGTCGCCGCGCCCCAACAACTGTTCGGCGCCGCCTTCCCCCAAGATAGTGCGGCTGTCGATCTTGGAGGTCACCTGAAAGCTGATCCGGGTCGGGAAATTGGCCTTGATAGTGCCGGTGATGACATCGACCGAGGGGCGTTGCGTTGCCATGATGATGTGGATGCCGGCGGCTCGCGCCATCTGCGCCAGGCGCTGGATCGCCGCCTCGATTTCCTTCCCGGCGACCATCATCAGATCGGCCATCTCGTCGACGACGACGATGATCATCGGCAGTTCGGTGGCGTCGAACGGCTGCTCCTCGAACACCGGCTGGCCGGATTCCGGGTCGAACCCGGTCTGCACCTTGCGAATGAGGCTCTCGCCGCGGGCAGCAGCTTCGCGCAGCCTCGTGTTGAACCCCTCGATATTGCGCACGCCCAGCTTCGACATCTTCTGATAGCGGGTTTCCATCTCGCGCACGGTCCATTTCAGCGCGAGCACCGCCTTTTTAGGGTCGGTGACGACCGGCGCCAGGAGATGCGGGATGCCGTCGTAGACCGACAATTCCAGCATCTTCGGGTCGACCATGATGAATTTGCAGCGCTCCGGCGGCATCCGGTAGAGGATCGACAGGATCATCGTGTTGATGCCGACCGACTTTCCGGAGCCCGTGGTGCCGGCAATGAGAAGATGCGGCATGCGCGCGAGGTCGGCGATCACGGGTTCGCCGCCAATATCCTTGCCGAGGCCGAGAACCAGCCGCCCGGCATGTTTTTCATAGGCCGGCGAATCGAGGAGCTCGCGCAGATAGACCGTTTCGGCCTTGAGGTTGGGGAGCTCGATGCCGATGACGGTGCGGCCGGGGACGACCGCGACCCGCACCGAGATCGCACTCATCGAGCGGGCGATGTCGTCGGCGAGACCAATGACGCGCGACGCTTTGATCCCGGGGGCCGGTTCCAATTCGTACAGGGTGACGACCGGGCCGGGGCGGACCTGAACGATCTGGCCGCGCACGCCGTAATCCTCAAGGACCGCTTCGAGCATCCGGGCGTTTTTCGCCAGCGCGTCCTCGTCGACCGCAGCCGATCTTGTCGCCGGCGGCTTGGTCAGGGGACTGAGCGGCGGCAGGAGCGGCTCGGCATCAGGCACGAGGTCGAGCCCGGGCTGCAACTCTTCGACGGCGCGCCGTCCCGGGACCCCGGGCTTCGCGCGTGGCAGGACGAGCCGGGCGAGCCGTGCAGTGACCGCCTCGGGCACCGCTCCCGGCACCGCCGCGGCCTCGCTGTCATGGCTTGACGGCCGGCCCAGCCGCGG
>DASYZD010000235.1:0-14419 GCA_035946655.1 Allostellaceae bacterium | reverse complement strand
GCAGATAATTCCAGTCGACGCCGAGGGCGCGCAACCCCGCGGCGAGGACGCCGATCGACGGGTTGAACAAAAACATCCACAGGACGCCGGCGATCGCCGGCGCAATCGCATAGGGCAAGAGAAGCACGGTCTTATAAAAGGCGGCGCCCTTCACCACCCGGTCGGCCATGACCGCCAGCAAGAGCCCCGGCGCCAGCGCCAACAGCGCCACGGCAGCGCTGAAAATCGCGGTGACCGCGAAGGAGGCGAGGTAGTCCGGGTCGGCAAAGAGCGCGGTGAAGTTGTCGGTGCCGACAAAGCGGGTCGCCAGGCCGAAGGCGTCGCCGCCGCGCACCGATTGCAGGACCGCCTGCCCCGCTGGCCAGAAGAAGAACACGATCGTGACGCCAAGCTGCGGGGTGAGCAGCAGCGCGGGACACACCCAGCCGGGGAAGATGACGCGCCGTTCCATCTCGTGATCGCTCAGCGCCGGGAGCGGTAAAGCCCCTCACCCTCCCATCGCGCCGCGATGGGCCCCTCCCTCTCCCCGCCAAAGCGGGGCGAGGGGCCGGATGCGCAGCGCGGCAGCCGCGTTCCCTCTCCCCGCCCGCGGGGAGAGGGACAGGGCGAGGGGCGGTGTGCGGGCATTCGCTATTGGGTGTTCTTCTGGAACTGCCGCAACAGCGCGTTGCTGCGCTGGACCGCGTCGTCGAGCGCAGCCTTTGCGGCCATCTTGCCGGCGAAAGCGCTTTCGAGATCCTCGGCGATGACGTCGCGGATCTGCACCATGTTGCCGAACCTGAGGCCCCGCGAATTCTCGGTCGGCGGCTTCGCCGTCATCTGGATGATCGCGATTTCGGTGCCGGGGTTCTTTTCATAAAAGCCGGAGGCCTTGGTCGCCTGGTAGGCGGCCTTGGTGATCGGCAGATAGCCGGTGGCCTCGTGCCAGGCTTCCTGCACCGCCGGGCTCGACAGGTAGGTGAAGAACTTGGCGACGCCCTTGTATTCCTCCGGTTTCTTGCCGCCCATGACCCACAGGCTGGCGCCCCCGATGATCGAGTTCTGCGGCGCGCCCGGAACATCGGGATAATAGGGCAATTCGGTCACGCCGAACGGGAATTTGACCCCGGCCTTGAACGTGCCGTAAGCGGCCGAGGAGGTCTGGATCATCCCGCATTCGCCGGAAATGAACTTGGGCTCGGGCGTGCTCTCTCGCCCGCCGTAATCGAAGCTCTTGTCCTTCTGCGCGGCCGCGAGATTGGCGATGTGGCGGATGACGGTCGGGTTGTTGAAGTCGAGCACCGCATCGGGGCCTTCCAGCCCATTCGCCTTGGTCGCCAGCGGGAGATTGTGCCAGGCGCTGAAATTCTCGATCTGGGTCCAGCTGACCCAGGCCGCGGTGAAGCCGCAGGGCAGCCCTCCGGCGCGCAGCTTTTTCGCCGTCTCGAAGGTTTCGGGCCAGGTTTTGGGCGGCTTGTCGGGGTCGAGCCCGGCCTTTTTGAATGCATCCTTGTTCCAATAGACGACCGGGGTCGAACTGTTGAACGGATAGGACAGCATCTTGCCGTCGGCGGTGCTGAAATAGCCGGTGACCGCCGGCAGGTAGGCGTTGGGATCGAACTTTTCGCCGGCATCCGCCATCAGCTGATAGACCGGCTTCACCGCGCCTTTGGCCGCCATCATCGTCGCCGTGCCGACCTCGAACACCTGCACGATGTCGGGCGGGTCGCCGGCGCGATAGGCGGCGATCGCCGCGGTCATCGTCTCGGCATAGGAGCCCTTGAACACCGGTACCACCTTGTATTCAGTCTGTGAGGCATTGAAATCGGCGGCGATCTTGTTGACCCGCTCGCCATTTACCGCGGTCATCGCGTGCCACCATTGTAATTCGATCGGCTCTGCCGCGGCGGGGGCCAGCAACGTGATCATTGCACCGGTCAAAGCGGCGGCCAGGATTGTCGGTTTCATGCGGCACCCTCCAAGCTATGGCCGTCGGTACGGAGCGATCCGACGTCCGGCCGGAACCTTGCCAAATAGCAACCGAAGCCGGAAGCTTTTGTGACGGAGCGCGATAGGCCGGAGGATCTTTACGTGAAGCTGCCTCACTTCGGCACGGGATCTGCCGCGTTGGCCGCCGAGGTTGAGCGGCGCGCGACCGCTCTCGATCTCGGCGCGCCCTTATCGATTCGGGTCAACCCGCGGGCGCGGCGCCTGTTGCTGCGCGTCGATGCGGCCTCGCGCCAGGTCGAGCTGGTGCTGCCCACTGGCGTCGCGGCCGAGCATGGCCTCAAGTTCCTTGCCGCCCAGCGCGGCTGGATCGCGGCCCGCCTCGAGACCCTGCCGACCCCGGTGCCGTTCGCGCTAGGGGCGATCGTGCCGGTATTCGGGCTGCCGCACCGCATCGCCCGGGAAACCGACCCGGCCGCGCCGCCGGTCGCAATCCAGGGTGGCGAGATCCGCGTCCGCGGCGACCCTGTCCATCTCGCGCGCCGCGTGAGGGACCATCTGGTGGGTCTCGCCCGCACCGAACTCAGCCGGCGTGCCCGCCTCTTTGCCGCGCGGATCGGCCGGAAGGTCGCGCGGGTCGGGGTGCGCGAGACCACGAGCCGCTGGGGCAGCTGTTCGGCGCAGGGCGCGCTCTCGTTCAGCTGGCGTCTCGTGCTGATGCCCGAGGCGGTCATTGATTATGTCGTCGCCCACGAGGTGGCCCACCTCGCCGAGATGAACCACGGGCCGCGCTTCTGGCGGCTGGTGCGCACCCTCGTTCCCGATAGCGCGACGGCGCGCGCCTGGCTCAAACGGCACCGCAGCGGGATCTTCGCCTATGGCTGAGCGGTCCCGGCGCGGCGCATGATCCACCACAAAAGAAGCAGGCTCGGCACGCACAGAAAAGTGCTCAGCACGAAAAACGGGATCCAGCCGAGCGCCTCGGCGAGTGCCCCGCCCGAGGCGGCGAGCACGTTGAGCCCGACCGTCGCGAGCGAGGACAGGAGCGCGTACTGGGTCGCCGTAAACTCGCGGCTGCACAAGAGCGAGAGGTAGGCGACGAAGGCGGCCGAGGCCATCCCGCCGGTTACGTTCTCGGCGGCGATCGTCAGCGTCAGCATCAGGAGATCGTGGCCGGCCCAAACCTGGACGGCGTACGTCAGGTTCGACAGCGCCTGCAGCGCGCCGCAGATGAGGAGCGCGCGGAAGATCCCGATCCGCGCCACGAAAACGCCGCCGAGCGCTACCCCGAGGAGGGTTGCGATCACCCCGTAGAGCTTTGAGATCGTGGCCACTTCGATCTTGGTAAAGCCGAGCGCGACATAAAGCGGGTTCGCCATCGAGCCGGCCAGCGCGTCGCCGAACTTGTAAAGGACGATGAAGACGCCGATCGCGATCAGCTGAGCGGCCCCGTTGCGCGCGAACAGGTCGAGAAATGGTGCGACGACGGCGCGGCCGAGCCACTCCCGGGCGCGCGCAGGGGCGGCGGGGCCGGGCAGCGCCTCGGGCGGGGGCGCGCCATCCGGCTCGGGAGTCAGCCACACCGTCACCATACCGACCCCCATCAGCGCGGCCATTAGCGCATAGGCGAAGCGCCAGCCGCCAAAGCTCGCCGCATAGAGCGCACCGGCGCCCGAGGCGAGCATTCCGAAGCGGTAGCCCCATTGGGTCGCAGCGGCGCCTGCGCCCTGCTCGTCGGGACGCAGGAGTTCGATGCGGTAGGCGTCGATGACGATGTCCTGGCTCGCCGACAGGAAGGCGACGATGACCGCGGCGAGCGCAGTCAGGGCAGGATCGACGCGGGGATCGGTCATGCCGAGGGCGAGGATCGCCGCGGCGAGCAGCAGCTGGATCGCCAGCGCCCAGCTGCGGCGCCGCCCCAGCCGGGCCGTCAACAGCGGGATCGGCAGCCGGTCGATCAAGGGCGACCACAGGAATTTCAGGCTGTAGGAGGTGCGCACCAGGCCGAACAGGCCGATTGTCGTCAACGACACGCCGATTTCGGCAAGCCAGTACGACAGCGTCCCAAAGGTCAAGACGAGCGGCAGGCCGCTAGAAAACCCCATCAAGAGGACCGCGATCAACCGCGGCTGCCGGTAGACCGCGAGCGAGGCCAGCCAGTTTCTGGCGAAACCGGGGTGCGGGCGGCGCCGGGTTTCGGCATGTGTAGCCTTCATCGATTCACGGTCTCTCGCCATGCCAGCGGCGGCGGTTATGATATGCCGGCGCAACGGGAGGAAATGACATGGCCATGGAACAGCCGACGATCCAAACTGATTTCATCGTGATCGGGGCGGGTTCCGCCGGCTGCGCGGTGGCCGCGCGGCTGAGCGAGGATCCGGCGACCCGGGTGGTCTTGCTCGAGGCCGGGGGCGACGACAAGAATCGCTGGATCCACATCCCGTTGGGCTTTGGCAAGACCTTCGCCGACCCGAGCGTCAACTGGTGCTACGAGACTGAGCCCGACCCCGGCGCCGCCGACCGCCGGGTGTTCTGGCCGCGCGGCAAGGTGCTCGGCGGCTCATCCTCGATCAACGGCATGGTCTATATCCGTGGCCAGGCCGAGGACTTCGACCATTGGCGCCAGCTCGGCAACAATGGCTGGTCGTCGGCGGACGTGCTCCCCTATTTCCGGCGCTCCGAAGACCAGACCCGCGGCGCCGACGAATTCCACGGCGCCGGCGGCCCGCTCGCCGTTTCCGATGTCGAGCGCCACCCGATCGCCGAAGCGTTCATCGCCGGCGCGCTCGAATTGGGGTTTGCGCGCAACGACGATTTCAACGGAGCGAGCCAGGACGGCGTCGGCTATCACCAGACGACGACGCGCAACGGCCGGCGCTGCTCGACCGCGGTCGGCTATCTGCGCCCGGCGCTGCGGCGCCCCAACCTGCACGTCGTCACCGAGGCGCTGACCGAAAAAATCCTGTTCGAGGGCCGCCGTGCCGTCGGCGTCGCCTTCCGTCGCGGCGGGGAAAAAGGAACCGCCCGCGCCGCGCGCGAGATCATCGTGTGCGGTGGCGCGATCAATTCGCCGCAACTCCTGATGCTGTCCGGCATCGGGCCCGAGGCGCATCTGGCGGGGCTGGGGATCCCGGTGGTGCAGGCCTTGCCCGGGGTCGGACAAAGCCTGCAGGACCATTATTCGGCGGCGATCAAATTGAAATGCCGGCTCCCGGTGACCGTCAACGACGTCATGCTGAGCAACACAAGGAAACTCAAGGCCGGCCTCGAATACTACATGTTCCACAAGGGGCCGCTGGCGATGATCAGTTCGCCGGCCGCGCTCTTCGCGCGCACCCGCCCGGAGCTCGCCTCGCCCGACATCAAATGCTCGATCTCGCCGTTCAGCGCCGAACGCCCGCAGGACGGTCTCCACCCGTGGTCGGGGTTCACGATGATCGCCTATCAGCTGCGCCCGGACAGCCGCGGCCAGATCACGCTGAAGAGCGCCAACCCGGCCGACCCGCCGGCGATGTCGCCCAATTACCTGACCGCCGAAACCGACCAGCAAACCATCGTTGCCGGGCTGAAGCTGTGTCGCCGGATTCTCGCCAACCCGCATCTGGCGCGCTTTGTCGCGTCGGAATTCCTCCCCGGCGCCGAGGTGCAAACGGACGACGAACTGTTGGATTACGCCCGCCGGCGCGGCGGCACGGTCTACCACCCGACCAGCACCTGCAAGATGGGGGTCGATGCAATGGCGGTGGTCGATCCCGAACTCCGGGTGCGCGGGGTGGACGGGCTGCGCGTCGCCGACGCCTCGGTCATGCCGACCGTAATCTCGGGCAACACCAACGCCGCCACGATCATGATCGGCGAAAAGGCCGCCGATCTGGTCCGTGCGAGCATGGCGCACGCCCGCGCCGCCTGACCGGGGACGCGCGCGGTGCCGGGTGGCTCAGGCGGCGCAGCTGAGCCCAAGACAGCGCCGCCGTCTTGTGCGAAAATCGCCGCTCGGATCTGCCACTCCCCTTGCAAGCGGAGGACCTGCCCGATGACCGAGAAAACCGCGCAATCGGTCGCGAACCTGGGGTATCACGCGCACATCTATTACGACCCCGCAAAGACCCGCGGCGTCGCCGAGCGGGTCTGTGCAGCCGTCGAGAAGCAATTCACCGTCGAAAACGACGGCTTCCGCGACGAGCCGCGTGGGCCACACCCGATCAGCAATGTGCTCATTGTCTTCAAGCCCGACCAGTTCAAGGAGGTTGTGCCATATCTGATGCTGAACCGGGAGGGGCTCGACGTGCTGGTGCATCCGCTGACCCTCGACGCGGTCGAGGACCACAGCGCCTTCGCGATCTGGCTCGGCAACCCCGTCCCCTTGAAGCTCCACACGCTCCCCCACGGGCGCGGCGGCCGCCTGCCGACCGCCTGACCGAGTTCGGTCCGTCACCCCCGCGCGACCGGTGGGCGAGTTGAGCGCGCGGGCGATTTTGCGGGGGCAGTGATGGTTCGCGAGCCGATTCTGAAGCCGGTGCCGATCGACGAGTTGCATCCGACCCAGATCACCGTCGGGATGGAGGAGGTGCGCGCCAAGCGGAAGGAGTGGCGCGCCAAGGGCGATGACCGCGCCGGCGCCTTCCTTGGCCGGCACATGATCCCGGTGGTGCTCGGGCCGAAATCCCGCTCTTATGTGATCGACCACCATCATCTCGCCCGCGCCCTCTTCGACGAGGGGGTGCCGCATGTGCTGACGACGCTGGTGGCCGATCTCGGCCGGCTCGATCAGGACACATTCTGGGTCGTGCTCGACAATCGCGGGTGGATGCACCCGTTCGATGACCAGGGAAAGCGGCGGGGGTACGACGCGATCCCGCAATCGGTCGGCGACCTGATCGACGATCCCTATCGCTCGCTCGCCGGGGCTCTCCGGCGCCACGGCGGCTGCGCCAAGGACACGACCCCGTTCAGCGAGTTTCTGTGGGCCGATTTCCTGCGTCGGCGGATCGGCAGGAAGCCCGTCGAGAGCCATTTCGACCAGGCCCTCGAGGAGGCGCTGCGCCTTGCCCGCAGCCGCGAGGCCGACTACCTGCCCGGCTGGTGCGGCCCGGTCGACGAGTGAGCGGGGCCGCCCCCTCCAAAACTCACTCCCAATCGCGCCGAGATAAGGTATTCTTGCCAGATACGGCCCCCGACCGGCGCTCGGGGCCGGCCGCAACGATAGAGTGAGGAGCCGAGTTATGCTGCCACCGAAAGAAAACGAGCTGATCACCCGCATCGGCGCGGGGACCCCGATGGGTAATGCGATGCGGCGCTATTGGATCCCGGCGTGCCTGGCGAGAGAGATCGCCGAGCCGGATTCCCCGCCGGTGCGCGTTAAGCTGATGGGCGAGGACCTCGTCGCGTTTCGCGACAGCGACGGGCGCATCGGCCTCGTCGACGAGTTCTGTCCGCACCGCCGCGTCTCGCTCTATTTCGGGCGCAACGAGGAATGCGGGCTGCGGTGCGTCTACCACGGCTGGAAATTCGACGTTGAGGGGAATTGCCTCGATCAGCTGAACGAGCCGCCGGAGCACCAGTTCAAGCAGCACATCCACCTCACCGCCTACCCGACGGTCGAACTGGGCGGGATCGTCTGGGCCTATCTGGGCCCGCCCGAACATATGCCGGCGCCGCCCAAATTCGCCTGGACCCAGGTGCCAGAGGCGCGCCGCCATGTCTCGAAGGTCATCGAGGAGTGCAACTGGCTGCAGGCCCTGGAAGGCGGCATCGACACTTCGCATGCGCCGATCCTCCACCGCCTCCTCACCGACAATTCGACGCGCGGCGGGATCAAGCCGTCGTCGCCCTTTGTCCGCGGCAAGGCGCCCAACCTCGTCGTCGACGTCACCGATTACGGCTATCTCTATGCCGGCATCCGGCCCTTGGGCGATGCGGACGTGCACATCCGCACCTATCATTTCGTCATGCCGTTCCACCAGATCCGCCCGTCGCGATCAGACTCGGGGATCCCGTGCGACGCCGGCCATATCTGGGTCCCGATGGATGACGAGAACTGCATGGTCTACAACTGGATGTATTCGACGACCGAGGCACCGTTGACCGAGGAGGACCGGCGCGAGCGCGGCATCGGCAACGGCCCCGATTTCGTCGACCAGAAGACCTTCCGCTCAAAGCAGAACCGCTCGAACAATTACGGGCTCAACCGCGAAGTTCAGCGCACCGAGAGCTATACCGGGATCGACGGCATCAACCAGCAGGACCGCGCATTGCAGGAGACGATGGGGCGGATCGTCGACCGCTCGAAAGAGCATCTCGGTCCGGCCGACAAGGCGATCGGCCAGGCCCGCCGCATGTTGCGCCAGGCGGTCATGGCCGTGAACGACGGCGGCAACCCGGCCGGCACCGGCACCAGCTACTATCACATCCGCGCCGGCGAAGAGGTGCTGGCGCGCGAGGCCGACTGGCACCAGATCATGGCGCCCGACATCACCAAGGAAAAAATCCTGCAAACGGTGTGAGGGCGTCGAGCTAGCCCCTCTCCCCGCTCGCGGGGTGAGGGGTGGGCTGACCTGCGTTGTCGCGGGCCTACCCAGTAATATTTCGAGTTCCTTGACGCGACGTACCTGCGGGCGCTTATTTTCGCCATCTGCGGCGGTTTTTTCGCGATAGGAGCTTGTCGATGGCCTCGCAGCCTTTCGCCGGGGTGCTGGTCCCGGTCCTGACCCCGTTCGCCGTGTCGGGGGCGCCCGATTCGGGCCGGTTTGTCGCATTCTGCCGCTGGCTCTTGGACCAGGGCGCCGATGGCCTGGCAATCTTCGGCACGACCAGCGAAGCCAACTCGATGTCGGCCGGCGAAAGAATGGAGCTGCTCGAGCGGCTCCTCGCCGCCGGCATCCCCGCGGCAAAGCTGATGCCGGGCGCCGGCGCGTGCTCGATGACCGAGGCGGCGACCCTCATGCGCCACGCCGTCAGCCATGGCGTTGGCGGCGTTTTGATGCTGCCGCCATTTTACTACAAGGGGATGAGCGACGACGGGATCTTTGCCTTCATCTCGGGGGTGATCGACAAGGTCGGCTCGCACGCGCTGCGGCTATTCCTCTATCACATCCCGCCGATGGCGGTCATTGGCTTCTCGCTCGATCTGGTCGGGCGGCTGATCAAGGCCTATCCCGACACCGTGGTCGGCCTCAAGGACAGCTCGGGCGACTGGAACAATACCGCGGCGCTGCTCGAGCGCTTCCCCGGCTTTGCCGTGTTTCCCGGCTCCGAGGTGTTTCTGCTCGACGGGTTGCGCAACGGCGCGGTCGGCTGCATCACCGCGACCGGCAATGTCAACGTGCCGGGGATCCGCAAGGTCTATGAGAATTGGCGCACGCCTGAGGCCGATCGGTTGCAGGCCGAGATCACCCTCGTGCGCAAGACGATCCAGGCCCATCCGATGGTCCCGGCGCTGAAGCGGATCGTCGCGCATTTTCACTACGATCCCGATTGGGCATCGGTGCGGCCGCCGATGGTGCCCCTGAGCGAACCGCAGTCGGCCAAGCTGATCGGCGATCTCAAGCGGATCGGCTTCGTCCTCGGCGATCGGCGCCGGCTCGCCGACCGGCGCCAGCAGGCATTCGTGTAGGAGGGATCGGCCATGGCAATTCCAGCCCGCACGCCAGAGCGGCAGGCGTTCTACGAGCGGATCGCGCCCGCGAATCTGGCGCCGCTGTGGGAAAACCTCCACCGCATGGTGACGCCCGAGCCGGTGCCGTCGTGCGTGCCGGCGATCTGGCGTTACCGCGACGTGCGGCCGCATCTGCTGGAATCGGGCGGTCTCATCACCGCGCAGGAGGCGACGCGCCGCGTCTTGATGCTGATGAACCCGGGGCTCCAGGGCGAGGCCGGGGTCACCGGCTCCCTCTTCGCCGGGCTGCAATTGATCATGCCGGGCGAGATCGCTCCGGCGCACCGCCACAGCCAATCGGCGCTGCGCTTCATCATCGAGGGGCACGGCGCCTACACCGCGGTCGATGGCGAACGCACCGCGATGGAGCCCGGAGATTTCGTCATCACCCCGTCCTGGACCTGGCACGATCATGGCAACGAGACGGATGCGCCGATGGTCTGGCTTGACGGGCTCGACATCCAGATCGTCAAGCTGCTGGGTGCGAGCTTCGCCGAAGGCTATCCGGACGACGTGCAGCCCGAGAGCCGGCCGCAAGGTGATAGCTTTGCCCGCTTTGGCCACAACCTCCTGCCTGTTGATTGGAAGCCCGAGGTCAAAACTTCGCCCGTCTTCAATTATCCCTATGCGCGCACCCGCGAGGCGCTCGATGCGCTGCGGCGCAACGGCGCGGCGGACCCCTATCACGGCCATAAACTGCGCTATGTGAACCCGGCGAGCGGCGAGTTCGCGATGCCGACGATCGCCACCTTTGTTCAGCTGCTGCCGCAAGGCTTCACCAGTCAGCCCTACCGCTCGACCGACGGGACGGTGTTCGTCGCGGTCGAGGGCACGGGCGAAACCCGGATCGGCGACACGGTCTTTGCCTGGGAGCCGCATGACATCTTCGTCGTGCCGAGCTGGATGAAGCATACCCACCACACGACGAGCGAAGCGGTGCTGTTCAGCTTCTCCGACCGGGTGGTCCAGGAAAAGCTCGGCCTCTGGCGCGAGGCGCGCGGCAACGCTTAACGATCCGCGAAGAAAGTTGGTTTATAAGCGTCGTCACTCCCGCGAAAGCGGGGCCCAGCGAAGGTGACGGTATCTCGCGGCCGTGGATTCCCGCGTGCGCGGGAATGACGCGAAGGGTCGGTAGGGGACGGCATGATTCATCCGGTGATCCTGTCGGGCGGCACGGGGACGCGCCTGTGGCCGATGTCGCGCGCGCTCTATCCGAAGCAACTCTTGGCGCTCACCGGCGAGCGCAGCCTGCTGCAGGAGACGGTGTTGCGGGTCGCAAACGGCGCCGGGGGTGGGGATGGCTTTGCGGTGCCCATTATCATCGCCAATGAGGAACACCGCTTCATCATCGCCGAGCAGCTGCGCGCGATCGGCGTGGTGGCCGACGCACTGATGCTCGAGCCGGTCGGCCGCAACACGGCGCCTGCCGCCTGCGTCGCGGCGTTGCGGCTTGCCAAGAGCGAACCCGACGCCTTGATGCTGGTGATGCCATCCGACCACGTGATCGGCGATCTCGGCGCGTTTCACCGTGCCACTGGGAGCGCCGCGGCGGCCGCGCGCGCCGGGCAGCTCGTCACCTTTGGCATCGCCCCCGAGCGCGCCGAGACCGGCTATGGCTACATCGCCAAGGGTGAACCGCTCGCGGGGTGCGAAGGCATCTTCGCGGTCAAAGGCTTTGTCGAAAAGCCGGATGCGACGACCGCGGAGCGCTACCTCGCCTCCCGCGACCATTTCTGGAACAGCGGCATTTTTCTCTTTCCGGTGGCGCTTTATCTCGCCGAGCTCGGGCGCCTGCGCCCCGACATGCTCAAGGCCTGCAAAGCGGCGCTCGCCGGCGCGCGTGTCGACAGCGATTTCATCCGCCTCGACAAGGCGGCGTTCACGGCGTGTCCCGGCGATTCGATCGACTACGCGGTGATGGAGCACACCAAGCGCGCCGCGGTGGTGCCGGTCGCCATCGGGTGGAGCGATCTGGGCTCGTGGGATGCGCTGTGGGAATTGGCGGCAAAGGACGAGCGCGGCAACGCGCTTCTCGGCAATGTCGTCGCCGAGGCGACGAGGAACTGCTATTTGCGCTCGGAAAAGGGGCTGGTCGCGGCGATCGGGGTCGAGGATCTGGTCGTCGTCGCCACCGACGATGCGGTGATGGTGGCGCCGCGCAATCGCACCCAGGAAGTGAAAAATCTGGTCGCCCGCCTGCTCGCCGAGCGGCGCGAGGAAGCCGAGGCGCTCGCGACCGTGCACCGCCCCTGGGGGACCTACCGGGCCCTGCACAACGGAACCCGGGTTCAGGTCAAGCACATCATGGTGAAGCCGGGCGCCAAGCTGTCCTTGCAGATGCACCATCACCGCGCCGAGCATTGGGTCGTCGTCCAGGGCACCGCCAAGATCGTGCGCGGCAACGAAGAATTGATCCTCACCGAGGACCAGTCGACCTATATCCCGCTCGGCACCGCGCACCGCCTGGAAAACCCGGGCAAGATCCCGCTTCACGTGATCGAGGTGCAATCGGGCAGCTATCTCGGCGAAGACGACATCGTCCGCTTCGAAGACAGCTACGGGCGGGGGTAGGAAACCCCTCGCCACAGTCCGCAATTTGCCCCTCACCCACCCGCTTCGCGGGACCCGCCCCCTCCCCGCGAGCGGGGAGAGGGTTGGGGTGAGGGGCCGGTCTCCATCACACCTCGGTCTTGGCGCCGGTGCGGCCGGTGATGAGGGCGTAATGCTCGATGCGGCGGTGCTTCTCGAAATTGAAGACCGTGCGGCGCAGGTATTCGCCGAGTTCGAGATCCAAAGTCGTCGTGATCAGTTCGTCGTCCTCGGTCAGCGTTTGGGCGGCGATCTCGCCGGTCGGGGCGATGATCGCCGAGCCGCCGATCATGCCGAACCCGTCTTCGGCACCGCATTTGGCCGCCGCCAACACCCAGGCCGCGTTCTGATAGGCGCCGGCCTGCAATGACAGGAGGTGGTGGAACATCCGCAGATGCTCGGGCTCGCGGGTGTGGATATTCTCGATCGGCGTATTGTAGCCGAGAGCGACGATCTCGACCCCCTGCAACCCCATGACCCGGTAGGTCTCGGGCCAGCGGCGGTCGTTGCAGATGCACATGCCAAAAACCGCGCCCTGCATCCGCCACACCCGAAAGCCCTCGTTACCGACATCGAAATAGCGCTTTTCGAGGTGCTGGAACGGCGCTTTGGGCAGGTGCTCGGAATGCCCCGGCAGATGGATCTTGCGGTAGCGCCCGACGATTTTTCCATCCGGATCGACGAGGATCGAGGTGTTGTAATGGCGGGGCTCGCCCTTCTCCTCGGTCAATTCGGCATAGCCGAGATAGAAGCCGATGCCGAGTTCCCGCGCGAGATCGAACAAGGGCCGCGTCTCCGCGCCCGGCATCTCGCGCTCGAAATAGCGGTCGATCTCAGCCTGCTCGGTCATCCACCAACGCGGAAAGAACGTCGTCAGCGCCAATTCGGGAAAGACGACAAACCGCGCGCCATTGCCATGCGCCTCGCGCAACAGCGCACAGAGCCGCCTGACGACCGCCGCGCGGTTGTCGGCGAGATGAATGGGCCCGAGCTGGGCAACGGCTGTGCGAAGCTTGCGGGACATTTGCAGTTCTCCAGCAATATGCTGGCACGATCATATACGGGACCCGGCGATCAAGGCAGCCGGAAGAGGCCGCGTAAGGCGGCCGTTTCCGAAAAGCGATACGCTTCCCGGCTTCCCCGTGCGCAGAAAGTCCGGGCGAAGACGCCGCGCCCCGGCGGCGGCCGGCGGAGCCGCTGGAAGACCAAAGACGGCCGGATCATCGAGCGCGACCGTTTGCACGATACTGTCGAGGTGTATGATCCCTCTGGTCGGCGACATCTCGGCGAGTTCGATCCCTGGGATGGCAGACAGGTGGGACCACCCGATCCAACGCGCTCCGTGGAGCCTTAGCGATGATCTACCGCGTTGTCACATACGACCGGACTTCGGAGCGCATGAAGGGGAGCCTGATTGTCCCCCCAAGCGTCCTCGCGAAAGTAAAGAAGATTGCCGGGTTCCAGCCGCAGGACGACGGCTTGGGCGAGTACCCGTTGGACGAAAAGCAGACCTTGCAGGTCGCGAAAATTCTGGGTTTCAGGCCGGAACCCGATAGATTTTACTATTACGTCGAACCGTATGATCCTCCCGAGGACAGCGGGTTCCAGCAGGAAACGACCGCCGCTCGCTGGCCGGCGACTCGTGGTAGGACAGAATAGCGCGCCGTTTCCCGCCCTCCACTGGGCTCACACGATCGGCGCACCTGACGTTGCGGCGGCAAACGCCAGTTCGGGCGTCGTGCGGCCGAGCGGGCGGGCGGCGTCGGAGAGGGCGCAGGGGAGGAAGTTGCCGCTGCCGCGCGGGGCCTCTAGCTTGCCGTCGTCGATGATGGTGCGGCCGCGCGAGAGGACCGTTACCGGCCAACCGGTGAGGTGCATCCCCTCGTAGGGCGTGTAGCCGACATTGTCGTGGATGTTTTCGGCGCGCACCGTGACGTGGCGCGTCGGGTCCCAGATCGCGATATCGGCGTCGCTGCCGATCGCGATCGTGCCCTTCTTTGGATAGAGGCCGTAGATTTTGGCGGCGTTGGTCGCGGTCAGCGCGACAAAGCGGTTGAGGTCGATCCTTCCCTTGCCGACGCCCTCGGAAAACAACAGCGGCACGCGCAGTTCGATGCCCGGGATGCCGTTGGCGGTGTCCTTGAACGTCGTCTTGTCGCCCTTCGGCAGTTTGCCGGTCGCGTCGTAGCGGTAAGGCGCGTGGTCGGACGACAAGACGCTGAACGTGCCGTTCTGCAACCCGCGCCACAC
>DASYZD010000234.1:0-10682 GCA_035946655.1 Allostellaceae bacterium | reverse complement strand
CCGACCCCCGACCCCGACGTGTTCATGCAGTTTCTGCCGCGGATCAAGCAGGCGACCGACGCGGTCGTCAACATCACCACCGGCGGCGGTCACGGCATGACGCTGGAAGAGCGCCTGGCGGCGCCGCTGCGCGCCAAGCCCGAGATGTGCTCCCTCAACATGGGCTCGATGAATTTCGGGCTCTATCCGATGCTGGAGCGCTACAAGGAGTGGAAATACGACTGGGAGCCGAAATTCCTCGAAATGACGCGGGATTTCATTTTTCGTAACACATTCGCGGATATAGAGCGCTCTCTTAAGGAATTAGGTGAGGGTTGCGGTACGCGCTTCGAGTTCGAGTGCTACGATGTCGGGCACCTCTATAACCTCGCGCATTTCCTCGATCGCGGCCTCGTCAAGCCGCCCTTGTTCGTGCAGACGATCTTCGGGATTTTGGGCGGCATCGGCGCCGACCCGGAGAACCTCGCGCACATGAAGCGCATCGCCGACAAGCTGTTCGGCGACGGCTATGCCTGGTCGATCCTCGCCGCCGGGCGACACCAGATGCCGCTCATCACGATGGGCGCGATCATGGGCGGCAATGTCCGCGTTGGCCTTGAAGATTCGCTGTGGCTCGGGCGCGGCCAGCTCGCCACCGGCAACGCCGATCAGGTCAGCCGCATCCGCACAATCCTCGAAAACCTGTCGCTTGAGATCGCCACCCCCGACGAAGCGCGCTCCCTCCTCGCCCTCAAAGGCGGCGACGACGTCGCGTTCTAGGTCACGCCGCCTTCCTGAGAAAGCGGTCGACGCCGTCATCCCCGGTGGCGCGCTCGACCTCGCCCTCGCCGACCAAATAATGCAAATGCGCCAGCGCTTCGCCAAGCGCGAAGCCGGTCTGGTGGCGGTCGAGCCGGCGTTTGAAGAGGATCGGCATTAATTCGGCGGCGCTATGCGGGCGCGCGCAGGCGGCAATCACCTCAGCGCAGCGTGCATGGTGATGCGCGGCCAATTCGTCGATCCGCCGGTGGACCCCGCGGAACGGCAGATTATGCGAGGGCAGCACCAGGATGTCGGGCGGCAAGGCGCGGCGCAGCCGGTCGAGCGACGACAGGTAGCGAGCGAGCGGGTTGCCCTCGGGCTCGTGCGCCTGGACGCTGATATTGGGCGAGATCCGCGGCAGGATCTGGTCGCCGGCGATCAACACCCCCTCGTCCGCGCAATAGAGGCAGGCGTGTTCCGGTGCATGGCCTTCGCCGATGATGACCCGCCATTCGCGCCCGCCGATCGGAATCGCCGTCCCCTCGCCGATCCGGTGATAGGCCGGCGGCACAGTAGGCACGCCGCGGCGATAGCCCCCCTGGCGCACGGCGAAATTCGTCGCGTCCGCGTCGTTCAGCCCGGCACGGTGCGCAAAATCGTGGCGCAGCCGGACCGAATCGTCGCTGCCGTCCGCTGACAGCATGCGCGCGTGCAGCCACTCCTTTTCGGTGATCCATAACGGCGCCTGCCAGTGCTCGGTGAGCCAGCCGGCGAGCCCGATATGGTCGGGATGGAAATGGGTGACGATGACCCGGCCGATCCGGCGCCCGCCGAGTTCTGCGGCGAAAATCTGCTGCCAGGCCGCCCGGGTTTCCGGGAGCGCAAACCCGGTATCGACCACGCTCCACAAGGGGCCGTCCTCAATGAGCCACAGATTGATGTGGTTGAGCGCGAACGGGAGCGGCATGCGCAGCCACAATATCCCGGGCGCGACCTTGATGACCGCGCCCGGTGCGGGCGGCGTCGCGAACGGGAAATAGAGCGAACCGTCCATTCAAGAAACCCCGATACACCCCTGGCGCGAATCGACCGGCGACGGTGGACCAAGCCGGAATGGCGCGCAAGCACGCCGCCCGAAGGTCAGCCTTGCGCGGCCGGACGCGTTCCGGCGACGCAGCGCCTATTGCGTCCGCACAAAGGCGGCAACGTCGCGGATCTGTTCGGCGGTCAGGCCCTTGGAGTTTTCGTGCATGACCTCGTTGGCCCGCGCCATCGAGGCGAAGGCCTCGAGCTGGGCGTCGATATAGGCGCTATGCTGGCCGGCCAGCCGCGGGATGACGGCGTTGCCTTCGGCATGATCGCCGTGACAGGCCGCGCAGGCGGGGACGCTCTCGGCGGGAATGCCCTCGGTGTAGATCTTGCGACCGGCCGCCGCTTCGGGCGAAGCGTCCGGGGCGCCCGGGACCGGCGGCTGGCTCGAATAATAGGTGGCGATGCCGGTGATCAGCGGATCGGTGAGGCGCGCGGCCATGCCCCACATATAGGTCCGGGCGTGCGGATCGGCGCGGGTCTTGTCGCGAAAGGCGGTCAACTGGGCTTCGAGGTAATCCTTCTGCTGGCCGGCCAGGCGCGGAAAGGTCGACGAGATGCTGCGGCCGCCCGGTCCGTGGCAGGACGAGCAGACATGGATGGCACCGGCAACCTCATCCGGTCCCGCTGCCGGGGCTGAAGCGGCGGGAGGCGTGGCGGCCGGAGCAGCCGCGCCGGGCTTGGGGGCCTGGGCGCCGCACGGCACCGCGGTCAGCGCCAGCAACACCGCGGCCGCCGCCACCATGCCGAGGCGGCGGCGCCCCCCGCCGGGCCGAGCGGTCATCCTCATCTGCGCGCGCATCAGAACGCCACCCAGGTGAAAGCAAACAGCGTGTCGTTGCCGGAAGCGTTGCGGCCGGCACCGTCGAAATTCGTGCTGGCGCCGTTGAATTGGTCGTAATGCACGTATTGCAGCCCGAACTTGATGTTGAGCCACGGCCAGAACGACGGCCCGCCATGGTTGAACGGGATGTAATCGAGCTCCAGGGTGTAGCCCTTGGTATCGGGCTTGTTGCTGGCCGATACCGCACCGTAGAGCAGTGGGTCGGCTGTTCCGTTCAGATTGAAGTACCCGGCTGTGAAACCGATCATCTGGTCATAAAAATAAGTGCCCTTGAGATTGAAGCTGTGCAGACGGTTGTGTCCGTTGGTGGCGAGGCCGAGCGCCTGGCTCGCGCCGAGAACCTGTTCCTCGTTGATGTAGCGGGCCTGCACCGAGAAGCTGTCGCGGGCGCCGAGGAACTGATATTGGGTGTCGACACCGTAATCGGTCACCCGGTCGGTGCCGCTTCCGGTAGTCCGCTGCGGCACCAAAGCGGCGCTCATCGCGAAGGTGCCGAATTCCCAGGTATTGTTGCCCCAGGCCGGCTCGATCGCGACCCGCCCATAGGGTGCCACCGCATCGATGGCGCTCGTTCCCGGGGGCGGAACGCCGAGTGCGCTGAGGGCCGAGGGGCCGAGCGTCCGGTAGCCGCCTATTTCGGCATAGATCAGACGGTTCCAGTAAACATAGGGGTTGAGACCGAGGACCTGCTGCGCCAGCCCGCCTTCGATGAGCGTGTGGGCGGCCGGGCCGGGCGTCAATTCGGAAGCGACGTAGGGATAGCCCCAGGCGGGGGTCGAATTCCACAAATCGGTGACGGTCGGGTTGTTGTTGAGGCTGACCCCGTAGACGAGTTCCTGATCGGCGAGCGAGCCGGTGTTGGCATAGCGGATATCCGTATTGTCCCAATGAAAGACGCGGGGGACCTCATCGTAAGTGCCCTGCACGAAGGCGCCCAGATGGTCGAGGATCTTGCCGCCGTAGAAGAGGCTCCCAGTGACGTACATATTGTCGTTGGGACCGAAATGCGGCGCGGCGCCGCCCAGCTGGTCGGCCCCGGTACGCGCAAAGCTCGGGATCACCATCGCCGCGATTGCCGGCAGGTCGCTGGTGCCGCCGCTGAAGGTATAGCCGTTGAGCTTGAAGAGGCGGCCATAGGGGGTCAGCTCGGGGAAGCCGTTGTGGCAGGCGGCGCATTCCTGCCCGGTCTGGCGGGCGTAGCTCGGCAGCGCCCGCGCGATCCGGGCGTAGCCCGCGCAAACCATTGGCACCACGACAAGCAGCGCGACGGCCAACCGCGCGACCCCGATCAGCCCCAGCGTCCCCGGCCTGCTTGCCATGCTGAGATGCACGGATAACCCCCTGCTCTACCGCCGGTAGGCGCAGGGATAAATCTGCCGGTTAATTATGGTCAATTCAAGCGCGACTTTCGTCTAGGTTCGGGGTCCAGAAGCCGGTGGTGCAGCGCAGTTTGCGCCGAGACGCCCTATAGCTTGATCCATAGCTTGCACCAACCCGACGGGCTGATGTCTCCGTCGACCGACTTGCACGCGTTCGGCGGCTCGAACAGCTTGCAGCCCTTGCAGTCGTGTCCGTCCTTTGGCGTCGTCTGATAGGCGACCAGCTTCTGCGCGACTTTGGCGGAGGCTTCCTTGGCGACGACGCTGGCGAGCCCGATGCCGCCGACCAGAGCGACCGAGCTGTGCAGAAATCCGCGACGCGTAACGGACATGAGACTCTCCCTGATTTCCAGACGCGTGAAGGCTACCGGGGAATGTCATTTCCGCGCTGATCCAGATCAAGAGCGCTTATTGGATCGCACGCTGGATCGGCTCGCGAATTGACGGGCGCGGCGGGGCATGCATGGATGGCACACGACTGCGGCCCGGCGGCCAGTCTTTTGCAGGTGTTGACCAGATTTGAGGAACGTAATGCGCGATTTCAATTCACCTGGACGCTCGGTTGCGGTCGCCGCCAATGGCATGGTTGCAACCTCGGCGCCGATGGCGAGCTTGGCCGGGCTCGACGTCTTGCGGGCTGGCGGCAATGCGGCGGATGCAGCGATCGCCGCGGTGGCGATGCAGTGCGTCGTCGAGCCGCAGAGCACCGGGATCGGCGGCGACTGCTTCGTCCTCTATTCGAAAAAGGGCGCGCTGCCGGTGGCGCTCAATGGTTCGGGCCGGGCCCCGGCAAAGGCGACGGCCCAGTGGTATGTCGAACGCCAGATCCACCAGATCGCGACCCAGACCGCGCACGCCGTGACGATCCCCGGCGCGGTCGATGCCTGGTGCACGCTCAACCGCGAGCACGGCACGCGCCCGCTCGGCGAACTCCTCGAGCCGGCCGCCCGCGCCGCCGAAGAGGGCTACCGCGTCACCCCGCGGGTCGCTTGGGACTGGGCGCGCAACCAGTGGAAATTGCAGGATCCCGTAACCGCGGCGGTGATGTTGCCCGAGGGCAAGCCGCCGGCAATCGGCGAGCGCATGAGGAACCCTGCGCTCGCCGCGACGCTGCGCGCGATCGGCCGCGACGGGCGCGAAGCTTTCTATGAGGGGCCGGTGATGCAGGACATCCTCGGCCGCCTCCAGGAGCTGGGCGGATTGCACGAGGAAGCGGATTTCGCCGCCCAGCGATCGAACTGGGTCGAGCCGATCCACGCGCCCTATCGCGGTTACGAGGTCTACGAGCTGCCGCCCAACGGCCAGGGCCTCGCCGCCCTGATGATCCTGCGCCAGCTCGAAGGCTTCGTCCTCGGTGACGACAGTTTGAGCGAAGCTGACCGGCTGCACCTCCTGGCCGAGGCGACCAAGGCGGCCTATCGGGTGCGCGACGAGTTCATCGCTGACCCGGCGCAGGTCAGCGTCGATGTCGACCGGTTTTTGTCGGACGCCTGGGCCGAGCGCGCGCGCCGCGAAATCCGCCTCGATACTGCGCTCCCTGGCCCCGAGTGGCACGGCGGCACCGAGCATACCGACACGGTCTACCTGTGCGCCGTCGACCGCGACGGCAACGCGGTCTCGTTCATCAACTCACTGTTTTCGTCGTTCGGCACCGGCATCATGGCGCCCAAGAGCGGGGTCCTGTTGCACAATCGCGGCACCAGCTTCCGCACGACCCCCGGCCACCCCAACGCGATCGCACCGGGCAAGCGCCCGTTTCACACGATCATCCCGGCGATGCTCGTCCGGGACGGGCGCGCGGTGATGCCGTTTGGGGTGATGGGCGGCCAGTATCAGGCGGTCGGCCACGCCCACTTCACGCATCGCATGCTCGATCGCGGCATGGACCCGCAACAGGCCGCCGACGCGCCGCGGATCTTTGCCTTCCGCGGCAAGCTGCGGGTCGAACAGAGCCTCCCCCAGCCGATCGTCGACGATCTGGCGCGGCGCGGGCACGACATCGACGTCGCCAAAGTGCCGCTCGGCGGCTGCCAGGCGATTTGGATCGACCACGCGAAGGGCGTCCTGATCGGCGGCTCGGAGCCGCGCAAGGACGGCATGGCGCTGGGGTATTGAGCGCCCCCGAACTCCCTCACCCACCGCCCGCTATCGCTAACGGTCCCCCCTCTCACGCCCCCTCACCGGCCCTCCCCCGCTTGCTGGGGAGGGAAGGCTGGGGGCAAAGCGGGGAAAGAAGACACCATGAGGGAGGTGGCCGCGTCTCGGGCGTCGCCGAAATCGGCTTTGCCGCACGGGACGGTGCGACCCGCCTTTCCCATCTCTACCAGCGCGACCCGATGCGGGTGCTGTTCCCGGCGCCCGAGGCGGGCGACCCCACCCTTGCGGTGCTGGTCACCACCGCCGGCGGGCTGGTTGCCGGCGACCGCATCAGGCTGGACGTTCGCCTCGATTCCGGCGCCCGTGCCCATCTGACCGCCTCGGCAGCCGAAAAAATCTATCGCTCGACCGGCGCGACGACCGAGATTGCGCAGGATCTGTCGCTCGACGAGGGCGCCTGGCTCGAATATCTGCCGCCCGAGACGATCCTCTTCGACGGCGCACGACTGCGCCGCCACACGAGCGTCGCGCTCGCGCCCGATGCCGGGTTTCTCGGCGGCGGCATCCTCGTCTTCGGCCGGCGTGCCCGCGGCGAAGGCTTCAGTCACGGCCTCCTGCACGACGAGTGGCAGGTGACAAGGGGCGGCGCGCTCCAATGGGGCGACGCGCTGCATCTCGACGATGCCACCTCAGGCAACCTCGCCGCGATCATGGCCGATCCGGCGTGTTTCGATGCGGCGGCTGCCTGTGCGACGCTGATCCTGGCGCCGCCAGAGGGCGATCCCGGCGGGTTTATCGCAGGAGCGCGCGCGCTCCAGCAGCAATCGCCATCCCCCGGCCTGCGCGCCGGCGTGACCGCGGTCGGCGGGCTCCTCCTCGCCCGCTGGCTTGGCCCCGACGCCCAGGCGCTGCGCCGCGCCTTTGCCGATCTGGCTTGCCATTTGCGTGCAGCTGCGATCGGATTGCCGCCCCGGCTGCCGCGCCTCTGGTATGGTTGATGCTGAGAGCAAGCGATGAACCTGACCCCGCGCGAGAAAGATAAGCTCCTCGTTGCAGTCGCGGCGCTGGTCGCGGCGCGGCGGCTCCAGCGCGGCGTCAAGCTCAATTACCCCGAGGCGGTCGCGCTCATTACCGACTATGTGCTCGAAGGCGCTCGCGACGGGAAAACCGTCGCCGAATTGATGCGCGACGGCGCCACCGTCCTCACCCGCGCACAGGTCATGGAGGGGGTGCCCGAGATGATCCACGACATCCAGGTCGAAGCGACCTTCCCCGACGGCACCAAACTCGTCACCGTGCACGAGCCGATCCGCTAGAAGACGACCGAACACGAGCCTCGGCCGCTCGCTTTTCGCCGCCGCCGACCGTATGTTCGCTCCACAGTCCCGCTTATTATAGGGAGACAGCGATGAAAGCAGAAAAGTTAGGCATGTCATCCTCGCGCCTGGCGCGGCTGGACGAGGTCATGCGGCGCCGGTATGTCGAGGCAGGCCTTCTGCCCGGCATGCTGACCTACATCTACCGCAAGGGTCATCTCGTCCACACCAATCTCTGCGGGCACATGGACATCGAGCGCGGCCGCAAGCTGCGCGAAGACGCGATCTTCCGCATCTATTCGATGAGTAAGCCCATTACCGCGGTCGCGCTGATGATGCTGGTCGAAGAGGGGCTCCTAGGCCTCGACGACGCCGTCCACACCCACATTCCGGCCTGGAAGGACGTCGGCGTCTACGCCAGCGGCATGCCCTCGATCTTGGGCAGTTCGCCGGCCAGCTATATGACGACCCCGCTCGAGCGGCCGATGAAAGTCATCGACCTCGCGACCCATACCTCGGGCCTCACTTACGGCTTCATGATGCGCAGTGCGGTCGATGCCGCATACCGCAGAGCCAAGGTGGTCGACCGGCAGACCCCGGGCGGGCTCGCCGAGATGGTCGAGCAGCTGGCAAAGATCCCGCTCGATTTCTCGCCGGGCACGGCGTGGAACTACTCGGTGGCGATCGACGTCATGGGCTACCTCGTCGAAAAGCTCTCGGGTATGAGCTTCGGCGAGTTCTTGCGCACGCGGCTCTTCGAGCCGCTCGGCATGAGCGACACCGCGTTCCACGTCCCCGAAGACAAGATCGAGCGGTTCACCTCGTGCTATCAGCCCGAACTCAAGGGGAAGGGACTGAAGCTTCAGGATGACGGCCGCGAGAGCCCCTATGCGACGCCGCCGAGCCTCGAATCGGGTGGCGGCGGTCTCGTCTCGACGGCGCACGACTACCTGCGCTTCTGCCGCATGATGCTGAACGGCGGCACGCTCGACGGGGTGCAGATCCTTAGCCCCAAGACGGTCGCATTGTTCAGCCTCAACTTCCTGCCCGGCGGCCGCGAGGTCGCCGACATGACGACGCCGGGCATGTTCAGTGAATCGGGCTATGCCGGGGTCGGCTTTTCGCTCGGCTGCGGGGTCAATGTGGACGTGGCCAAGACCCGCCTGCCCGGCTCGCTCGGGGAATATTTCTGGGGCGGCGCCGCCGCGACCGCGTTCTGGATCGATCCCAAGGAGGAACTGACGGTCGTCTTCATGACCCAGGTGATCGGCAGCGAGGCGCGTCTGACGCTGCGCCGCGACCTGCGCACGCTGGTCTATTCGGCGCTGACCGAATCGTACGCCTAGCCGCCCGCCAGCGTCCCTCAGCGCGTCGGGACCGGCTTCTCGCCCCGGTAGTTGTAAAACCCGCGACCCCTCTTGCGGCCGAGCCAGCCGGCCTCGACGTATTTGACCAAGAGCGGGCACGGCCGGTACTTGCCCCGCGCCGATCACCCCGATGCGGCGGATCTCCAATTTGTCCGCTGCCTGCACCTCTCTCACTGCTGGCGCTTGCCGAGCTCCTCGTCGAGTTCCGGCAGGATCTTGAACAGATCGCCGACGATGCCGTAATCGGCGATCTGGAAGATCGGCGCCTCGTCGTCCTTGTTGATCGCGACGATGACCTTGGAATCCTTCATGCCCGCGAGGTGCTGGATCGCCCCCGAGATGCCGACCGCGACATAAAGCTCCGGCGCGACGATCTTGCCGGTCTGGCCGACCTGGTAGTCGTTGGGGACGAACCCGGCATCGACCGCGGCGCGCGAGGCGCCGACCGCCGCGCCGAGCTTGTCGGCGACCGCTTCGAGGAGGTGGAAATTATCGCCCGACTGCATGCCGCGCCCGCCCGAGATAATGACCCGGGCGCTCGTTAATTCGGGCCGCTCGGATTTCGACAGTTCGGCGCGGACGAATTCGGAGAGACCGGAGGGTCCAGCCGCCGTCACCGTTTCGATCGCCGCGTTGCCGCCGTCGGCCGCCGCCGGGGCAAAGGCGGTGCCGCGCACCGTGATGATCTTGACCGGATCCTTCGATTGCACCGTCGCGAGCGCGTTGCCGGCATAGATCGGCCGCACAAAGGTGTCGAGCGAGACCACGGCGCTGATGTCGGACACCTGCATAACATCGAGGAGCGCGGCGACCCGCGGCATCAAGTTCTTGCCCGAGGTCGTCGTCGGCGCCAGCACGTGGCTGTACCCGGCCGCAAGGGCGACGACCAGCGGCGCCAGATTTTCGGCGAGCCCGTGATCGAGCGCCGCATCGTCGGCGAGGAGGACCTTGGCGACACCGGCGACCCGCGCCGCCGCCTCGGCGACCCCTCGGCAATCCATCCCGGCAACCAGGATGTGAACATCGCTCGCGGCTTTCTCGGCGATCTCCACGGCGGCGGCCACAGCCGGGAGCGTCGCCGGCTTCAACACCGAATTGTCGTGCTCGGCAACGACGAGGACCGGCATCAGCAAATCACCTCCGGGAGCGGATTAAGTTCGATCATCTCGATCGTCATCCCCGGGCTTGACCCGGGGATCTCGTGCAGCTTCGTCCCGATGGCGGGGTCAAGCCCGGCCATGACGCGGAATAGAAATGGGTCAGCTTGCTTGGACATTGCCTCTAGATCACCCGCGCTTCATTCTTCAGCTTGTCGACGAGCTCGGTGACCGAGCCGACCTTGACCCCGCCCTGGCGCTTGGCCGGCTCTTCGACCTTGAGCGTGATGAGGCGCGGCGTCACATCGACCCCCAGTTCCTCGGGGGTCATCGGCTGAATCGGCTTTTTCTTCGCCTTCATGATGTTGGGGAGCGAGGCATAGCGCGGCTCATTGAGCCGCAGGTCCGTGGTGACGATGATCGGCAGCTTGAACGCCAGCGTCTCAAGCCCGCCATCGACTTCGCGGGTGACCTCGGCCTTGTCGCCGGTGATCGCGATCTTCGAGGCGAAGGTCGCCTGCGGCCACCCGAGGAGCGCGGCCAGCATTTGCCCCGTCTGGTTGCAGTCATCGTCGATCGCCTGCTTGCCGATGATGACGATCTCCGGGCCCTCCTTGTCGATCACCGCCTTCAACAGCTTGGCGACGGCGAGCGGCTGCAATTCGACATCGGTTTGTATCAACACGCCGCGGTCTGCCCCCATCGCGAGCCCGGTGCGGATCGTCTCCTGGCATTGCTGAATCCCGGCCGAG
>DASYZD010000233.1:0-4072 GCA_035946655.1 Allostellaceae bacterium | reverse complement strand
ATGAAAGTCTCGTTTTTCGAAACCGGGCGTTACCCGAATTCGCCTAACATCCCGCGCGAATGGCCGGTGCCGTCGGCGGCCTACGACCCGGCGGTCGGCGCCAAGGCCTATCAGGGCATGGTCGAGCGCGCCCGCTTCGTCGAGAAGCTGGGCTTCGACTGGATCAGCTTGTCGGAGCACCATTATTCGCCGCGCATCCTCACTCCGTCACCGCCGTTGTCGGCGGCCTATCTCGCGAGCCACGTCGACACCATCAAGATCGCCCTCCTGGGGCCCATCGTGCCCGTGAGCAACCCGATCCGGGTCGCCGAGGAGCTGGCGATGCTCGATACGATGCTGCCCGGCCGTTTCGTCTTTGGCCTGTTGCGCGGCACCACCAACGAATATCTGAGCTATGACCTCAACCCCAAGGAAGCCCGCGAGCGCACCGACGAGGGGATGGAGCTGATCCTGAAGGCGTGGAGCGAGCCGCAACCGTTCGGCTGGCAGGGCCGCTATTTCCAGTATCGTACGGTCTCGATCTGGCCGCAGCCGCAGGACCAGGCGCACCGCCCGACCTATGCGCTGGGGGTGAGCGCGGAAGCGGCCGATTTCGCCGCGCGGCACCATTTGGGGCTCGGCGTCTCCTACGGCACCTTCGACTTGATGGCGAAATCCACCGGCTATTACCGCCAGCGCTGCACCGAATACGGCTGGGCGCCGGGGCCGGACGACATCATCTACCGCGCCAACATGATCCTCGGCGAAGATGACGAGGAAGCTGACGCGCTTCTCGAAAAGCGCAGCAGCGCCCAGGCGCCGTTCCCGATGGCCGCCGGTTTGGCGAAGGCGCTGATCGAACAGGACAGGCGCAATGTCGGCGGCGAAGCGCGCCCGGCCAATGTCGGCCGGGTGTTGCCGATCAGCTTTTGCGGCGGGCCCGACCGCATCGTCAAGCAGATCGCCCAGGCGCGTGAGGAGATCGGCGTCGGCGTCATCGACATCTCGCTCGCCGACCCCGGCGGCGGCGATACCGATGCGATGATGGAGCGGATCGAACTGTTCGGGAAGAAGGTCCTGCCGCGCATCCGCAACATTTAGGCTGGCGGGCGTAAGGCCGTGGGCCGGCTTGACACTTTGCGTCCTTCGAGACACGTCCTTCGGACGCTCCTCGGGATGACGTTCTTTCCCAATGCCGCCATAAGCTTACGTCATCCTGAGGAGGCGCGGAGTGCCGTCTCGAAGGACGCACGACCGGTCATGCAGCCGTAATGAAGATCGTTTTTACCTCCGGAATCCGCACGCTCCCGGGCAGCCGGCAGAAGCTGGCGGACCTCTACCGCGACCACCTCGAAGAAGCGGTGCTGGCCGAGGAATTGGGCTTTGACTGCGTGTGGGCGAGCGAGCACCATTTTTCGCCCGATGCGTGGAACCCCTCGCCGTTCCCGTTTCTGGCGGCGGTCGCCGCGCGCACCGAGCGGGTGCGTCTCGGCACCTATGTGCTGCTCCTGCCGCTGCACAACCCGTTGCGGGTCGCCGAGGATGTCGCCGTCCTCGACAACATCTCAGAGGGCCGGGTCGATCTCGGGGTCGGCGTCGGCTCGAGTCCGGGAGAATTCCGCACCTTCGGGGTTTCGATCGAAGGCCGGCTCGGGCGCACCTTCGAAGCATTGCGCATCCTCGAGCGCTGCTTCACAGGCGAGGAATTCAGCCATCACGGCAAATACTACAACTTCCCCGATGTGCACCTGACGACGGTTCCGGTGCAGCGGCCGGGCCCGCCCTTTCTGGTGGCGGCGATGGGCGAGCAAAGCGTCCAATGGACGGCGCGGCGCGGCTACGGGATGGCGGCCGGCGCCGGACGGGGGCATGACCGGTACCTGGAAGCGCTGCGCCAGCATGGCCACGACCCGGCCCGTTTGCCGATTGCCTCGGTGCCGCTGCGGCTTCATGTCGCCGAGACCCGCGAGGCGGCGTGGGACGCGGTCGAGGCGGGGCTCCATCAGGTGCTCTATTTCTACCGCACCCACGGCAACCCGCAGGCCGGCAGCCGCGGGGCGGGGGAACTCGGGGATCTGCCGCCGGTCGGCCAGTTCCGCGATGTGCCCGGCATCGGCCATGGCGGCCAGCCGTTCGCGGTCGGGACCCCGGACCAGGTGCTGGAGGCGCTCAGCCCGTATCGCGACCGCCAGCTGACCCATCTGTCGCTGAACCTGCATCAGCCGGGCCAGGACAGCAGAACGGTCCGCCGCTCGATGGAGCTCTTCGCGCGCGAAGTGATGCCGGTCTTGAAAGCGTGGTAGATTTGCCAAAAGCAAGGCTCGATCAAACCGCCTCACTAACACGTCATGGCCGGGCTTGACCCGGCCATCTACGTGGATCCCCGGGTCAAGCCCGGGGATGACGAACTGGGGGGTCAGACCGTGAAAAGAGGGAACTAGCGTGGCAGAAAAGGGTAATGGGGCGGCGCCGGGCGCGGGGTTTCGCGAGGGGTTTGTCGAAGCGGACGGGTTTCGCATCCGCTATGCCGAGGCCGGCGACGGGCCGCCGCTGGTGCATCTGCACGGTGCCGGCGGGCTGCGGCTGTCGCCGACGCATGACCTCCTCGCCCGGCAGTTTCGGGTGATCGCGTTCGAGATGCCGGGCTTTGGCGACTCGCCCGAGAACACCCGCACCCAATCGATGGCCGAACTCGGGCTGACGATGGCTGAAGCCGCCGCCGCCCTCGGGCTTGGCCAGTACAATTTGTGGGGCATCTCGACGGGCGGCGCCGCGGCGCTGTGGCTGGCGGTGCAGCGGCCGCAGGTGGTCACCGCGCTGGTGCTCGCGGCGCCCTCGGGAATCGTGCCGCCCGGCAACCAGCCGGCGGCCGGAACCCCCGCTGAGATGGCGCGCATCCTCTACGGCCATCCCGAGCGAATGGGGCCGATGCCGGCGCGCGACCCGGCGACCCTCAAAAAGCAGGGGACGCTGGTCGGCCGCCTGCGAGCGACCGGCCGCGACCCCGATCTCGAAGGCCGCATGCGCCAGCTCGAGGTGCCGACCCTGGTTCTGTGGGGCACGCTCGACCGGCTGATCCCGTCGGCGATGGGGCGCCTCTACAAGGAGCTGATGCCGAACTGCCATCTGGTGCTGGTCTACGATGCCGGGCACCTGATCGACGCCGAGCGGCCCGAAGCCTGCGCCGAGGTCGTCGGCGATTTTCTCGAACGCCGCGAAGCGTTCCTGATCAGCCGCACCGACACGCTGATCCACCCGTAACACAACGATCAAGGTCCCGGCGCAGGCCGGGATCCATTTGTCGATCACTCGATATCCGGCCAGGTGGATCCCGGCCTTCGCCGGGAACCAGGCTTTCGGATGACTAGCGGAACATCCGGCCTTCGGGCGGCAGGCCCATCAGCATCTGGCCGACGGTCTCGAAGTGGATCGGGCGGCCCTGGCCCTGCTGGGTTCCGGCGTGGATGTCGCGCATCCGCCGCTCGAGCGCGTTATTCTCGAAGATCGCCGTGGCGCCGGCCGCATGATAGACGGTGGCGACGACGTCGCGCGCCTGGTGGATCGCCCAGGTCGCCGCGAGGCGCAGCTGCGGGTGGTGTTCGGCGCTGATCCGGCCGGTCTCCTGCGCCTCCTCCCACATCTCGCCGATAACGCCGCGCAGATAGGCGCGCGCCGATTTGAGCTTGGCTTCGCACTGCGAAACCTGCGACTGGACGACATTGTTCTCGCGTAGCGTCCCCGTGGCGCCGCGCGCCACCTTGCCCTGCGCCAATTCGATAAAGGCGTCATAGGCGCCGCGCGCGATCCCGAGTGAGACGTGCGAGAAGCTCATCGCGTAGATCATGCCGCTGGTGAACTGGTAGAGCGGGCTTGCCTCGCGCCGTTCGGCACCGTTGTCGCGCGAGGCGGTGTAGGCTTGGGGTACGAAATGATCGTCGAACCGGTAGCTGTCGCTGCCGGTGCCGCGCAGCCCCAACACCTGCCAATTGTCGATGATCGTCGCTTCGCGCTTGGGCACCAGCATCGTGCGGACCAGCTGGCGCCCGTTGGCGCCGAGGCGCGGGCTGCCGTCCGGTTCGAAGACCGGGCAATG
>DASYZD010000232.1:0-7677 GCA_035946655.1 Allostellaceae bacterium | reverse complement strand
CGGCCGGGCATCAGCCTCAAGAACGCCAACTTTGGCGGGCCGAGCAGCAAGATGATCACCGTGAACGGCGGCGATTTCGGCAACACGATCAACCGGCCTTGCCTTGACCAACAGCGATTTCAGGATCGTCTGAGCGCCGGTTCGCTGGTCGTCTGGCGCAGGTTGTCGATGCCGTCTTGGATAAAGCCCGGCTTATCTGCTCCACCCGTCGGGTCCGCCGTCGCTACCCGGCTCGATCCTCCGTAAGCTACTGAGTTTCAACCCAGAACCGTCACAAGCGGGCGGAATTGGTTAGTTGAGGTGCGGAGCGGCCTCCCGCAAAGCGCCGCTTTGATCGAGGATCGCGAGGAAGGGCGAGCGCTGTCGCACCAAGCGCGGGCGATCAAGCAAGTCGAGCCGCATCACATTTCCCATGCCATATTCTGGATGCTCGGCGCGCCGATGGACTATATAGCCGAGGCGGATAAAGAAGCCGATCAGATGATCGTCACAATCTATAAAGTTGTACCTGATGCGATTGCGCAACCCGAACTCGTAGCTCGCTTGCGTTAAGCGCATGGCCAGGCTGGTCCGCCGCAAGCGCGGCGCGACCATCAGGCGTGTGCAGATCGACGTGGCACTCGGATGGAAGCAACCGGCCGAGCACATGTCCATGAAGGCTTCATAATATTCGATATTGGAGGTACGCGGGAAGTTTACCCTTACAGTACCGACCACTTCATTATCTTGAAGCGCTGCAAAATTGGTAGCGCCACGATCGAGCGGGTCTTCAATTTTCTTGGCCGAGTGGTCAGCATAAAATTGATGCCTCCTCATCTCTTCAACGTAGACCTGATAACGAAATTGATAAATCGCCTCAAGCTCGTGCGATGTCGAGACTAGCCGTATCGGTATTGATCTGGTGCGAGCACGCCCTGACCGGTCAGAGACGGCTCGATATCTTGAGACACTTTCTTTGATATTGCCGCCGTAAGAGCGAGCCGGTGAGAGCACGGCGTCGATGGTCATTCTGGATCCCCCTCGTTTCTGGCAGGTTGGTGCGCGCTTCCAAGCGCACCCCAATTGTAAGAGACGACGACGCAGAGCCGATTCCAGCCCGGTCGGCCCGGATCCCCCGATCCACGCCGCAACGCCGACGCGGGGTCGCCGTTGCAGTCCCGCCGCTGGATGGCCGTCGTCAAGCAAAGGCGAATTGTCGATACCGCTTCCAGGCACCTCCTCTCACCGCCTCGATCCCGGCGCCGCCCTCCGGGTCCAACGTTGGAACAGGTGATGCGGCAGCTGTGCTGTGGCTCGGTCTCCGGACAGGCTGTATTGATCCGCGCGGCGCGCAGGATAACATTCGATGCCCTCAACTATTAGGAGAATACCGCCCTATGCAAGAGTCGGACTGTATCAGTTTGTAACAGTATATAAATATCTAAGAAGAAATTGATATTCAACCGCGGTGCGAGGTGTCGTCGATGCAGACATGGAAAAACTCCCAGCCGATACCGCGGCTGTTGCTCTGGCCGGTTCGGTCGCCAGTGATGTGATGATGGCGCACCGAGATCGACGTCATCAACGGCGGCATCATCGTCGAGCAGGGCCGCGAAATCGGCCGCCCGGCGCCGACCCATGAAAAGCTGATCGCGGCGGTTAAGCGGGTCGAACTGGGGCACGCCACGCCCGCGCCGGAGCACTTCTACGCGCTCGGGTGAACGGAGTTCGTTGCCTACCTGCCCGTGCCGGATTCGATCTTGCGGCATCGCGCCTTAGTACGGCACATTCTTTTGGGGGCCGCCGCTGCTGCTGGACCCGCCGCCGGTGAAGCGGCCGAGGTTGCCGAGCACCTGTTCGAGGAAGGTCAATTCGCGCCCCGGTGCCGGGGTCGCTCCCGGGGCCGGCTCGATCTCGCGCCCGTCTTTCAGATCCTTGTGGTCGACACCTTGGACCACGCCCTTGTCATCGAATTTGACGATATAAACCTGCTGGTCCAGGACATCGGGATCAAGGAACGCCACCTGCTCTGTCTTGCGGCTGATGTAATACCAGTTCTTGTCGTCGAACACCCCGGTGCTCGACGGCGTCCCCAGGATCTTTGCCACCTGCTGGCGGGTGGTGGTGCCGGGATGGATTAGCGCGAGCTGGTCGGAATCCGGTAGATTGCCGCGCTGGTCGACAGTTGGAACGCACGCCACCAGGCTCGCCGCCGCGAGTGCGACGGCAACCAAAGCCAGGTGTGGTAAATTTCGGAGGGTGCTGCGGTACACGCGGTTTGGCTGCCTTCGCTTATGTTGAAATAGGCCGCTTATGTTGAAATAGATCTGGCCTCAGACCATGTCTCGGTTTGACTTTAGCCGCGGGTGGGCTCCTGTCAACGCCCAGCACCGCGCCACATTGGCTGCGCCGGCCTTGGATGTTCACGCGGTTCAGAACCATTTCCGTACGAGGGGCTGCCGAACTTGCCTATGGCCGCGTCGTCGCGCAGGCCCGCCAGCCCGGCTTTTTCAAGGATGGCGGCGTGCCGGACACGGTCGATGGCCGCTTTGAGTTGATCTGCCTGCACGCCTTCCTCTATCTCCATCGCCTGAAACTCGAACAGCCGCAGGCGGCACCGTTGGGCCAGCGCTTTTTCGATACGATGTTTGCCGATTTCGACCGCTCGCTGCGGGAAATGGGTACGGGCGACCTCAGCGTCGGCCGCGAGGTGAAGCGCATGGCCGAAGCGTTTTACGGTCGGGTCGCGGCTTACGAACGGGGTCTGGCGGAGGGTGATGCGGTGCTGCAGCCGGCACTCGCCCGCAATCTCTTCGGCACCGCGCCCGTCAATACGACCCTCGTTGCGGCGATGGCGGGCTACGTCCGCCGCGAGGCGGCGCGGTTGAACCAAGAGGGCGCGGCGGATCTGCTGGCGGGGCGGGTCTCGTTCGGGGCGCCGCCCGGCGCCGCGGCAACGTCCGACTTTGCCGACGGGCAATGACCAGGACGGCGGCGCCGGAATTCTCGCGTCTCGTCCCGCTGGGCCGGCTGAGGATGGAGCCCTTTCGCCAGAAGATCACCGCGACGGCGGCCGAGCGCGCCGACCTCACCCGACGCTTCGGCCTCCTCGCCCTCGACCGGCTCAGCGCGACGGTCGAGCTCGCCCGACGGGGTGAGGATATGTTCCTGCTGCGCGCCGCGTTTTCCGCCGAATTCGTGCAGAGCTGCGTCGTCACCCTCGATCCGGTCGGGGGCGCGGTGTCGGAGGAGTTCACCCTCCTCTACGGCCCGCCCGAGATGGAGACGCAAGCCGGCCAGACGGTTGAGGACGAGATCGCCTTCGAGCCGCTCGTCGGCACCGCGATCGATATTGGCGAAGCCGTCGCCCAGCAATTCTCGCTGGTGCTGCCGCCGTTCCCGCGCAGCCCCGGCGCCACCATTGATGCCGAAGCGCCGCCGGCCGACGATTCTGGCCCCCTTGCCGCCGCGCTCTCGCGCCTCGCCGATCGCCGCGGCGAGCCGCCCCGATGAGCCGCCGGGTCCGATCGCACCGCGGAGCCGCCGGCCGTGCAATCCATGGCTGTTGCCGGCGGCTCGGAAATTTGGCTAAGTACCGTCACGCTCCGCACAGCCGTCAATGAGTGGGTCATGGCCGTTCCCAAGAAGAAAACCTCGCGATCGCGCCGCAACATGCGCCGCTCGCATCATGCGCTGCCTTCGCCCGTTTATGGCGAATGCCCCGATTGCGGCGAACTGAAGCGGCCGCATCATCTTTGCCCAGCCTGTGGATTTTACGATGGGCGCGAGGTCACGTCTCGTCCGGCGCCGAGCTCCTGATCCGCCGCCGGCGGCCGGACGAGGCACGCACGCGGTGAGCGACAACGTCACCCTCGCGATCGACGCGATGGGCGGCGACCGCGCCCCGGCAATGGTGCTGAGGGGCGCCGATTTGGCGCTGGAGCGCCACCCCGGAGCGCAATTTCTGCTGTTCGGCGACGCCCACCAGATCTCGCCGCTGCTCGCCAGATTGCCGCGGCTGGCCGCGGTCTGCGCGCTGCAGCATACTGACGAAGCGGTGGCGGACGACGCCAAGCCGTCGCAGGCGCTGCGCAGCGGACGACGCTCCAGCATGCGGTTGGCGATCGATGCGGTCGCGGATGGGCGCGCTGATGGTGTCGTCTCCGCCGGCAATACCGGCGCGCTGATGGCGATCGCGAAATTTGTCCTCAAAACCTTGCCCGGGATCGACCGGCCTGCAATCGCCACAATGGTTCCGACTCGGCGCGGCGAGAGCGTGATGCTCGACCTCGGCGCCAACATCGAGTGCGACTCGGAAAATCTCGTGCAATTTGCGCTGATGGGCGACGTCTTCGCGCGCACCGTCCTGGGGCTGGTGCAGCCGACGGTCGGGCTGTTGAATGTGGGCTCCGAGGATCTCAAGGGAAATGACGCGGTGCGCGGCGCCAGTGCGCGCCTGCGCGGGGCAATGACGCCGATCCGGTTCCACGGCTTCATTGAAGGCGACGACATCGCCGCCGGAACCGTCGACGTCATCGTTACCGATGGGTTCACCGGCAATGTTGCGCTGAAGACGATCGAAGGGGTCGCCAAGCTATTCAGCGAATCCTTGCGTGCCTCGTTTCACCATTCGCTGTCCGCACGCCTCGGCTACCTCTTTGCCCGCACCGCGCTCAAAAAATTCGCGACGCGTCTCGATCCGCGTCTCTACAATGGGGCGATGTTTCTCGGGTTGGCCGGCATTGCGGTCAAAAGCCACGGTTCGACCGACGCATTCGGCTTTGCCAACGCCATCAGCGTCGCCGCGGATCTCAAGCTGAACGGTTTTCTCCAGATGATCGTCGACGATCTCGCACGCGTCAGCAGAGCGCCATCGCCCGAGCAGTCGGCGGCGCTGTGAGCGCGCCGACAACCCTGCGCTCTCAAATCGCCGGGTGCGGCGGTTATCTTCCCGAGCGCGTCGTCACCAACGAGGAGCTTGCGGCCCGGCTCGATACGTCGGATGCCTGGATCCGCCAGCGCACCGGGATCGGCGAGCGGCGCATCGCCGCCGACGGCGAACTGACCTCCGACTTGGCCTTCTGCGCGTCCCGCCGCGCTCTCGAGCGGGCCGGGATGAGCGGCAGCGATATTGATCTAATCGTACTGGCCACAGCAACGCCCGACGAAACTTTCCCATCGACTGCCGTCAAGCTGCAGGCGCGGCTGGGAATGAAGCGCGGCGCCGCGTTCGATGTGCAGGCGGTGTGCTCGGGGTTCATCTTCGCGCTCGCCGTCGCCGACAATGCGTTGCGGCTGGGCCAGGCGCGGACCGCGCTGGTGGTCGGGGCCGAGACCTTTTCCCGGATCCTCGACTGGCAGGATCGCAGCACCTGCGTCCTGTTCGGCGACGGGGCCGGGGCTATCGTGTTGAATGCGACGCCCGGCGGGCCGACCAGTCGCGGCGTCCTCTCGACGCACCTTCACTCGGATGGCCGGCTGCACGACATCCTCTATGTCGATGGCGGCCCGTCCTCGACCGGCCGCGCCGGCTTCCTGCGGATGGAAGGCCGCGAGGTCTTCCGCCAGGCGATCGAGCATTTGAGCGATGTCGTCGGCGAAGCGTTGGCGGCGAACGGGCTGGGGCCGGGTGATATCGATTGGCTGGTGCCGCATCAGGCCAATACGCGGATCATCGACGCGGTCGGCCGCCGGCTCGGGCTGGCGGCGGAGCGGACCATCGTCACGATCGAGCGCCATGCCAATACTTCGGCCGCCTCGATCCCGCTCGCCCTCGATGCGGCGGTGGAGGACGGTCGGATCCGGCCCGGTCACCTCGTGTTGATGGAGGCCTTGGGCGGCGGCCTCACCTGGGGCGCGAGCGTCGTGCGGTGGTAGAGGGGTCGGGCAAAATTCGATCGCCGAAAATCTCGGGCAACGCTTTGTAATTTGACGAATTTTTTCGGCCGCGATACCCTCTCCAAAAGCAGGGGAGGCGTTCATGGCCGGTCATACGGTTACCCGTGCTCAGCTCACCGAGGCGGTCTATCAAGAGGTCGGGCTGTCGCGCAACGAGTCGGCCGAACTCGTCGAATCGGTGATTGCCGAGATCTCGCGCGCGCTGGAGCGCGGCGATATGGTCAAGATCTCGTCGTTTGGCAGCTTTGCCGTTCGCAAGAAAGGGCAGCGCGTCGGGCGCAATCCGAAGACCGGGCAGGAAGTCCCGATCAGCCCGCGCCGCGTCCTCGTCTTTCGCGCATCGCATGCGCTGAAGCATCAGATCAACAACGGCCGCAACCAGCCTGCCTCGGGCACCGGCGCGGCGGCCGCAGCCAGGCCGGGTGCGACAAAGCCGGCGCCTGCCTGAGGTGAGCGAGATTGGAGACCCACCGCCGACTGGGCCCCTTAAAGGCGCCTCGGCGTTCCGCACCATCGGCGAGGTTGCTGACGATCTCGATCTGCCGGCGCATGTGCTGCGCTTCTGGGAATCGAAGTTTGCGCAACTGAAGCCTTTAAAGCGCCGCGGCGGCCGGCGTTACTACCGGCCGGAAGACATCGTTCTCTTACGCCGTATCCGGCAATGCCTGTACCAGGACGGCTATACGATCCGCGGGGTGCAAAAGCTCTTGGGCGTCGATGCCGGTCGGAGTGCGCCGACAACCGATCGGGCGAGCGTGCCGAGCCTGTTCCCGCTCGACGCCGGCCCGGATCCGGCAGCCGACCGCGATCGACCGCCCCGCCCGGAAACGCCGGCGCAGCGCCCACGGCGGCGCCCACCGAAGCCAGACGCGAGGGCGGCGCTCGAGGAGATCCGCCGGGAACTGCTCGAAGCACGGGCGCTGCTCGAGGCATTGATGCACGGGCCCAGAGTTCCTTGAAGCCGATGCCCGGCGCCGTCGGCGCCGGTACGGCTTGCTGCAGCCCGAACGTTGCGCCCGCACTTCCCTTGATTTCCAGCGGACGATAGAGTTGGCGGCTGAAGCCGGATCCGCGGACGTCGCGGGCACCGGCGACCTACGGCAATCGAGGGACGGCCCTGGACCCGACTGATTCCACCCCCGGCGACGCGAGCGAACCCAACGAACCGAGCAATTCGCCGCCGCTCGCCGAGGCGCCCGCAGCATCACCACCTGGCGCCGCGGAAACCCCGCCCATCGGCGGGACCGACGCGAGTGCGACCGCCCCCGGCGAGCGCGCGCCCGACGCCCGCGCGATTGAGGGTGCGCCGCGGCGACGCCGGCGCCGGCGTCGGCGCAAGCCGGTCGCGGCACCCGGATCGAATGGCGCCGCTACCGACACCGCGGCGCCGTCCGATGCAGTAGTGGCAACCGCGGTTCGAGTCGATGGCGGCGATGGCGATGGCGGCGCTGGCGAGGCCGGCGCCGAATCGCACCCCTTAGCAGCTAGCCCCGGAGACGGGTCATCGCCGCGGCCCATCCTGAGGCTGCGCAATCGCCGGCGCCGGCGCCGCCGGCCGCCGGTTGCGGCCGTAGCGCCAAGCACCGACGCCGCACCGGACGGCGCTGCGCCACCGCTCGCCGGCGACAGCATGACGCCGACTACCCAAGGCACCGGCATAGAAGCTGGCGAGCCAGCGCCAGGCGCCGCGCCGGGAAGCCGGCCGCCACGCAGCCGCGCACGGCGCCGACGTCGCGCGGCACCGGCCGGGGCGCCGACCGGAGACAGTGGAGAGCGCCGCCCGAGCGATACCCGCATACC
>DASYZD010000231.1:0-24898 GCA_035946655.1 Allostellaceae bacterium | reverse complement strand
GATCCCCGGCACCAAGTCGCTCGACCGGCTCAGGGAAAACCTCGGCGCGATGGACATCACCCTCTCGCCGCAGGAGCTCGACGCGATCGCCCAGGTGATCCCGGCCGGCAGCGCCGCCGGCACTCGCTACCCGGCGGGCGGCATGGCGGGGGTGTTCATCTAGCCCGGCTAAATCTCCCCTCTCCCGCAGTGCGGGAGAGGGTGGCTGCGGGCGACGTGAGCCGAAACCCGCGGGCTTGGCCCGCGCGGCGGCGGCCGGGTGAGGGTGCCGGCAGCCGAAGACCCTCACCCCCCCACGCCTCTGGCGCGGGCCCCTCCCTCTCCCGCATTGCGGGAGAGGGGCCATCTCGATGCCCGACGCGACGGTCGGCCTCGCGGGCCATCTCGTTCATCCGGGTTTCGACAAGGCACCGCGCCGCTTCGATCCCGTCGGCGTCCTGTTCGCGCGCGATTTCGATCGGTTCGCCCCACAAGAAGGCGCCGCGGCCGAACGGCAAGGCGAGATGGAAGCGGTCCCAAGTCGGCAGCACCCGGCGGCGGCTGGTGGCGAAGACGATCGGCACGATCGGCGCGCCGCTAAGGCGGGCGAGATTGACGATCCCGCTGGTTGCCTGCATCGCCGGGCCGCGCGGCCCATCGGGGGTGATGCCGACGCAATCGCCGGCCTCGAGCCGCTTCAGCATTAGGCGGAGCGCCGCCGACCCGCCGCGCTGGCTCGAGCCGGGGATCGAGTGCACTCCGAAATAGGCGACCGCGTCGGCGATGATCCGCCCGTCGCGATGGGCGGAAATCAGCATGTGCATCGGAGCCAGGCGCTGCCACGCCATCGGGATCATCAACAGGCGCCCGTGCCAGAAGGCGAGGATGAAACCGCGGCCGTCCGCGCGCAGCCGGCGCGGAACCTCGCGGCCCTCTACCGTCCAGCGGTTGGTGGCATAGACGACACGGATATAGAGATGGATAAGCCAGCACGACAAAAGATGCAGCGGAGCGCTGCGCAACAGGCGCCGGCCCCAGCGATCGACGGCCTTCATGATCCGGGCGCCGCGCCGCCATCGGCGATCGGGGCGAGCTCGCGCTCGTCGGCAAACTGGGTCTCGTAGAGCCGCGCGTAGAGCCCGCTCTTGGCGAGCAGTTGGGCGTGCCGGCCGGTTTCGACGATCTGCCCGCGATCGAGGACGCAGATCAGGTCGGCGTCGATGATCGTCGACAACCGATGGGCGATCACCACCGTCGTGCGGCCGCGCATCAACAGGCGCAGCGCCGCCTGGACCTGGCGTTCGGAGGCGTTGTCGAGCGCCGAGGTCGCTTCGTCGAGGAGGAGGATCGGCGCGTCCTTCAGCATCGCGCGGGCGATCGCCAGGCGCTGGCGCTGGCCACCCGAGAGCCGGATGCCATGTTCGCCGACCAGCGTGTCGTAGCCTTGCGGCAATTCGCGGATGAAGCGGTCGGCGGCGGCGGCGATCGCGGCCGCTTCGATGTCGGCTTGCGGCGCGCCGAACCGTCCATAGGCGATGTTGGCGCGCACGGTGTCGTCAAAGAGGCTGACTTCCTGCGACACCAGCGCAATCGCGCCGCGGAGCGAGGCAAGCGTGACCGCGCTGATTTCCTGGCCGTCGATCGCGATAGTGCCGCCATCGACATCGTAAAACCGCGGGATCAGGTTTAGCACCGTCGATTTGCCGGCCCCCGACGGGCCAACGAGCGCAACGGTGCTGCCGGCCGGGACGGTGAACGAAATGCCGTCGAGCGCCACGGTCCCGGGGTGATAGCCGAACCGCACCCCCTCGAACCGCACCTCCCCGCCGGTGATGCGCAAAGGGTGCGCCCCCGGTCGGTCGCGGATCGTCGGTTCGATGTCGAGGATCTCGAAAATGCGCTGCGCCGCGGCCAGCCCCTCCTGCAGCGAAGAATTGAGGACGGCAAGGCTCTTGACCGGTTGATAGGCGAGGAGGAGCGCGGTGATGAACGAGAAAAACGCCCCCGGCGTACGCGCGCCGATGATCACCTGATGGCCGCCGTAGAAGATCACCATCGCGATCGCCGCGCCGCCCAGCGCCTCCATCATCGGCGCCGCCCGCAGGCGCGTGCGATTGGCGCGATCGACCAGCCGGAAGATGCCCTCGAAGAGGCTGGCGGCGCGGCCCTCCTCGCAATCCTCCATGCCATAGGCCTTGACGTGGCGCGCGCCCTGGAACGTCTGGCTCAACAGGGTGGTCAGCTGGCCCATCTCGACCTGGGTGTTGACCGACACGCGGCGCATCCGCCGGCCGATCCCGACGATCGGCCGGATCGCCAGCGGGAACGCGAAAAATGCGACGAGCGCGAGTGCCCAATCCTGATAAAACATCAGCGCGACGAGAAAGACGACCGTCAGTGCATCCTTGCCGATACCGGTCAGCACATTGGCCGCCGCGCCGCGCAGGAGCGAGACGTCGTTGACCAGGCGCGACATCAGGACGCCGCTCGGATGCGCGTTGAAATAGGCGAGGTCGGCGCGGATCAGCCGAGCGTAGAGCGCGGTCTGGACGTCGGTGATGACCCGCTGGCCGACGCGCGCCATCAGCACCGTTTCGGCGTAGTCGGCCATGCCCTTGGCCAGCGCGAGCCCGAGCGCGGCGCTGCCCAGGAGCCATAGCAACGATACATCGCGGGCGATGAAGATGCGGTCGAGCACCGGCTCCATCAGCCAGGCGCGCAACGCCGTGGCGCCACCGGCGATCGCCATGCACACAAAGGCGAGCGCAATCCGGTGCGCATGCCGCCAGATGAAGTCGCGCACCAGCCGGCGTATGAGCACCGACGAGCGTGCCCCGTTTTGCGGAATCGCTGAGTTGTTGCGCATTGGCCCCGTCTCCAAGTGTTAAAGACGGGCACGGTGATTGGCAAGGCCGGCGGCAGCCGCTATCGGATGTAGGATGGGTTGAGCAGAGCGAAGCCCATCATGCGCCGGCGACGGTCAGGTCGTCGATGCGCAGGGTCGGCGCGTCGGCGCCGGTGCGGAATTCGAGGTCGCTCCCGGCGACCAGGCGGGCGAACATGTCGTTGAGGTTGCCGGCGACCGTCATCTCGCTGACCGGGAAGGCGATTTCGCCGTTCTCGATCCAGAAGCCGGCGGCGCCGCGGCTGTAGTCGCCGGTGAGGCCGTTGACCCCCATGCCCATCAACTCGGTCACGAAGAACCCACCCTTGATGTCGGCCATCAGTTCGGCCGGGGTCATGGTGCCGGGCTCGATCCAGATATTGGTTGCCGAGGGTGACGGGGGCGACGCAGTGCCTCGCGAGGCATGCCCGGTCGATTTGAGCCCGAGTTGGCGCGCTGAGCGCAAATCGAGGAGCCATGTCGTTAAGACACCTCGGTCGATAAGCGCGCGCCGCCGGTTGGGCAGGCCCTCGGCGTCGAACGGTTTCGAACGGTGGCCCCTCTGGCGGTGCGGGTCTTCGGTGAGGGTGATCGCCTCGGGAAAGATTCGCTGCCCGAGTTTATCCTTTAGAAAGCTGGTGCCGCGCGCGATCGATGGCCCGGAGATGGCGCCGAGCAGATGCGAGATGAAGCTGCGCGCCACCCTGGGATCGAACACCACCGGAACCCGGCCGGTCGGCATCTTGCGCGCGCCCAGGCGCTTCACCGTGCGCTCGCCGGCGTTCCTGCCGACCTCGGCCGGATCGCGCAGATCGGCGGCGTAGACGGCGCTGGCGAAATCGTAGTCGCGCTCCATCTGGGCGCCGGAGCCGCCGATCACCGAAACGCTGACCCCGACGCTCGACCCCGCATAGGAGCCGGCAAACCCGTTGGACGCCGCCAACGCGATGCGCGAGCGGCCCCAGCCGGCTTCCGCGCCCTCGGAATTGGTGACGCCACTGACCGCCAGCGCCGCTTCCTCGGCGGCTCGCGCCCGCTCGATCAATTGTTCGGCGCTCGGCTCCTCGGGGTCGAGCATGTCGAGGCTCGGCCAGTCGCGGGCGATCTCGGCGGGGTCGGCAAGCCCGCAGAACGGGTCTTCCGGCACCGCCTTCGCCATCGCCAGGGTGCGCTCGACCAGTTCGGCGAGCATCCTGGGCGAGCGGTCGCTCGACGACACCATCGCCTGGCGCTTGCCGACCAGCACCCGGAGCCCGAGGTCCTGGCCCTCCGAGCGCTCCAGCTTCTCGGTCTTGCCGAGGCGGCGCGCGTGCGACAGCGAGATCCCCTCGACGACAATGGCGTCCGCGGCATCGGCCCCGGCTTTTTTCGCACGCGCCACCAGATCCTGCAAGAGGTCGATGTCGTTGGCCGCTTCCTTGGTGATTTTCGCGTCGCTCATGTTCGATTCCAGAATAAGAATTCACGATGAGGCAGTGAGACAGCGAGGAGACATATATTGTTGTCATCCCGGCGAAAGCCGAGAGCCATGTGTCGACCGCGACGATGGATGAAAAATGGATCCCGGCTTTCGCCGGGATGACGATTGAATAATTTGCTTTTCACTGCCTCACCGTCTCATTGTGAACAACATCATTTCCAGATCGGCTTGCCGCTGCCGGGCAGCCCGTAATCGGCCCATTTCCTGGTGACCTCGGCGATGATCTGGTCGGTCATGCGGATCGGCCGACCCCATTCGCGCTTGGTCTCGGGCGGCATTTTGGTGGTGGCGTCGAGCCCCAATTTGCCGCCAAGCCCGGATTCGGGCGAGGCGAAGTCGAGGTAGTCGATCGGCGCATTCTCAATCAGCGTCACGTCGCGCACCGGGTCCATGCGGGTCGAGACCGCCCACATCACGTCCTTCCAGTCGCGCACGCTGATGTCGGCGTCGACGACGATGACGAATTTCGTATAGATGAACTGCCGCAGAAACGACCAGATTCCCATCATCACGCGCTTGGCTTGGCCGGGATAGGTCTTGCGGATCGAAACGACGGCGATGCGGTAGGAGCAGCCCTCGGGCGGCAGCCAGAAATCGGCGATTTCCGGAAACTGCTGCTGCAACAGCGGCACAAACACCTCGTTCAACGCCTCGCCCAGCACCGACGGCTCGTCGGGCGGCCGGCCGGTGAAGGTCGAGAGGTAAATGGGGTCCCGCCGCATCGTCATCGCGGAGAGGCGGAACACCGGGAACTCCTCGATCGCGTTGTAATACCCGGTGTGATCGCCGTACGGGCCCTCCGCGCCATAGCGGTCGAGCGCGACATGCCCCTCGAGGACGATCTCGGCCGCGGCTGGCACCTTCAATGGGACGGTCTTGCATTGGACGAGGTCGAGCCTGCGCCCGCGCAACAGCCCGGCGAACTGGTATTCCGAGAGGGTGTCGGGGACCGGCGTCACCGCGGCGATGATCGTGCCCGGGTCGGCGCCAATCACCACCGCGGCGGGCAGCGGCTCGGCGCGCGCCTCGCGCCAGCGCTGATGATGCTGCGCCCCGCCGCGATGCCGCAGCCAACGCATCAACGTGGTGTCGCGGCCCGTCACCTGCATCCGGTAGATGCCGAGGTTGAAGCCGTCCTCGCGCGCCGCGCTCGGGCCCCTCGTCACGACCAGCGGCCAGGTGATCAAGGGCGCCGGCTCGTCCGGCCAGCAGGTCTGTATCGGCAGGAGCCCGAGGTCGATCTCGCCGCCCTTCAGCACGATCTCCTGGCACGGCGCGGCATTGACGGTGCGCGGCCGCATCGCCATCACCGTCTTCAGCAAGGGCAGCATCTCCAGGGCCTCGCGCCAGCCGCCGGGCGGCTCCGGCTGCTTCAAAAACGCCAGCGTCTCGCCGATCTCGCGCAATTGATGCGGCTCGCGGTCCATCCCCCAGGCGACCCGCTCGACCGTGCCGAACAGATTGACCAGCACCGGCATCCTTATTGCCGCGCCGGCGTTCCCGCGCACGACGTTCTCGAACAGGACCGCCGGCCCCCTTTCGGCGAGGAGGCGGGTCTGGATCTCGGTCATTTCGAGGAACGGCGACACCGGCGCCGCGACCCGCGTGAGCCGCCCGCTCGTTTCGAGCCGGGCGATGAAGTCGCGCAGGCTGGCGTAAGGCATGGCCCGCTATATAGGCGCCCGCCGCCGGCTTGGCGAGCGCATCGGCGGATCCGCTACAGCTACTTTGCCGTTGCCGGAACAACCGCCGGCTCGCCTTCGCGGCTGACGTTGGCCTGGAGGAGGACGAGCGGCGCGGCGCCGGGATTGGCCCATTGGTGGACCCGGCCAAAGCCCTCGACGAGCGACGTTTCAGGCGGCAGCGTTTCGGTTTTGCCGTCCGCCGTCAGCGCGCCGGTGCCCGAGAGGACGTAATCGAGCGCGGCGCCGGAGCGAGATTCGGGCGCGCCCGCCGGCATCGCGATCGGGAGGGTTACGCGGCTGAGGCTGAATTCGTATGGTCCGGCCTTCAGACCCGGCAACGGTTCCGGGGTGCGCAGCAGCTCCATCGTGGACGCCGGTCGGTCGAATATCGGCCAGCGCTCGTTGGGACGGGCGGTCAGGATAAACAACAGGATTTCCGATGGCTCGGATTGGCCGGCGCTGATCGTCACCGCCTGGCCCGCCGCGATGAAGGCCCCGGCACCCTCGGCGAGGGGTCGGGTGGCGCCGCTTCCGAGATCGATCGCCGCCGCGCCCGACAAATCGTAGAAGAGCGAGCTCGACCCGTCATACGGTGCGTGCTCCCCGGCCGGCAGGTGGATCCGGTACAGCCTGAGAAAGAGCGGCTGGTCGATGACGCTGGCGAGGTGCCCGGCGGCGAGCCGGGTCGCGGCCGGGCTCGCCGCTCGGGGTTGCGCGACCGCCTGCGCCGCCCCGAAGGCGACAGCGAGGGCGAGCGCGAGGCAGGGATTTATCCGCATGCGATCAGCGTCCCATGCTCGATCACTCGCTCGCCGCCGGTGCAGCCGCCAGGGCCGGGCGCGACCGCAATAGCCAGAGTGAGAGAAAGGCGGCAAGGCTGAGCCCGGCCGAGACGAGGATCGCGAAAATCCCGATCCCGTCGAGCAGCAGGCCGAAGACGAATGGCGCGGTGGCCAGCGCGATGCGCGCCGGGGCGGCGAGGATGCCGGTGCGCAGCCCATAGCCGATGGGACCGAAAATCGCCAGCGGCAGGGTGCCTCGGGCGATCGTGACGAGGCCGTTGCCGGCGCCATGCAACAGCGCGAAGGGCGCGACCCCGACCGGGCCGAGCGCTCCCAGGACGGCGGCGGCGAGCGGGTGCATGAGGGCCGCGATCCGGGCCGACCAGACCGGGTGGATTCCCCGCAACAGGCCGAACTCGACGAGGCGCGCGGCGACCTGGGCCGGTCCGACGAGCGCCCCGGCGGCAATCGCCGTTGTTTCGCTGGCGCCGGCGATCTCGAGAAAGCGCGGCAGGTGGGCCGCCATCGCGCCGGTGACAAACGCGGTCGTGCAGAAATAAAAGGCGAGGATCGGCATCGCGCCGCGCGGCGGCGCGGGCTCGATAATCTCACGCTGTCTCTGCCCAGGCACGGGCAGCGGCGGCGCCGGCGGGATGAGCCACCAGTTGAGCGGCAGCGCCGCGAACAGGTTAAGCCCGGCCCAGACGAGGCAGGCCTCACGCCAGCCGAAAGCATGTTCCAACCACGCCGAGACCGGCCAGCCGACGGTGCTGGCAAACCCGGCAATGAGGGTAATCCCGGTGATCGGGGCGCGCGCGCCGCGACCGTAGAGCCGGGTCAACGTCGCGAAAGCCGGGTCGTAGAGGCCGATCGCCATGCCGATGCCGAGGATGAACCACGCAACCGTCAGACTGACGACGCCCTGCACCAGGCCGAGCGCGGCGAGCCCGATCGCCAGCACCAGGTTCGAGGCTGCCAGGATGGCGCGCCCGCCATGGTCGTCGATCAGCCGACCGACATACGGGCTGATCGCCGCGCTAAGCAGGAGCGAACCGGAGAAGATGCCGAAAAAGACGCTGGCCTTAATATCGAGCGCCGCCGCGATCGGGGTGCCGAGGATCGCCGGCAGATAGTAGCTCGACGCCCACGCCAACGTCTGGGTGACGCCGAGCCCGGCGACGACGATCGTCTTGTTTGGAGTCAGCGCCGTCTCCCTCACCGCGGCAAGACGCGCCACACAAAGGCGTCGCACCGCTCGCGTCCTTCAAGCTCCTGGCTCGTCGGCACATCGTAGCGCGCCACCTCGCACAAACCGACCCCCGGCAGATAGGCCCGGCCGGGATCGCCGAGCAGGACCCTGCTGCCGCGCCCGGCGAGGCGGCGCAGCCACCTGAGCGCGCGTTCCGCCATCGGCTGTTCGTAGCAGATGTCGCCCGCCGTGACCGCCTTCCAGAACCGCTTGTCGCCCCCGTTATCGCCCCCGAGGAGGTCCTCGGTCAGCACCTCGATCGCAACACCGTTGAGGACCGCATTGGCGGCGATCGCGGCGGCGGCGAACGGATCGATCTCGGCCGCCGTGACGCGCGCCGCGCCGGCCTTGGCGGCGGCGATCGCGACAAGCCCCGAGCCGGCGCCGAAATCGAGGACCTCGCGGCCGGCCACCACCTCGGGATGATCGAGCAGATAGCGGGCGACGGCCTGGCCGCCGGCCCAGGCGAAGGCCCAGAACGGCGGCGGCAGGCCGTTGCGGGCAAGGGTCTCCTCGGTCGCCTGCCAGATCGGGGTCACCTCGGTGGCGAGGTGGAGGCGGATCTCCGGCACCAGCGGCGGCGCGGCGATCGCCGTGTTGCTCCGAATGAAGAGCGCCGGATCCATCGATCGAATTGGGGCGGCTCAGGCGAAATGCCCGGCGAGGATGCCGGCGAATAGGAGCCAGCCGACCCAGCGGTTCGAGCGGAACTTGGCGAGACAATCGGCCGGGTTGCCGGTCGCGACCGATTGCGCCTGCCACCACAGCTGCACGGCGGCGGCGGCGAGCGCGAAGCGAAACGGCCGCCCCAGCCCAGCCGCGCCGCCCGCTATGGCCCACAGCGCGGCGGCCCCGCCGTAAAACACGAACAGCCACGGCCGGGTCCGCTCCCCGAGGGCGAGAGCCGAGGATCTGACCCCGATCCGCGCGTCGTCCGCCTTGTCCTGATGCGCGTAGATCGTGTCGTAGCCGATCGTCCACAGGATGCCGCCGAGATAGAGGAGGATGGGTGGCGACGCGAGCCGGCCGGTGACCGCGGTCCAGCCGAGGAGCGCGCCCCAGTTGAAGTTGAGGCCGAGAAAGACCTGCGGCCACCAGGTGATCCGCTTCATCAACGGATAGGTGGCGATGAGACCGAGGACGGCGATCCCAAGGAGGACGCTCGCGCGGTTGAGGCTTAACAGGATCGCGGCGCCGAGCGCCAGCTGCCCGAGCATGAAAAAGACCGCCCGCTGCACGCTCACCCGGCCGCTCGGCAGCGGCCTGAGGCGGGTGCGCGCAACCTTGCCGTCATACTCGCGGTCGGCGATGTCGTTGAGGGTGCAGCCGGCGCCGCGCATCACCACCGCGCCGAACGCGAACAGCGCCAGCAGCACCGGGTCGGGCCAGCCGGGGCTGGCGAGCGCGATCCCCCACCAGGCGGGAAACAATAACAGCCACGTGCCGATCGGGCGATCGAGCCGGGCGAGCCGCGCGTAGGGCTCGGCCCATTCGGGCAGCCAGCGCTCCACCCAGTCGCCGGGGTGGATGTCGGTGGGATCGGCAATCCCGCACCCTCCGACATCTCCGCCGCGAGGCCCTCCCTCCCCCGTGATCCCCGGGTCAATCCCGGGGAGGGGAGGGAGCGGGCGGGGGCTGGCTTCGGAGGTTTCGGCGTCGGTGCGCATGGCCTAATCTTGGCCCTACGGCTCGTCCGGCTCAAGCGGCGGTGCCGCAGGAGGAAGGTGGCCCCCCTGTCCGCATGCCCGGTGACCCGTCTCTACATCCCCGGAGGGCTCGCGTCCGGCGCCGCGGTCGAGCTTGATGCTCCCCAGGCGCACCGGTTGCGCAACGTCTTGCGGCTCGGCCTCGACGCGCCCATTGCGGCGTTCAACGCGGCCGAGGGCGAATGGTTGTGCCGCATCAGTGAGACCGGCAAAAAGCGGGCACGCCTCGCGGTCGAGCGGCAATTGCGCGCACCCGAAGCCGAGCCCGATTTATGGCTGTTGTTCGCGCCGCTGAAGCGGGCGCGGGCCGATTGGCTGGTCGAGAAGGCGACCGAGCTCGGCGCCGGCAGGCTCGCCGCGGTATGGACCGCGCGCACGCAGCCCGAGCGCGTCAACGAAGAGCGGCTCCGGGCGCTGGCGGTCGCCGCGGCCGAGCAGAGCGGGCGCCTGTCGGTGCCGCAGATCGCCGCACCCGAGCCGCTTGACCGGGTGCTCGCCGCCTGGCCCGCAGGGCGGCGCCTCGTCGTGTGCGATGAGAGCGGCCTCGGCCCGCCGATCGCCGACGCGCTCGCCGGGTTTCCTTCGGAGGCGCCAGCCGCGCTCTTTGTCGGCCCGGAAGGCGGCTTTACCGACACGGAGCTTGACGCTCTCGGCAAACTTCCCATTGTTAGCCGGGTCGGGCTCGGCCCGAGAGTGCTGCGCGCCGAGACCGCCGTTCTTGCCGCCCTGGCGGTTTTTCAGGCGATCGCCGGGGATTGGCGCCGCCGCCGGATGCGGTGAGGCACACCGCCTCGCGGCCTATTGGGGGAGTTAATCAAGCCGCATGTCCGGGCCGTCGGGTGTAGCAGGACCGCCGATCACCAGTAAGCGGCAGCTCGTCGAATATCATGAGGCCGGCAATAAGCCGCCCCCGGCCTGGCGGGTCGGCACCGAGCACGAGAAATTCGTGTTCCGCCGCAAGGATCTCAGCCGGGTTCCCTATGAGGGGCCGGACGGGATCGGCGCGCTCCTCGAGCGTATGACGCGGTTCGGCTGGAAGCCGGTTACCGAGAAGGGCAACATCATAGCCCTCGCAAACGACGCCCAATGTTCGATTACCCTCGAACCCGGCGGCCAATTCGAACTGAGTGGCGCGCCCCTCGAAACGATCCACCAGACCTGCGATGAAGTGCACGAACACCTGCGCCAGGTGCGTGAGGTGTGCGACGAATTGGGGCTGGGCATGATCGGGCTCGGCTTCGACCCGAAATCGCGGCGCGACGATGTACCGTGGATGCCCAAGGGCCGCTATCGGATCATGCGCGACTACATGCCGAAAAAGGGCCGGCTCGGCCTCGACATGATGCTGCGCACCTGTACCGTCCAGGCTAATCTCGATTACCAATCCGAAGCCGACATGGTGAAGAAGTTTCGCACCAGCCTCGCGCTGCAACCATTGACTGTGGCGCTCTTCGCCAACTCGCCCTTTGTCGAAGAGAGGCCGTCGGGCTACCTCAGCTACCGCAGCCTGGTATGGACCGATACCGACCCCGACCGCTGCGGCACTTTGCCGTTCGTCTTCGAGGACGGGTTCGGGTTCGAACGCTATGTCGACTATATCCTCGACATGCCGATGTATTTCGTCTACCGCGCCGGGACCTACATCGACGCCAGCGGGCAATCGTTTCGCGACTTCATGGTGGGAAAGCTCCCGGCATTGCCGGGCGAACTGCCGCTGATCGGCGACTGGGCCGACCATTTGACGACCGCCTTTCCCGAAGTTCGGTTGAAGCAATATCTCGAGATGCGCGGCGCCGATGGCGGCCCGTGGCGGCGCCTGTGCGCACTGCCGGCGCTGTGGGTCGGGCTCCTCTATGACAGCGCCGCGCTCGACGCCGCCGCGGAACTCGTCGCCGACTGGACGCCCGAGGAGCGCGCGGCGATGCGGGTTGACGTGCCGCGGCTTGGCCTCGACACCCCGCACCGCAGCCGCACCTTCCGCGACATCGCGCTCGAAGTATTGGAAATCGCCCGCGACGGGCTGCACCGCCGCGCCCGGCGCGATCAATGCGGCGACGATGAGACGCACTACCTCGATACCCTGTTCTCGATCGCCGGCGGCGGGCGCACCCCGGCCGAGGAACTGATCGAGGATTATAAGACGCGCTGGCAGGGCCGCATCGAGCCGGCCTACAGCGAGCAGGCGTATTAGATCGTCGTCCAATGACCGATGCGACAGAGGGCGAGCTGTTCCCCGCGGCTCAGCGCGAGCGCGCGATGGGCGAGCTGTTTCCCCCGCCCGAACCCCGGGAACTCGAGCACGCCACCGGGATCCTGCCGTCGCAATTGTTGCGCGACGCGATCGAGCGCACCCGCGAGATCCAGTCATTGGAACCGATCGAGGACGACCAGATCCAGCCGGCCAGCCTCGACCTGCGCCTGGGGGAAGTTGCCCACCGGGTCCGCGCGAGCTTTCTGCCCGGCCGCGAGCGCACGGTCAGCGAGGGGCTGCGCTCCCTGACGCTGCACAGTCTCGATCTGCGCGAGGGCGCCGTCCTTGAGCGCGATTGCATCTATATCGTGCCCCTCCTCGAGCATTTGGCGCTGCGCTACCGCACCTCGGGCTCGGCCAACCCGAAAAGCTCGACCGGGCGCCTCAACATCTTCGCTCGGGTCATCACCGATTACGGCACCGAGTTCGACCAGGTCCGCTCGAATTACGCCGGGCCGCTTTACGCCGAACTGTCGCCCCGATCGTTCAGCGTCATGGTGCGCAAGGGCTCGCGCCTCGTGCAACTGCGGGTGCGGCGCGGCCGGCCGACCTCGAGCAATGCCGCGCTGCGCCGGCTCCACGAAGAGATCGGCTTTACCGTCGTCCCGCCCGGCTCGCCGATCCAGCGGGAACTCCTCGAAGGGGGCCTCGCGGTTACGGTCGACGTCGTCGGCGTCCGCGGCAGCGGGTTTGTCGGCTACAAGGCCAGAAAGCATGCCCCGGTAATCGACGTCGACCGTATCGACTATTACGACGTCGGCGATTTCTGGGACCCGGTGTTCACCCGGCACGGCGAGGGCATCATCCTCGACCCCGACGATTTCTACATTCTCGCTTCGCGCGAACCGGTGGCCGTGCCGCCCGACCAGGCGGCGGAGATGCTGGCCTACGACACGCTGGTCGGCGAATTCCGCGTCCACTACGCGGGGTTCTTCGATCCCGGCTTCGGCATGGCCGAGACCGGCGGGGCGGGCAGCCGCGCCGTCCTGGAAGTGCGCTCGCACGAGGTGCCGTTTCTGATCGACCACGGACAGATCATCGGCCGCCTCGTCTATGAGCGGCTGATCGCCCGGCCCGACCGGCTTTATGGCGGCGCGATCGGCTCGTCCTACCAGAAGCAGGGCCTCGCGCTCTCCAAGCACTTCAAGAAGCCGCCGCAGGGGTGAGCCCCCACACGCCCCGCAGCCGGTCGCGGTGGCGCAACAGCCAATAGAGGCTGATCAGCGTGTGGGCGCTGTCGATCCGGCCCTCATCGAGCATCGCCTCGATTTCGGGGATCGTCTTGACGACGATCCGGATGTCCTCCTGCTCGGCGGAGAGCCCATAGATCCCGCCGGCGCTGCGGCAATCGACGCGGCCGCAAAATAGATGGACCGCTTCGTCATAGCTGCCGCATGCCGGCAGCATGGTCTGGATCGGCACGAGCGGGCCGATGGGGTCGAGATTGGCTTCCTCCGTGGCCTCGCGCCGGGCAACTTCCTCGGGGCTCTCGTCCTTGTCGATGAGGCCGGCCACCGCCTCGACCTGCCAGGGCGAGCGCCCGCCACAGAGCGCGGCGATGCGGAATTGCTCGACGAGAACGACGCTGTCCTCGTCGGGGTCGTAAAGGAGGACCGCCGCGGCGCCCCCCCGCCTCACTACGTCGAACACCCGCTCGCCGCTCCATCCGCCGGCGAACAGGCGATGCCGGAAGCGCACCACCTCGACCGACAAATGGCGGGCAAAGCCAACCTCCACGTCGATGATCTCGACGTCGGGATGCGCCGGCGCGGTCGCCAGTGCGCGCGGTTTTCCGGTCATCGCGACTCCCCGCGGTTAGGACACGATCGGCAGATCGAGGAGATCGTCGGGTGCGGCGCTCTCGATCTCGATGACCCACAAATCGGGGTCGCGGCCGCGCTGCCGGGCGATATAGGCGTCGGCCTCGGCGTCGGACACCGGGGCGGGGCCGGTCGCGCGCATCCATACCGCCGCTCCATCGGCCCGGCGCGCCTGCGCCAGCACCACAGAGGCGCCCCCGCGCCCGCTCAGTTTCAGGAGGATCGCCCCCGCGTCGCCGTCACCCTTGGCCACCACGGCGACCCCGACCGCGGCAAGATCGCAGCGGCGGATCAGCGCCTGCACCCAGATCCCGCTTTTGAGCCGAGGTTCCATTGGCATGCGGCGCTCAGAGCCGCGACAGGCGCTCGATACCGGCGATGTCGCGGTCGCGATAGATCGCCACCAGATCGCGCTCGCCCAACAGCACGTAGGTGGTGGCGCCCTCGCCGCACGCCAGCTCGGCGACCGGATAGTCCGGCTGCACCAATAAGTGCGCCAGCTTGCCAGTGACATCGGGCTGCCGCGGCGCCAGCGCAACCAGCGCCTGGCGGCTCTTGCGGGCGTAGTCGAAACGGAACTCGCCATCGCAGGAATCCGCCGCCATCACCGTCGGCGCCGCATCCGGCGGGCGGAGAACGACAGTGTCGTCACGAAAGGTGATCTGCTGGCGCTCGGCGGTCGCCCAGGCGCCGGCGAACGGGTTGGCCGGCGGCGGCTCGGGCGTGGCGCAGCCGATCGGCAGCGCCGCGACAAAGGCCAGCACGGTCAGCCTCGGCATCGATCTCACCGGCATCGATCTCAGAAGAACCCTCATCGACATGCCCAATCCACAGGATGGTGCCACGCTTTCCAATGTATCCGTTATTGCCGCGGACGCGGGAAGTTGGATTCGCGCTCGTCGCCCGAGGGTTGCGAGAAGCGGGTCGCGGCCGGCGCCGAACCCCTATTCCCGCTTGCGCCGGAACGACAACCGGCGGATAGCAGGCGATGCCAACGACACCTCGGGAGGATCGGCGATGAAACTGGTGCTGTTCGAGAGCGCGGACCACGCCCAACCGACGCCCGGGCTCCTGACCGAGCGCGGGATCGTCGATATTTCGAGCGCGGTCGCCCGGCGTTACACGCCGCAGCTGACGATGGAGGGCATCATCGACGGCTTCGCCGAATTGCGCCAGGCGCTCGATAGATTGGCAGGCGAGGGCGGCGCCCTGCCGCTCGATGCGGTGCGCCTGCGCCCGCCGCTGCCCCGGCCGGGGAAAATTCTCTGCTGCATCGGCAATTACTGGGAGCATGCACAGCGCGAGCCGCGCGCCCTCAACATGTTCATGAAGAACCCCGAGGCGGTCGTCGGCCCGGGCGACACGATCATGCTGCCGGAACTGACCGAGCCCTGGATCTTCATGCACGAGGCCGAGCTCGCGCTCGTCATCAAGGGTCCGGCGAAAAAGGTCGGCAGGGAGGATTGGCGGGGCGCGGTCTTCGGCTATACCGGGCTCATCGACGTCTCGGCGCGCGGCGAGGGTCGGCGGACCTGGAAGGCCGGCAGCTGGCTCGGCAAATCCTTCGACACCTTCGCCCCGATCGGTCCCTGCATCACCACCGCCGACGAGATCCCCGACCCCAACAATATCGTCGTGCGCTTCTGGGACGACGGGCAGTTGCGCCACAACTACAACACCGACGACATGGAGCACCGGGTTCCCGAATTGGTCGAATTCGCCTCCTCGATCATGACCCTGAACTCGGGCGACCTCATCGCCTGCGGCACCAATCACGAGGGCCTCGGCGCCCTCCAGGACGGCGAGCATGTCGAGATCGAGGTCGAGCGCGTCGGCCGGATGCGCCTCAACGTCGTCGACCCGTTGAAGCGCAGCTGGGAGAAGGGCGTCTACATGGGCACCGACTCGACAAACCCCGAAGCGGTCCGCCGCCACCGCCCGACCGGGTGAGGGATACGCTTTGACTCGCTCCAATTTTGGAGCGTTTAGTGAGGGCCTTGGCACGCAAGGCGCCCCGTAAGCGGTGTCAGGCCGAGCATCCAAATAGGAGGCTTTCATGAAATTCATGGCCACCTGGAGCATTCCCCAGGAAAAATTTCTCCCGATTCTCAAGCGATGGATCTCGATGTCACCCCAGGAGCAGGCAAACGCTGGTGACGGCGTGAGGATCATCGGCCGCTGGCACGATGCGGGTGCCCGGTCGGGCGTCGCGATTTTTGAATCGAACGACATCGCCGCGGTTGCGCGTTACCTCGGACGATGGAACCCCTACATGGACATAAGTATATCCCCTGTTCTCGATGATGCAGAAGTGACCGTGGTTTCGCGACACATTGTTGCCGACAACGACGCCTGACGATCCCCGGGTCAAGCCCGGGAATGACGATTTGGGAACCTGACCCCGTCGAGATCGGCCTATCCCCGCGGCGCTTCTCGGGCCGGGTGGCCGTGAATGTGGACGCGCTGCCCGCCAGCTTCTTCGAGGATCCGCACGGCGCGCAATTCGAGTTCCGCATCGGCGCAGCGCACCCATAGAAGCGCGGCACCGGCCGCAAGCGCGGCGGCGAAGTGATCGCGGTGGGGCGCCGCGGCAAAATCGTCGAACAGCTGCTTCAGCGCCGCGCCGCCGAGCCCGGCGGCGACGAGCGCCGCGAGCGTCGCGGCGATCGGGCCGCCCGAAATGAGGATGATGCCGGCGACGGTCAACGGCGCGATGTAGGTGATCTCGTCGCTCAGCCCGGCGGCGATCAGACCACCCGGCTTCTCGGCGGCCGTGCTTAGCCCCTCGTGCGAGGCCAGCACCGACAGATCGCTCGGCGCAAAACCGGCGGCCAGCAGCGCCGCAACGGCGCTCTGAAAATGCTTGCGGTCGGGGAACGAGGCGACCGCTTCGCGGATCACCGGAAAGGCCGAGGGGGCTGCGCTCATCGCGATCATCCGTTGCGTGTTCTGTTGCCGCCCATGGTAACGTCGAAACCGGGTTTCCTCTCCCACGATCTTTTCCGCCTCTCGCCCGCGCGCCGATGACCGCAGAGCCCTCCCGCGATTCGTCCCTGCCGCAAGCGGCATCTCCGGTCATGGCGCAGTATCACGAGATCAAGGCCGCCCATCCCGGCTGCCTCCTGTTTTTCCGGATGGGCGATTTCTTCGAGCTGTTCTTCGAGGACGCGATCGCCGCCGCCGCCGCGCTCGACATCGCGCTGACCAAGCGCGGCCGGCATGACGGCGCCGACATCCCGATGTGCGGGGTTCCGGTGCATACCGCCGATGCCTATCTGGCGCGCCTCATCCGCGCCGGGTTCAAGGTGGCGATCTGCGAGCAGATCGAGGACCCGGCCGAAGCGCGGCGGCGTGGCGGGAAGGCGGTGGTGAAGCGCGCCGTGGTGCGGGTGGTCACCGCCGGCACGCTGACCGAGGACGGGCTTCTCGATGCGCGCCGCAACAACTACCTCGCGGGGATCGCCGACGTTGGCGGCGAATTGGGCCTGGCATGGCTCGATCTGTCGACTGGCGCCTTCTCGCTGGCGCCGAGCACAGAAACATCGCTCGCCGCCGATCTGGCGCGCATCATGCCGGGCGAAATCCTCCTCCCCGAACGGCTCCTGACGCGCTCTTCCCTCAACCAACTGTTCGGCGATTGGAAGGGGGCCTTGACCCCGCTCGCCAACCCGCGCTTCGACAGCGAGGCGGCGCGTCGCCGGCTCGAAGGCTTTTACGGCGTCAAGGCATTGGACGGGTTCGGCCATTTCGGCCGGGCCGAGATCGCCGCGGCCGGGGCGCTCATAGATTATGTCGCGTTGACCCAGCAAGCCGGCGGAGAAGGCCGCGCGCCCCATCTCGCGCCGCCCGTTCGCGTCGCCCCCGAGGCGGTCATGCAGATCGACGCCGCCACAAGGCGCAACCTCGAACTGGTGACGACCCTCTCGGGCGAGCGCCGCGGCAGCCTCATCGCCACGATCGACCGCACGCTGACCGGACCCGGCGCGCGGCTCCTCGCCGAGCAGCTTGCCGCCCCGCTGACGACACCCGACGCGATCGGCGCGCGGCTTGACGCCGTGCAATTCTTTCTTGACCGCGCCGACCAGCGCTTGGCGTTGCGTCAGCACCTGCGCCGTTGCCCCGACATCGAGCGCGCCCTTACCCGCCTCAGCCTCGCGCGCGGCGGCCCGCGCGACCTCGCCGCATTGCGCGACGGGCTTGGCCAGACCGCGCGCGTTCGCGGCATTCTGCTGGCGCCCGGCCTCGTGCCGTTGCCCGCGCCGTTGGCGCGCGCCGAAGCGGGGCTCGGCGACCATGGCGTCCTTGTCGACCGCCTCCAGCGCGCGCTCGCCAGCGAGCTGCCGCTCTTCACCCGCGACGGCGGCTTCATCGCGCCGGGCTACGCGCCCGAGCTCGACCAGTTGCGCGAGTTGCGCGATGAGAGCCGGCGCACGATCGCCGCCCTCCAGGCGCGCTACGCCGAGACGTCCGGGGTCGCCTCCTTACGCATCCGCCACAACAACGTCATCGGCTATTACATCGAGGTGTCGGCGGCGAATGTCGAACGGCTCGGAGGCACGCTTGGGCCCGATTTCGTCCACCGGCAGACGATGGCCGGGGCGCTGCGCTACACGACGGTCGAACTCGGGGAGCTGGCGAGCCGGATCGCCAGCGCTGCCGAGCGCGCGCTCGCCCTCGAATTGCGCCTGTTCGACGATCTCTCCGGCGAGATCATCGCCGCCCGCCCCGAGATCGCCGCCGCGGCAACCGCGCTCGCCACCCTGGATCTGGCCGCCAGCCACGCCGAATGCGCTGCCGAATCCGGCTGGACCAGGCCCGAGGTCGGACCCGGCACCACGTTCGAGATCATCGGCGGGCGGCACCCGACGGTCGAGGCCGCGCTCGCCGGAAGCGCCAGCTTCATCGCCAATGACTGCGTCTTGGGCGAGGATCGGATCTGGCTCGTCACCGGCCCCAACATGGCGGGCAAGAGCACCTTTTTGCGCCAGAACGCGCTCATCCTGATCCTCGCGCAGATCGGCTCCTTCGTCCCCGCGCGCGCCGCCCGGATCGGCATCGTCGACCGCCTCTACAGCCGGGTCGGCGCCGCCGACGATCTGGCGCGCGGCCGCTCCACCTTCATGGTCGAGATGGTCGAAACCGCGGCGATCCTCAACCAGGCCGGCGCCAACAGCTTTGTCATCCTCGACGAGATCGGCCGCGGCACCGCGACCTATGACGGGCTCTCGATCGCCTGGGCGGCGCTCGAGCAGCTGCACGAAACTAATCGCTGCCGCGCCCTCTTCGCCACCCACTACCACGAATTGACCGCGCTCGCCGCCAAGCTCCCGGCCCTTGCCTGCCATACGATGCGGGTCAAGGAATGGCAGGGCGACGTCGTCTTCCTGCACGAGGTCGCGCCCGGCACCGCCGACCGCTCCTACGGCATCCATGTCGCCAAGCTCGCCGGCTTGCCGGCAAACGTCACCGCACGCGCCGAGGAGGTATTGGAAATCCTCGAAAAGGGCGAGCAGCGTGGCGCCCCGGGCCGGCTCGCCGACGATCTGCCGCTGTTCCGCGCGGCCCGCCGGCCACCGCCCGAACCGGCGCCCCGCCCCGCGCCGGCCGAGGAATTGCTGCGCGAGGTGCGCCCCGACGAACTGACCCCGCGCGAGGCGCTCGAACTGCTCTACCGTCTGAAGGGGATGGTGAAGGATTAAAGGGTTGCCCATTCCGTTTCCATCGTCGTTCCCGCGCAAGCGGGAATCCAGGGCTCCCATTCAATCGCTTTCCCCTGGACGCCGCTTTCGCGGGGGCGACGGTTAGGTGGTTCAATCTGAAACGATCCCGCTCTAGCCCCCTCCCGGTTGGCACGCGAATTGCTGCGTTGCAGCAATCATGTCACTGCCAATGTCAGGCGCGATGCCGCAGGACCCAGGTTTTACCGAAGACCAGAAGCAGTATCTCGAAGGCTTTATCGCCGGCATTGCCAAAAAACGCGCCATGTCGCTGCCCAATGGCGCGGCAGCGGCGAGTGCTGCGCCGGGCGCGTCCGACCCGACCGACATCCATATTGCCGCGCAAGATCGGGCGCTCGCCGCGGGCGGCCAGCTCACGCCGGAAGAGCTGGCAAAGCGCGAAAAGAACCCGTTCGACATGTGGGACGAAATCGCCGCCAACGCGGCGGCCGGCCGCTTCCCCAAGGGCCTCGACGTCTTCCGCCATAAATTCCACGGCCTCTTCTATGTCGCGCCCAACCAGGATGCGTTCATGCTGCGCCTGCGCCTGCCGGGCGGCATCCTCTCGTCGCATCAGGCGGCGGGCCTGGCCGCCATCGCCGAGCGCTTCGGCGGCGGCACGCTCGACGTCACGACCCGGGCCAATCTGCAGATCCGCGCGATCGGCGCCGCCTATCCGATCGAGGTGCTGGAGGCGGTGCAGGAGCTGGGCCTGACTTCGCGCGGCGCCGGGGCCGACAACATCCGCAACCTGACCGGCAGCCCCCTGGCCGGCATCGACCCGCAGGAGCTCGTCGATACGCGGCCCCTAACCCGCGCGCTCTATCATCACATCCTCAACCACCGCGAGCTCTATGGCCTGCCCCGCAAGTTCAACATCGCCTTCGATGGCGGCGGCCAGATCGCGATGCTCGAAGACACCGCCGATATCGGCTTTGCGGCGGTCAGGGTCGGACCGGGACGGCCGGCTGCCGCCGGCGTCTATTTCCGCATGCTGCTCGGCGGCCTCACCGGGCACGGCAGCCTCGCGCGTGATGCCGGCGTTCTCCTCCTGCCGCACGAGGTTGTCGCCGCCGCCGCTGCGATCCTGCGCGTCTTCATCGACCATGGCGACCGCACCGACAGGAAGCGGGCGCGGCTCAAATACCTGATCGAACGCTGGGGGTTGGAGAAGGTGGTGAGCGAGGCGGCCGGCCACCTGCCATTCCCCTGGCGTTTTGTCGCGGCCGATCTGTGCGAACCGCGCGGCCCGATCGATCGGCACGCACACGTCGGAGTGCACGAGCAGGCGCAGCCGCGGGTTTTCTATATCGGGGTCGTGGTGCCGGCTGCGCGCCTCACCGCGCATCGGCTGCGCGCCCTCGCCGATATCGCCAAGCGGCGCGGCTCCGGCACGCTGCGGCTGACGGTGTGGCAGAACCTCCTCATTTCCGACATTCCCGAGGCGCAGATCCCCGCCGCGGTCGGCGAGATCGAGACGCTCGGGCTGGGGACGCAGGCGAGCGCGGTGCGCGCGGGCCTTGTCGCCTGCACCGGCAATGCCGGGTGCAAATTCGCCTTGAGCGATACCAAGCGCCACGCGCTCGAGCTCGTCGATCATCTCGACGGCCGGATCACGCTCGACCAGCCGCTCAACATCCACCTGACCGGTTGCCCCAATTCCTGCGCGCAGCACTATGTCGGCGATATCGGCCTCCTTGCCGCTAAGATCGACCTCGGCGAGGCTGAGGCCGAGGGCTACCACCTGATCCTCGGCGGCGGCAGCGGCGCAACCCTCGCGCTCGGCCGCGAGATCTGCCGCGACATCCCGGCCGACGAGTTGCCGCGGCGGCTCGAAGCCGGCCTCGGCGCCTATCTCGCCCGGCGCGGCGCGAGCGAGACCTTTCAGGCCTTCGCCAGCCGCCACAGCGTTGCCGAACTGGCCGCGCTGTTCGGCGGCGGGGCGGCGCCGTGAGCAACCCTTATCTTGTCATCCCGGCGAAAGCCGGGATCCACCCATCAACCCGCGAGGTGCACGCCCAGGGTGTCATCGCTCTCGACACATCGGCGACCTGTACCGCGATGGATCCCGGCTTTCGCCGGGATGACATCAAGGTTGGGGCCTCGCGATGAGCTTCATCGCCCCCTCTTTGCCGGAAAACGCGCCGTTTTCGGCGCCGCAGCGTGCCTGGCTCGACGGGTTCCTCGCCGGCCTATGGAGCGATGGCGAGATCGACTCCGACGCCTCCGGATCCCCGTCTTCCCCGGGCTTGACCGGCTTGACCGGTTTGACCGGCTTACCCCGGGGATCTCTCGAAGCGGCCGCGGATGACCGGGTCAAGCCCGGTCATCCCAGTGGGGTGCCATCCGAGCCCGAGGATTTTCCCTGGCACGACCCCGGCATCCCGCTCGACGAGCGCATCGCGCTCGCCACCGGACGGGGCCCCGCGCGCCTCTTGATGGCGGCGATGGCACAAACCGATTGCGGCCAGTGCGGCTATGCCTGCCAGACCTACGCCGAGGCGATCGCCAGCGGCGCCGACGGCAACATCGCCCGCTGCACCCCGGGCGGCAAAGCGACGTCGCGCAAGCTGAAGGAACTCCTGGCCGAGATTGCCGGGTCGGCGCCGACCGCGGCTGCCTCGACGCCGGCAAGCGCCGCGGCCGCGCCGGCGCTGCCGCGCGCTCCGCACCAGCCCTTTCCCGCCCGGCTGCGCGCGGCTCAACGCCTCAATCGTAGCGGCTCGGAGAAGGACACCAGGCTCGTCGTTCTCGAAACCGAGACGCGCGCCGGACGCTTCGAAGTCGGCGACAGCCTCGGGGTCGTCGCGCGCAATTGCCCCGAGCTGGTGGCGGCGATCATCGCGCGTCTGCGAGTGGCGACCGAAACCCCGGTCCTCTCCCCGGACGGGACCCTGTGCCCGCTCGCCGACGCACTGTCGCAGTCTTGCGAGATCCGCCGCCCCTCCGACCAGGCGATCGAGGTCCTCTCGTCCCGCGCCCACGATCTCGACGAATCGCGGATCCTTCAGGCGATGGCCGAAGGCTATCCCGGCGCCGGGCCGGACGATGCCGATCTCCTTGATCTCCTCGAGAGCTTCCCCTCGGCGCGCCCGCCTCTGTCCGAGCTGATCTCGGCGCTCGATCCCTTGCAGCCGCGGCTCTATTCGATCGCCTCCTCGCCCAAATACGCCGCCGGCGAAGTGCATCTGACCGTCGCCGCGGTGCGTTACCATAAGCGAACCCGGCGGCGCACCGGGGTTGCCTCGACGTATCTGTGCGACAGGGTCGCGCCGGGCGGCGAGATCAGCGTCTATGTTCATCCCGCCGCCGGGTTTCGCCTGGCCGCGCCCGACCGCCCCATGATCATGATCGGGCCGGGCACCGGGATTGCGCCGTTCCGCGCATTTCTGCAGGAGCGGCAGGCGATCGGCGCACGTGCGCGCAACTGGCTGGTCTTCGGCAACCCACACCGCGACAAGGATTACCTCTTCGAGGACGAGCTGACCGCATGGCACCGTGACGGCCTCCTGACCCGGCTCGACACCGCCTTTTCGCGCGACCAGGAGCACAAGATCTACGTCCAGCACCGGCTCCTCGAAAACGCCGCAGAGCTATGGGCATGGCTGGAAGAGGGCGCGCATCTCTACGTCTGCGGCGACGCGGAACGGATGGCGCGCGATGTCGACCGCGGGCTCCTCTACATCATCGCCAAGGAGGGCTGCATGGAGCCGGCCGCCGCCAAGACCTATCTCGCCCGCCTCGCCGCCGAGGGCCGCTACCAGCGCGACGTCTACTGACCCCGTAACCCGCGGCCGCACGCCGCGCGCCACCCCATCCAAACGGAGCACCGGCATGTTCATCGAGACCGTCGACCAGTTCGCCAAGACGGCCGTCTTGAAGGCGGAATTCCTGCGCCGCTCGCCGCTCGGCTTCACGATCAGCGCGATGATGGCGGGCGCCTATGTCGGGCTCGGCATCATCCTCATCTTCGCCGTCGGCAATGCCGTCGATATCGACATCCGCCCGGTCGTCATGGGCGCCTCGTTCGGGATCGCGCTGACGCTCGTCATTTTCGCCGGTTCGGACCTGTTCACCGGGCATACGATGTTCATGACGCATGGCTGGCTGCAGCGCCGCATTAGCCTCAAGGAGCTCGCCGGCTCTTGGAGCGCCTCATGGGGCGGCAATCTGCTAGGCTGCATGATCTTGGGAGCGATCTTTGTCGCTGGCGGCGGCGGTCTGGCGCTGGCCGGCAAAAACCCGCTGATCCTGACCGTCGCGGCGGCCAAGATGAACGCCCCGGCGTTCGAGCTGTTCGCCCGCGCGATCCTTTGCAACTGGCTGGTGTGCCTGGCGATTTGGACTTCGGCGCGGATGACCAACGACACCGCCAAGTGCATCGTCATCTTCTGGTGCCTGTACGCCTTTATCGCCAGCGGGTTCGAGCATTCGGTCGCCAACATGACGCTGTTCTCGATCGCGCTCCTCGCCCCGCATCCACCGACCGTGACGCTCGCCGGCATGGGATGGAACCTCCTATGGGTGACCATGGGCAACATCGTTAGCGGCGCCGGGATCATGGGGCTGGGTTACTGGGCCGCCTCGCGCACCCCGACGACGTCGGCGGCGTCCGCGCCGCGCCTGGCCGCCGCGGCGGAGTAGGCCTGGGCCCCCACCCCAACCCTCTCGCCGCCAGCGGCCGAGCGGGGAGAGGGACCGGGTGAAGGCTGACTGCCACTGATTCTCGCGTTCGCAATAAATCGACCAGCGCCCGGCATCGTGCAGGGCGTGCGCCCGCGCCGCCCCGCCGCCGGCTCCTTGCCGGCCCCGGTTTCGTGCTATAAGGCGGGGACCCGGCGCGGAGTGAACCCTTGCCGACCGTCTTTATCTTGAACGGCCCCAATCTCAACCTGCTCGGCGTGCGCGAGCCGGCGACCTACGGTTATGACACGCTGGCCGATGTCGAGGAGCGCTGCCTCGCGCGCGCCGCCGCGCTCGACCTCGCGATCGAGTTCCGCCAGACCAACCACGAAGGCATGCTCGTCGACTGGATCCACGAGGCGCGCGAGGCCGCCGACGGCATCATCATCAATGCCGGCGCCTTCACCCACACCTCGGTGGCGGTCCTCGATGCGCTGAACGCGGCCGATTTGCCGGTCATCGAAGTCCATCTGTCGAACATCTTCCGGCGCGAGCCATTCCGCCATCACTCCTATGTCAGCCTGGCGGCGCGCGGAGTGATCTGCGGCCTCGGGCCGCACGGTTACGAACTCGCCCTCGAGGCGCTGGCCAGCGTCATCGAACTTGAATCGAGCGAGGCTCCCCCTTGAGCCTTAGCGGGAAACTCGGCGGCAAGATCGCCG
>DASYZD010000230.1:0-4673 GCA_035946655.1 Allostellaceae bacterium | reverse complement strand
GGCTTTGCGCCATGGCGTCAGGGGGGCGTCGGCGGCGATGTTCTGAGTGGTCTGCGGCTCGCCGCTGCGGATCGCGCGCCCGGTCGGGCCGCGGCCGCGCGGTTCGTCGGCCCAGGTGATCCGGGGCTTTGTCGAGGTAGTCCCCGACTGCGCCGGCGGCGCCGCCGGGGGTCACCGATTTGGCGGCGTCGTGCTGCGCGATGCCGATCCAGGCCATGCGGTGGCCGCCCGTCTCGACGATGGCCCGGCACATCTCGGAGAGCAGCTCCGGCTCGCTTTCGGCGTGCACCAGCACTTCATTGCCGCGGCGCAGGGTTCGCAAGGCGCGGTTCAGGCGCTGCAGCGCGCGCTCGGCTTCCCGTTGCTCGGTGATGTCGATAAAGCTGGCGCGAATCAGCCGCGCGCCTGCCCATGGCAGCCGGACCAGCGTCACGCGGCACAGACGCTCCTGCCCCGCCGCATTGCGGATGCGGCGCTCGAAGGCGAGTTCCTCGCCGGCCACGACGCGGGCGTTGTGCTCGGCGAAGGAATTCGCGACCGGCCGCGCGTCGGGCTGTTCCGGCGCATAAAAATGCCGCGGCCCGTACTTGACGATTTCGCCGCGCGCGCACGCGAACAGCCGCTCGGCCGCCTTGTTCGCGTCGGTCAGGCGGTCCCGGTCGACATCATAGAGCAGGATCGCGTCCGGCGCCTGCTCGACCACCAGCCGAAAGCGCGCTTCGCTGGTCCGCAGGTTTTCATCGGCGCGCCGGCGCTCTGTGATGTCGTGACCGGCGCCGCTCATGTGGGTCGGCTTGCCGGTCTCGTCGCGGAAGACGTCGCCGCGCGAATGGATGACCCGCTCGTCCCGGTCCGGCCGCAGAATGCGGAATGCGATATCGTGAGGCACGTCCTGCGCCACGCTCGCGCCGAACGCGTCCGGCACGCGCTTCCGCTGCGGCATGCGACGAGAGCTGGCGGTGGTGCGGCGACGGCGTTGCGGCAACGGCGCATCGTGCGTTCTCCCTCTCGCGGTCTTCCGAACAATGGAATTGCGTATATGCAAATGACAGATCTTTTGTTTAACGTAAAATCACGCAATTTCACATGATTTAAGTCAATCTACGGCAATATATTTAAGAAATCCGGATAGGATATTATAGAAATCTTGCGAAAAGGATTCGATCTGTTGGACGGGCAGCCCGGGTCCGTCCTCGGCTTCTCTTCGCTTATCTGCGGCGGGCCGCGAACGACTTCGACAGCCTCGTCCAGCGCATCGACAGCCGGCGCGCCGTTGCGCCGAGCGACCCCGTTCGGGGTCCGCGGATCCGCGCTCTCGGCGTCCGTGAGCTATTGCGAAATCTGGTGGGTCAACAGTCACTCGCATACCGGAACGATTCGCCGCGCCGCGAATTTCTGAACTCTCCCGCGGCATGGCTAAAATCGATTGTCGGAATCCAGCCGATTTGTCGTTGGCCTGGTATGTGGTATGGTATACTCCTGTGTGCGGCGGAAGCCGGAGGCACGGGCAAGCAATCAAGCAATAAGGAATCAGGAGGGAGGGCATGGCGGTAGAAGCGAAGAGCTCCACGGTCAGCGACTCAACCCGCTGGGCGCAGCTCCTTTGGTGCGTGATCTGCATGATACTGATCGCGAACCTGCAATACGGGTGGACGCTGTTCGTGCACCCGATGAGCGCGGCGCATCACTGGAAGGTCGCCGAGATCCAATTCGCCTTCAGCCTGTTCATCGCGCTCGAGACCTGGTTGACCCCAATCGAAGGCTGGCTGGTCGATTATTTCGGCGAAAAGAGAGGACCTAAAGTGATGGTCACTTTTGGCGGCGTCATGGTCGCCATCGGGTGGATCATCAATGCGAATGCCGGCACGCTTGGCGTACTCTATCTGGGGACGGCGCTCTCCGGCGTCGGCGCCGGCGCGGTCTACGTCACATGCGTCGGCAACGCCGTGAAGTGGTTCCCGGAGCGCCGCGGCCTCGCCGTTGGGCTGACGGCTGCCGGTTTCGGCGCCGGCGCGGCGCTCACCGTGATCCCGATCCGCGAGGTGATCGCGTCGTCCGGATACGAGACTGCGTTCTTCTGGTTCGGCCTCATCCAAGGCGGGGTCCTGTTCCTGATCGCCTTCGCGATGCGGGCGCCGTTCGCGGGCGAGACGCCCGGCACGGAACAGGTCAAGGTCCAGGTGACGACAAGAAGCTTCACGCCCGGCGAGATGCTTCTCACGCCGACCTTCTGGGTGCTCTACGTGATGTTCATCCTGGTCGCCGCCAGCGGATTGATGGCGACCGCGCAGATCGCGCTGGTGGCGAGGGACTTCCATCTCGCCAACAACCCGATCCTGTTCGGCATGACCGTGCTGTCGCTCGCGCTCCTTGTCGACAACGTCGCGAACGGCGCCGCCCGGCCGCTCTTCGGCTGGATATCCGACATGATCGGGCGCGAGAACACGATGGCGATCGCGTTCGCCTTGGGCGGCATCAGTTACTGGCTCCTCGGCACGGTCGGAACGAGCCCGTGGGCGTTCGTGATCTTCGCTGGTCTCATCTTCCTCACCTGGGGCGAGATCTTCAGTCTCTTCCCCTCGACCTGCACCGACACCTACGGTCGGAACTACGCCACTGCGAACCTGGCGCTCCTATACACCGCGAAAGGCGCCTCGGCGTTCCTCGTGCCGCTCGCCAACGTGCTCAAGTCGGCGACCGGCAGCTGGCATGCCGTGTTTGTCGTGACCGCGATCATGAACTTCGTGGTCGTGGCACTCGCGCTCGTGGTGTTGAAGCCGCTCCGCAGCCGCCAGATCGCGGAGTCATCCGGTCCCACCCGCGCCGCGGCGAGCCCGGCCGAGTAGTCCTGCTCCGCCGCCCGGGCCTGAGCCGCAGGCTCGACCCGGGCGGCGGAGATCCGCAAGCAGCCGCTCGCTCCCGAGGAACGCACAGAAGCGCTGTCGCAGACGTGCACGCCGGTCCTGAAGAAGGTGCAGGAGTTCGATCAAGAAACCGCGCCGGCTCGGCCGGTCGGCGAGCGGCCCACCTCGGCGAGCGCTTCGGCCTCGACCTGGCGTCCGCGCGGCAGGTCGCGCCGGCGGTGCCTCATGAGCTTCGCCTCAGCACCTCCCGCATCGTCGTGCCGAGCGCGGCGGGGGAGAGTGCCACGGTGACGCCCGCGCTCTTCAATGCCTCGATCTTCGCCTGCGCCGTGCCGGAGCCGCCCGAGATGATGGCGCCCGCGTGCCCCATGCGCCGGCCGGGCGGCGCGGTCGAGCCGGCGATGAAGCCCACCATCGGCTTTTTGACCTTGGAGCGGCGGTAGAACTCCGCCGCCTCTTCCTCGCCGCTGCCGCCGATCTCGCCGATCATGACGATCGCCCGCGTGTCGGGATCGCCCAGGAGCATCTCGAGGCAGTCGATGAAGCTCGTGCCGTTCACCGGATCGCCGCCGATGCCGACGCAGGTCGATTGGCCCAAACCCACCGCCGTCGTCTGCGCCACCGCCTCATAGGTGAGCGTGCCCGAGCGCGACACGATGCCGATGCCGCCCCTGGCGTGGATGTGGCCCGGCATGATGCCGATCTTGCATTGCTCGGGCGTGATGACGCCCGGACAGTTGGGGCCGATGAGCCGCGACTTGCTGCCGGCGAGAACGCGCTTCACCGTCACCATGTCGAGGACCGGGATGCCCTCGGTGATGCAGACGATGAGCGGGATTTCGGCGTCGATCGCCTCGAGGATCGCGTCGGCCGCGAAAGGCGGCGGCACATAGATGACGCTCGCGCTGGCGCCCGTCGCCTTTACCGCGTCAGCGACCGTGTCGAACACCGGCAGATCGAGATGCGTCGTGCCGCCTTTTCCCGGCGTCACGCCGCCCGCCATCTTGGTGCCGTAGGCGATCGCCTGCTCGGAATGGAAGGTGCCCTGCATGCCCGTGAAGCCCTGGCAGATCACCTTGGTGTTGCTGTCGACCAGGACCGACATCAGGCCGCCTCGCGCACCGCCTTCACCACCTTCTCGGCGGCGTCGGCAAGATTGTCGGCGGAGACGATCGGTAGCCCGGATTCGGCGAGAATCTTCTTGCCGAGCTGCACGTTCGTGCCCTCGAGTCGGACCACCAGCGGCGCCTGGAGGCCGACCTCGCGCGCCGCGGCGACGATGCCCTCGGCGATCACGTCGCAGCGCATGATGCCGCCGAAGATATTGACCAGGACGCCCTCCACGTGCGGGTCCGAAAGGATCAGTTTGAACGCGGTGGTAACGCGCTCGCGTGTGGCGCCGCCGCCCACGTCGAGAAAATTCGCGGGCTCCCCGCCATAGAGCTTGATGATGTCCATCGTCGCCATGGCGAGGCCTGCGCCGTTCACCATGCAGCCGATGTTGCCGTCGAGCTTGACGTAGTTGAGCCCGTGCTTGCCGGCCTCGAGCTCGGCCGGGTCCTCCTCGGCCTCGTCGCGCAATTCCTCGACGTCCTTGTGGCGGAAGAGCGCGTTGTCGTCGAAATCGATCTTCGCGTCCAAGGCCAGCACCTCGCCTGCGCCGGTGACGACGAGCGGGTTCACCTCGAGGAGCGACGCATCGAAGGCGGCGAAGGCTTTGTACATGCCCAGGAGCATCCGCGTCGCCGATTGCGCCTCGGCGCCCTGGAGCCCCAATCCGAAGGCGACGCGGCGGGCGTGAAACGGCTC
>DASYZD010000229.1:0-2148 GCA_035946655.1 Allostellaceae bacterium | reverse complement strand
GGCTGAGCCTCGGCGACCGCTCGCTCGTCCTCTTGATGACAAGAGGCATCGGCACGCGCCTTACCGCCGATGAAAAGCGCGCCCACCTTGAGGACATCCGCCGCGCGCACCTGATCGACGAGATCCTGGCGCCGGAGATCCTGCCGCCCGAGCGGCGGTCGTAGACCCCTATCCACCCCAGTTGGCGTGTTTGCTTGCCACGACAAAAGGCAATCGCGAAACATCTCCCTTCGCGCCGCAAGTCTCAGAACAGGCCCTTTTTCAGCCGGTAAACATCCGGGTTTTGTGGATCGAGCAAGTAGGATAGCTGAAGAACGATGGTGGGGCGGGCCGACAGGGTCTTGCCGTGCTGCTTTGGGGACGGGGGCGCGGGCGTGCTTACCAGGCGCAGCAGGGTCATGTGCTTGTCTGAATCCTGGCCCTGGAAGACGGTGATCGACCCGTCGCCGGTTGCGACATTGCTGGCGAGCGTGTCGCGGTCGTAGCCCGAGCTGAGGAACAGGGTGCGCAACTGATTGGCGGCCGCGACAATCTGCTCCGGTTTGGCCTGCGGGTCGATCGTGGTGCCCCAGACGATATTGACTTGAATGAGCTTTTTTGTCGAATAGCCGAGAATATACGAGATGCGGGCCTTGCCGGCGCCTTCCAAGAGGTCGTTGACGGTCACCGTCAACACGGTGGTGCGCTCGCTGGGGTTTTCCCCGGCTTGCTCCTTGTCCATCGGGCTATTGAAATCCTTGTGGATCGCGGCTTTGACCTGCGCCTCGGTCATCCCCCAGTGGGCCGAGCGAAACCCCCCGACCTTTACCGGCTCGGGGTTGTCCTGGTTCGACGACTGAGCCGCCTCAGCCGGCGGCGGCGCGGCCGGCTGCTGCGGCGCGGCGAAAGCCGTCGCGGGCGACGACAAGCCGAGTGCGAGCGCACACAGCACGATCAAGACACCGCTTGTCGTCGCGGATCTTCCGGCCGCACCGAAGTGGAGCTGTCGCGCCATTACGGTTCTACACCGGCAGCATGCGGTTCTGGTGGGCGCGGCCGCGGCGGGCGGCCTCTGCGCTGGAACCGGCGATGACCCGCACCCCTTCGTCGAGCTTGCCGATGATGTCGGCGGGCGTGGCGGCCTCGAGAAAGGCGATGCCATTAGCGCGGCAGGCGCGAAAGACCCGCTCGCGGGCTTCCTGCATCTCGGGCGGGTAGGGGCCGCGCGGCATCTCAGGGTAGCCGAGCGAGAGCGAGAGATCGCCGGGACCAAGCTCGGCGAAGCCGATCCCGGGGGTCTGCAGGATTTCATCGCACCGCGCGATTCCCTCCGGGCTTTCGAGCTTGACCCCGAGCAACAGTTCGCCCCGGGGGTTGAGCGGCCAGGGGTCGCAGCGATCGCGGTATTCGGCTTCCTCGATCCCCCAGATCGCCGCGGCGGTGGCTTCCGAGCCCAGCCCGCGCGTGCCGATACCGAGGAGCTTGCCGCCGGCCTCGCGACCGGCGCCAGGTTCACCGCGCATGCGGGCAAGCGGGGAGGGGAGCCCGGGATCGACGCCCTCCTTGTGGTGCGGGTAGCGGCAGCTTTCGACAAAGGCGCGCGCCGCACCCGCGGTCTCGGCCTGGCACAAGATGACGCCATGCACGCCGCGCCCGAGGATCTGGCGGAATTGCCACGCGTTGTAGCGCACGTTTGCATCGTCAGTGCCGTTGACCGGCGCTTCGACGATGACGGCCGGGGTGCGGTGGCCCGAGCGCGTCGGGCCGCCCTCGACGAGGCCGGCCAAATATTCGGCAAGCCCCGCCATGTCGAAGGCGCCGTGCTCCATCCCGATATTGATGTAGTCAGCCCAGATGCCGGCATCTTCGCGCCCCTGCGCGCGGTTCAGCCGATAGCCGCTATGGCCGCCGAGATAGTAGATCGCCTGATCCTGCGCCAACAATTGGATGGCGCGATTGATCGGGTTCGCCACCATGCGTCTCCTCGTTAGCTGCTCACGCCCCAGGTGATGGCGTTGCGCAGCAAGGTGGTGAAGGCTTGCGTGTCCCACGCGCCGTGGAAGGTCGGTGGCGTCGTCTCGTTCGGGCCGGCGGCGCGGGTCGCGTGGATCGCCGGGTTGTGGCAATGGCCGAGCGCAAAATAGGTGACGCCGCCGCCGCCGACATCGC
>DASYZD010000228.1:0-6151 GCA_035946655.1 Allostellaceae bacterium | reverse complement strand
CGAACAGCGCCAGCGTGCGCCACGCCTCGCCATAGAGCGGCGCGAAGGCTTCCGACAGCGGCACCTCGACAAAGACGCGCCAGCCGAGCGGGGCAATCGCGGCGTGCGCGGTCAAGACGCTGCGCCCGGCGAGGTTGGTCGCGACCGTGACGGCGTGCGTGCTGGCGGGCGCCCCCGGCCCGGGCGCGACCACCGGCGCGACCACCGGCGCCAGCGTCTCGGCGACTTGCGGCAGCTTCGACAGGTCGGTGTCGCGCAGTACCAGGCTGATGTCGGGGTGGGCGATCAGCCGCCCGCGGCCGTCGACGACATAGGCATAGCCGCCTTCGCCGATCTTCAATGCGGTGATGACGTCCCAGATCAACTTCAGGTTGATCTCGGCGACGGTGACCCCGGCGTTCCTGCCCTCGCGCGCCATCGCCAGCGTCATGTAGGGTTCCGATTGCTTGCGGAAATAGACCGGGCTGAACCAGATGCGGTTGGCTTTCGCTTGCGTGAAGGCGGGACTTTGCGAAAAATCCTCGCCGCTGCCGACGACGTCCATCTTGAGACGCGAGACCTGGAGCTGCTCCCGGCCCGCTTCGTCGAGCTGCGACAATTCGGTGATCGCCGGAACCTGGCGCAACAGCCGGAAATAATCCTGGAGGCGCTGGTCGAGCGGGCCCGAGGCCCATTGCGCATGCGTCGTCCAGCCGATCTGGCGCTCGATTTCGCCGACGAACTCCTCGATCCGGGTCGCCGCCGCATCCGCCTTTTCCTGCTGGACGTGGACCAGCGCCGCCTTGTTCTCCTCGTAGGAAAACCAGAAATCGACGGCGCTGTTGATGAGGAGCGCGGCGCCGACCAGCGCGATGAACAACAGCGCGTACTTGCGGAATAGCCGCCGCCGCGGCGGCGCGGCCTTGCCTGCCGCGAGCCGGTCTGCCGGCAACCGCAATGTATCCTCGGCCCCGCTCACCCAGTCACCCCGCCGCCAACCGCCGATCCCGCGGCGCCGCAGTGTAACGCCGATCGCGCCCGCCGTCTGCCGGCTATTCGTTGACCAGGTAGCTTCCAGAGGCTACTTTCGATCCATGCGCACCGTCGGCTTAAAGACCCTCAAGAACAAGCTCAGCGAGTACGTCCGTCTCGCCGCCGCCGGCGAGACCGTCGTCGTCACCGACCGCGGCCGCCCCGTCGCCGAAATCGTGCCGCCGCGTTCCGATGTCTCTGCCCCCGGAGGTCGCCCGCTTTCGGCATTCGAGTTACGGGGCATGCGGGAGGGGTGGCTTAGACCGGCCACTATTCGCGATGGCTCTCCCCCGCCGAGTAAGCCGGTCGAAGGCTTGACCTTTGAGCAGTTAATGGTGGATTTGGAACGAGACCGAGAAGATCGCTGGTGATCTATCTCGACAGCTCTGTCGCCCTCGCCCACTTATTTCGCGAACCTCGACGCCCTGCCGATCAATTTTGGAGCCAACCCTTGGTCTCCAGCAAACTTCTCGAATACGAGGTCTGGAATCGGGTGCACGCGTACCAATTGACCGGGTCGCATAGCAATGAAGCGCGGCTGCTGTTGACGCGAGTGGTCCTGATCGAACTCGATGAAGCGGTGCTTTCGCGTGCTTTGGAGCCGTTCCCGATTCGCGTTCGAACTCTGGATGCGCTTCACCTTGCGACGATTGACTTCACCAGCGCAAAGAGCGAGCCGATCGAACTCGCCAGCTACGATAATCGGCTGCTCGCTGCAGCGCGGGCGCTCGGCATATCGATCGCCGCGCTATAACCGGCCCGCGGCGCGTTGATCCCTTGCTGGGTCAACCCTATGTTCGGCATCCATGACGCCGCTCAGCCGCATCCGCAATTTCGCGATCATCGCGCATATCGACCACGGCAAGTCGACGCTGGCCGACCGGCTGATCCAGGTCTGCGGCGGGCTGGAGGCGCGCGAGATGCGCGAGCAGGTGCTCGACACGATGGAGTTGGAGCGCGAGCGCGGCATCACCATCAAGGCCCAGACGGTGCGGCTCGATTATCGGGCGAAGGACGGCGAGACCTACGTCCTCAACCTGATGGATACGCCCGGCCACGTCGATTTCGCCTATGAGGTCAGCCGCTCGCTCGCCGCTTGCGAGGGTTCGCTGCTGATCGTCGATGCCAGCCAAGGGGTCGAGGCGCAGACCCTCGCCAATGTCTACCAGGCGGTCGCCGCCGGGCACGAGATCGTGCCCGTCTTGAACAAGATTGATCTCCCCGCGGCCGAACCCGACCGGGTGAAGGAGCAGATCGAGGATGTCATCGGGCTCGATGCCACCGACGCGCTCCTCATTTCGGCCAAGACCGGGCTCGGCATCGAGGATGTGCTGGAGGCGCTGGTGCACCGGCTGCCGCCGCCGCAAGGCGATGAGGCGGCACCGCTCAAGGCCTTGCTGGTCGACAGCTGGTACGACCCCTATCTCGGCGTCGTCATCCTGGTGCGGGTCAAGGACGGCCGGCTGACGGTCGGCCAGAAGATCCGGCTGATGGCATCGGGCGCGGCGCACTCCGTCGAGCGGGTCGGCGTCTTCACCCCGAAAGGGGTCGCCGCTCCGGATTTGGGGCCGGGCGAGATCGGCTTCATCACCGCCGGGATCAAGACCGTCGCCGATTGCCGGGTCGGCGACACGATCACCGAGGACCGCCGCCCGGCCGCGGCGCCGCTGCCCGGCTTCCAGCCGGTGCAGCCGGTGGTGTTCTGCGGCCTCTTCCCGACCGATTCGGCCGATTACGAGCGGCTGCGCGACGGCCTCGCCAAATTGCGTCTCAACGATGCGAGCTTCATCTACGAGCCCGAGACCTCGGTGGCGCTGGGCTTCGGCTTCCGCTGTGGGTTCCTCGGCCTCCTCCACCTCGAAATAATCCAGGAGCGGTTGTTACGCGAGTTCGACCTCGACCTGATTACGACGGCGCCCTCGGTCGTCTACCGGGTGCACCAGCGGAACGGCCGCGTCCTCGACCTGCACAACCCGGCCGACATGCCCGATCCCGTCAGGATCGACCACATCGAGGAGCCGTGGATCAAGGCGACCGTGTTGGTCCCCGACGCCTATCTCGGCCCGGTTCTGGCCTTGTGCGAGGAGCGGCGCGGGGCTCAGCAGGACCTGACCTATGCCGGCAGCCGGGCGATGGTCGTCTACCGCCTGCCCTTGAACGAGGTCGTGTTCGATTTCTACGACCGCTTGAAATCGGTCAGCCGCGGCTATGCCAGCTTCGATTATCAGCTCGACGGCTACGCCCCCGGCGACCTCGTGTTGATGAACATCCTCATCAACGGCGACCCGGTCGACGCCCTGTCGATCATCGTCCATCGGAGCGAAGCCGAGCGCCGCGGCCGGGCCTTGTGCGAGTGCCTGAAGGATTTGATCCCGCGCCAACTGTTCCAGATCGCGATCCAGGCGGCATTGGGCGGAAGGGTGGTGGCGCGCGAGACCGTGAAGGCCTTGCGCAAGGACGTCCTCGCCAAATGCTACGGGGGCGACGTCACCCGCAAAAGGAAGCTCCTCGAAAAGCAGAAGGAAGGCAAAAAGCGGATGCGCCAGTTCGGCAAGGTCGACATCCCGCAATCCGCCTTCATCGCCGCCCTGCGCATGGGCGACAGTTAAGGCAGCACGCTTTAAGCTCGTCGTTCCCGCGCAAGCGGGAATCCAGGGCAACGATTGTGCCGCCGGCCCTGGACCCCCGCTTTCGCGGGGGCGACGGATGGAACGGTCACTTCCGGATCGCACTCATCACCAGCCGCATGAAGCCGTCGCGGGCGGAGGGATCGATCCAGCGCAACACCGCGACGATGTCGTGGTCGGGATCGATCCAGGTCAGGTTGCCACCGGCGCCGCTCGCGCAATAGCTGGCTTCGGAGGCATTCGGGTACATCTCGCGGCCGGTGTTGAGCCACCACAGATAGCCGTAGCGCGGGTAGAGCGGGCATGGGCGGCGCATCCGCGCGATCCACTCGGCCGACAGGATGCGTCTCCCCTCCCAGACCCCGCCGCGCAACATCAGGAGGCCGATCCGGGCCTGGTCCTGCGCGTCGATGAAGACGCCGCCCCCCCAATGCGAGCCGCCCGAAACCGACTGCATCCGCTGGCCGTCGATCTCGACAAAAGAGTTGCGGTAGCCGTGCCATTCCCACGTTTGCGAGGCGCCGATCGGCTGCATCACCAATTCGCGGAACACCTCGGGCAGCGGACGCCGCCACAGGCGCAGCAAGGCCAGGCTCAGGCGGTTGACCCGGACGTCGTTGTATTCCCAGAACGTGCCGGGCGCCTGCAGGTCGCGGTGCGTGCCCTTTTTGCCGGCCGCAGGGCGGCCGCCGACGCTGCGGTTGCGGTCGATCAGATCGGGTTTGCCCCACAGCTCGCCCTCCCATTCGGAGGTCTGCTGTAAGAGGTGGTGCCAGGTGATCTTGTCATTGTGCGGGGGCAGGAACCCGCCATCATCGATCCGGCGGCAGACCGGCTCGTCGAGGTCGCCGATGAGGCCCCGGTCCCAGGCGAGCCCGGCGAGGATCGACAGGTAGCTCTTGGCGACGCTGAACGTCAGGTCGACCTGCCCGGTATCGCCCCATTCGGCGACAATCCTGCCGTCCCGCAGCACGAGGCCATTGGGGCCGCCACGCGGGCGCACCGGTCCCAAGGGCTCGTTCCACGGCGGCTCTTCGCCGAAGTCGGTCCGCACCATCTGCGCGAGGTCGCGGCTCCACGGCGTCTCATGTTCGGCCGCGTGGCGCACCGCCGCTGCGACGGCTGCGGCATCGAGACCGGCCGCGTTGGGCGCGCGGCGTTCCCAGGCGGGATGCGGCGGCGGGAAATAGGGCATAATCGGGGCTCTTTTCGCTACAGGGGTCAGGTGGACTCGCCGAGCATCATGCATTGGCTCCTGGTGGTTTTCCTACTCATCGTAACCAGCGCGATCAATTTCATTCCGAGCTTTGTCGCCTTTGCCCGTCAGGGCGCTGATGGGGGTTCGACCAGGGGGCTCCGCCGACGGCGGCAGCTGCGGTGAGCCTTGATTTTCGAAAGGGTCGGCACGACCTCGTGTTGCATCCGCCCGCCGCGCGAGCGATTGGGCGAGCGCAACGCGCTGGACTTTGCTAATTTGGCCCAGCGTTCAGTCTCCGGGGTCGTCTAATGGGTTCTCTCAGTCCAATACACTGGCTGCTCGTCATCGGTGTGGCCGTGATCTTGTTCGGAGGCAGGGGCAAAATTTCCGGAATCATGGGCGATTTTGCCAAGGGTATCAAAGCCTTCAAGGCCGGGATGAAGGAGCCCGAGGAGGAGACCGCCGCTCCGGTCGCCCAGGTGACGCCCCCCGGGGCCTCGACCGCCGGCGCGACGAGCTCGAGCGCCACCATGGGCGCCGCCGCCGAGCGCCCGCGCGATCACGCCTGAGCCCTGGCCGAGCGCCCGGGGTGACCGCCTCCGCGGTGCGCAGCGCGCGCGCCCAGGATGGCCTGCGGCCGCTCCCGAACGACCATCTTGAAATCCGCGTCGACCCGCTGAAGGGCCGCGGCGTCTTTGCGATCGCGCCGATCGCGGCGGGAACGGTGATCGAGGCGGCCCCGGTCATCCTGGTGTCGCCGAGGCAGTGCAAGCTCCTCGATCAGACGATCCTGCACGACTATTATTTCGACTGGGACGGCGATCCCGATGGCGTCCCTGGGGGCGGCGCCGGGGACGAGGGACGCGGCGCCGTCGCGCTTGGTCTCGTCACGCTGTGCAATCATTCGCGCAGGCCGCGCGCGCGGGTCAGGCGCAATGTCGCGCAAACGACGCTCGATCTGATCGCGCTGGTGCCGATAGCGCCGGGCGAAGAAGTTACGATCGACTACAATTGCCCGCTGTGGTTCGCGGCGCATGATTGAGGGTGCCGTTTCCCCGGTTCGGCGCGTATCCTGGAACCGCCATCCGGAAAGGCTAGCAATGTCGGACAAGACCGCCCGCGCTGAAGTAAAGCGTGCCATCGACGAGGCGTACGAGGCGTACGTCGACGCATTTATGCGCAGCCCGGCAGCTGCTGCCGCATGTTGGGGCGTGCCGGCGCTGTTCGTCCTGCCGGAACGGATGATGGCGATGCAGACGCACGCCGACCTGGAAGCCGCTTATGCCGCAACACTTTCCAGGCTGAAATCCTTGGG
>DASYZD010000227.1:0-2479 GCA_035946655.1 Allostellaceae bacterium | reverse complement strand
TGGTCGGCGACGGCGCCCCGCTGGCACGGACTGATCTTGTCGAGCAGCAATGCAACGTCGACGCCGCGCTGGCGGGCCCGGATGATCGCCGCGGCGATCGGCGCCGATGTGAAGTTGTAGAACTGGATGCGCAGTTCGCGTCGGGCGCCGGCGATCGCGTCGACGATGACTTGGGTGCCATCGCAGCCCGGCACCAGGCAGCTGGCGACGATCGCCGGCGCCGACGTCTCGCCAAGCGGCGCGGCGCCCGCGGGGCCGACGCTGACGAGCGCCAGGAGCGCGAGCGCCAGCGCGGGCTCAGAGATCCGCATCTCGCGCCGCAATCCGCCGATCGAGATTAAAACCGGCTTCAGGCTCGGCAATGCCGGGCGCATTCGATGTCGCTCCTGCGGGGATCGCTGCAAAAATCCCCAGACGTCATTCACGATCTCTACTAATACGGGTAATTTATATATACGTTGCGGACGTCGCGCAACTGGGCGACCAACCATTTCGTCGGAGTGGATCGTGACGACGACGGGCTGGCTCCAACGCGTCGGGCAAAGCATCATCGGCGCGCTGATCGGAACGCCGGATGATCGGGCAGAGGCCGGTGCTAGCTGGGCGCGGGGCGCAGTATAGCTGCTCCGGTTAAGGCGCGGGTTGCCGCTACGCGGCGGCGTGCTAGGGTGCGGGCGATCCCTTTACCCTGACAGCCGGAGGAAGCATGGCCCAATCGCAAGTAAATCCGTCGCGCGAGGCGGTGCGTGACGTCGTTCCCGACCTGATCAACTACAGCGAAAAGTGGCTGTTCGGCGAGATCTGGGAGCGCCCCGGCCTCAAAAAGCGCGACCGCAGCCTGATCGTCGTCGCGACCCTGATCGCCTTGGGCCGCGAGCGGCAACTGACCGGCCATCTCAACCGCGCCCTCGACAACGGCGTCACCAAGCAAGAAATCAGCGAAATCATCACCCATCTGGCCTTCTACGCCGGCTGGCCGGCGGCGATGACCGCGGCGCAGATCGCCAAGGATGTCTTCGCCAAGCGGTAAGGGTGCCTGCAATAGCCCCTCTCCCTCCCCCCGCGAGCGGGGGGAGGGGCAGGGTGAGGGGCCTCTTTGATCAAGGGGAATTGACATGAAGGTCGGTTTCATCGGGCTCGGCACGATGGGTGCCAGCATGGCGGCGAACCTGCAAAAGGCGGGGCATGACCTTGTCGTCCACGATATCCGCCGCGCCGCGGCCGAACGCCATCTGGCGGCGGGCGCGATGTGGGCCGATACGCCGAAGGCCCTGGCCGAACAGTGCGAGGTGATTTTTACCTCGCTCCCGGGCCCGCCCGAAGTCGAGGCGGTGGCGCTCGGCGAGAGTGGCCTCATCGCCGGGATGAAGGAGGGCAGCGCCTATTTTGACTTGTCGACCAATTCGCCGACTCTGGTGCGCGAACTCAACCGGCGCTTTGGCGAAAAGCACCTCTATATGCTCGATTCACCGGTTAGCGGTGGGCCGCGCGGCGCCGCCTCGGGGCGTCTTGCGCTGTGGGTCGGGGGCGACGAACAGATCTTCAACCGCCATAAGCCGGTGCTCGACGCGATCGGCGACCAGGCCCGTTATATCGGCCCCATTGGCGCCGGCTCGGTCGCCAAGCTGGTGCACAATTGCGCCGGCTATGCGATCCAGTGCGTGCTCGCTGAAGTCTTCACGATGGGCGTCAAGGCCGGGGTCGAGCCCTTGGCGCTGTGGGAGGCGGTGCGCCAGGGCGCTGGCGGCCGGCGCCGCACCTTCGACGCGCTGGGCGACCATTTCCTCCCCGACAAATACGACCCGCCCGATTTCGCGTTGCGGTTGGCGCACAAGGACGTGACCCTGGCGACCCAGCTCGGGCGCGAGATGCGGGTGCCGATGCACATGGCCAATCTCGCGCTCGACGAGTTGACCGCGGCATTGAACCGCGGCTGGGAGAACCGCGACTCGCGGGTCGCGATGCTGCTCCAGCAGGAGCGCGCCGGGATCAGGATCGCGGTTCCCGAGGCCGAAGTGAAGGCAGCGCTCGACCGCGACGGCAAGGTATAGCCGGCCGCGACCGGGCGGCGCGCTAACTGCTTTGTTTCAAGTGGTCCAACCCGAAACGATCCGGCTCTTGCTCAGCGGATCGCCTCGTAGAGGCGCTCGTCGTAGAAGGCGCCCTCGAACGGCAAGAGCTTGGCGCGGAACTGCCGCGAATGGTCGGCGAGGGCATGCGCCTCGCGGGCGCTGCGGCTGGCCCATGCCTCGATCAGATGAAAATGGTTGGGGTGACCGTCCCAGACCAGCGCGTCGTAGCGCAGCACGCCCGCATCCTTGCGGCTGTCTTCGACCTGTTGCTTGACCAATGCGGCCGCCTGGTCCTTGCCGTTCGGGAAGACGTCGACGTGGGTCAGGACATAGATCGCCCCCCGGATCGCCGTGCCCGCGGCCGGCGCGGCGACCGCCAGGGCCAGGAACTGGCGCGGGTCGAAGGG
>DASYZD010000226.1:0-12972 GCA_035946655.1 Allostellaceae bacterium | reverse complement strand
CGTTCTCGATGCCGCAGGGCGGGCTCGAGGCGCTCGAAACCCAGGACCCGTTGGCGATCCTCGCCTACCAGTACGACATCGTGTGCAACGGGATCGAATTATCCTCGGGCGCCATCCGCAACCACCGCCCCGACATCATGTATAAGGCCTTCGCCATCGCCGGCTATTCGGCATCCGAGGTCGAGGCGCGCTTTGGCGGGATGCTGAAAGCCTTCCGCTATGGCGCCCCGCCGCATGGCGGCTCCGCGCCGGGGATCGACCGCATCGTCATGCTGCTCGCCGACACCCCCAACATCCGCGAGATCGTCGCCTTCCCGATGACCCAGCAGGCCGAGGACCTCCTGATGCAGGCCCCCGCCCCGGTGCCACCCGAGCGCCTCAAAGAACTCCACATCCGCCTCGACCTCCCGCCCCCCAAACCGCATGAGCGCTGAGCCAAAATTCCCTGCCGGCCGGGAATTTTTTGGCAAATCGCATGTAACTCGTTGCGATTGCTTGATTCAGCGGATTCGAGCAGGGAATTCTTTGACGCCTAGCAGGGAATTTTTGGCGACGTAGCAGGGAATTTTTCGGCGCTTGCAGGGAATTTAGAGTGTTGTCCCTTCAAATTGAGCCGTCGTTCCCGCGGAAGCGGGAATCCAGGGCAACCGCTAGATCGCTCCCCCTGGACCCCCGCTTTCGCGGGGGCGACGGTTAGGTGGTTCAGTCTAAACCGATCAGCTATCGGCGACACGCTTTTCCGTACCATGATCGCAATTATGGATAGGATATGGCGATTGGAGCTAAGCTGTACAAGTCCCCAGCGTCACCTTCCGGCGGCGGCGCGTTCGAGGTTGAGCGCGAGGAGGCGCGAGAGCGCGTCCTCTTCGGAGATGTCGGCCGGCCAGCCATAGGCGGCGGCGACCGCCGCGTCGAGATCGCGATGGGCGTTGTCGAGCCAGGCCGGCCGCTCGTTGTAGAGATTGGTGAGGGTGCGGGTCTTGAGGATGGCGGCCGCGCTCGGGTCGACCGGCAGGACGCGGTCGGGATAGCCCGCCACGACCTCCGGCACCCGCCTGACCAGATCGGGCGGGTTCAGCCACGCCTCGCGCAATGCATCGAGCCGTCGCGCCGCCTCGGCGATGGCGATGGCGCGCTGGTCGTCGGCGTACGCGGCGGCCGGGATGTTCGGCGTCAGCCCTTCGGGGAATGGAAAGGTCTCAAAGCCCATCCGAGGCGTATATTGGGGATCATTGCCTACCCCGTGCCAACCGCCCAGCCGCAAGGACCAAGCCTCGTGGAACCCGCTTTGAAGAACGCCGAATGTCACATCGTCGTCCCGTGCAACGGCATTCACGCGACTGTCAGGAAGTACTTGCACGGCGATCCAAACAAAAAAGCGGTGCTTAGCGACTCTCGGTGTTGCGACAACGCGACTAAGGCCCAATTCCGCTTCTCGTAGATCGGCCCCCGATCGGCCGAGTCGCCACCATTTTTCACGCCTCTGCCGATCGGCATTTTTTTCGCGGAACGGTCTTATGTGGAGCCGCACGTATTCGAATGGTGCCTGGTAAAGCGCTGCTTCCGCTTCGCTCATTCCTCCAAAATCAATGATCCAGGTGTCTGAACGCCGGGCGGTTAAATCTCGTCCGTTGACCCACGGCCGAAGAACGTCGGCGTTGCCGCGGCCATTTGGATTTACTGGCATCAGCAACCACTTGCGAGCCTGCGCGCCTGAGACATCGAAGCTGCCTACCTTTACCGGTCCTTGGAAGCAAACACTCGAGTTTTCTTCAAGGTGGGTTGCACTGGTTAAGTCGATCCCCTCGCCAGAGAGATCGCTATGGATTTCCGGAACGGCATGCCCATCCAGACGCGATACCGTCGGCGCATTGATGCCGAAGCAAATGAGCGACACCCGCACGGCGGCACCCCGGACGACCCATGGCTCGTCCGCCCACGCGTCATAAATGGTAGCCTCCTGCGCGATTCGGTCCAACACGCTCCGGCTCGCACCGCGCCGGATCGCCTGTGTCGCCACAAGGCCGGCGCGCTTCACCCGACCCTGGCGCATGCGGTCCGAGGCTTTCGCGAACCAGTACGCGACGAGGTCGGCTTCCGCCGGCACGCGGCCGGCGAAGACGGCGAACAGCCGCTTCACATAGACGTCGCCGAGCGAGTTGCGCATCCGCTTGCCGCCGAGGAACGGCGGGTTCCCCACCACCACATCCGCCTCCGGCCATTCGCGTTCGTTGCCGCTTTGCGTGATCAGGGCGTCCGCCCGCACTATCCCGTCCAGTTTGTCGAGGATCGGCCGGCGCGTGAACGCGAGACCCTTGCGCAACTGCCATTGAAGTTCGGTGATCCAGACTGTCAGACGGGCTAATTCCGCGGCGTAGGGGTTGATCTCGATGCCCAGCACCGCTTCCGGGCCGACCCGAAAATCGTCGGGCGGAAGCCCCATCGCGGCAGCATCGTCCGTCACCGACAGATCGAAATCCTTGAGGACGCGCAGCGACAGGGCGAGAAAATTGCCGGAGCCGCAGGCCGGGTCGAGGACGCGATAGCGGCCGAGGCTTGCCCGGAAATCGGCATAGAGGCCGCGCGCCTTGGCCAGCAGCCTTTCCTTCTCGGCCGGCGCGCGCGCCCGCGCCCGCCGCTCGTCGGCCTCCCTGATTTCCGCCTTGATCCGCTCCCACTCTCGGCGCAGCGGCGCCACCACGACCGGCTCGATGATCTTCATGATCGTCGCTTCGTCGGTGTAGTGGATGCCGACGCCGCGGTTTGCCGCCGGGGCCATGAAAAGGGATGCCTGCGCGTGGTCTTCGGGTTCGGGCGCATCGAACAGGCTCGCCATCTCGGCGCGTTTCTTGTCGTCCAGACCGCTCTCGAACAGTGTCCCGAAGATCGTCGGGTCGATCGCCTTCCAATCGAGCCGCGCCGCAATCGTCAAGTCGCGCAACTGGTTCTGGCCGAGCGGCAGCACGTCGTCGTCATCGAACAGCCCGCCATTGAACCAGGGGATCGTCACCGCGCCGAAAAGCCCGTGCGGATTTGCCATTGCCCGGAATAGGTTGCGCAGCGCCGTCTCGAACATGGCGGACTCTTTAACCGCCTCATCGAGGATCACGGCGAAGACGCGGCCAGGCAGCAGATCGATGTCTTCAGCGAACAGGCAGAACACGAGCTTATTGATGAAATGCGCGACGCGCCGTTCGTCGTATTGCTGGCGGAGCGCCACCGCGATACTGGCAAACCTGGCCGCCGCCTTGGCCGTGATGCCCTCGCGCGTTTCGGTCGGCAGCAATCGCTCCGGGTGGCGGAAGCAATTGCGCAGCAGGTCCCGCGCCTCGACGGAGCGCAAGTCAGCCAGCGCGATGACATGCTGCTGGGCGATGGCGTTGGTGAAATTCGTGTGGATACGAATTTCCTGCGTGTCGGAGACGATCAGGAGCGGCGGGTTTTCCAGCGCGTCGGCGTAGCCCTTCAACTGCGCGTAGGCCTCGACGAGATTGCGGCGGTCGCGCTTGTATTCCCAGGCGAAGCGGCCTCGCCACCACACATCGGCGAAACCCTGCCGGTCGCCAATCCTCCGCGTCGGCTTTTCGAACTCGTATTCGCCCTTACTCGCCGGCGTCGGCGCCGGTACGCCGAGGAGATCGCAAAGGTCTCTGAAATGCGATTGCGCCGCCGCTCGCTCGGTGAGTTCGTTGCCTCGCCATCTCGTGATGAATTCTTCGGGCGACATCGCAGTCAGAATGCCGCGCCGCGGGCGCGAGGGCACCAATTTTCGCGTTTCCCCGGCCGAACGCCGCCACGCCGCCCGCAAAGATTGATTTCGCGGCGGTTTCGCGGTGACATGGGGGAGGCGGCTGCGGAGGGCGCGAGCTGGGGGGCGCGATGTCGAGAGTGATGGCCGTTGTCACGGTGGCGGCGGTGATGGCGGTGGCGAGCGCCGCGAGCGCTGCCGATAAGCTCGTGCTCCAGCTCAATGGCCCGGCGCAATTCGAGTTTGCCGGCTATTACGCGGCGCTGTGGCAGGGGTTTTACCGCGACGCCGGGCTGGACGTGGAAATCAAGCCGGGGGCCGGCAGCGGCCAGCCGCCGGTTGATCCGGTGCGCGAATTGACCGAGGGTCGCGCCCAATTCGGCACCGGCACGGCCGAACTCGTCGTGCGCATCGCCCAGGGCCTGCCGCTTCTCCTCCTGGCGCCGATTTTCCAGCAGAGCGGCGCGGCGGTCTATTACCGCGCCGACAGTGATTTTGCCTCGCCCGGCGCGCTCCTCAACGCCAAGCTCGGGCGCTTGCCGGCCAGCAACATTCTCGATATCGAGCTGGCGACCGCGCTCAAGGCCGAGGGGGTCGATCCCGACAAGCTCCGGTCGATATCGCTGCAGCGCGGCCAGAGCGTCGCCGCGCTCGCCAACCACAGCGTCGATGCGGCGGTCGGGTCGGCGTGGCAGGATCCGTGGCTCGCCTATGAGAAGGGGACCACGCTCAAATCCTTCAATCCCGCCGATTATCGCGTCGAGTTCTATGGCGACACGCTGTTTACGCTGCAACGCCTGGCAAAGACGCGGGAGCAAACGGTCAGCCGCTTTCGCGCGGCATCGCTGAAGGGCTGGGAATACGCGCTGCAACACCCGGACGAGATCGCCAAGCGGCTGGTGGGCACGCTGCCGCCCCCGCCGGGGATCGCCGATCCGGCCGGCTTTGCCCACTATCAGGCCGATCTCGCGCACCGGCTGGCGCGCTATCCCGAAGTCGAACTCGGGCACGCCAACGCCGCCCGCTGGAACACGATCGAGGCCAGCATGACCGGGGTCGGCGCGGTGCTGCGGACCGCCGACACCGCCGACACCGGAGACTATGTCTTCGACCCCGACGCCGCGATGCGCAACCGGACCGACCGGCGCGCCCTCTTAATCCTCGGGACGACGCTGGTCGCGGGGCTGGGCGTGACGGCGTTGGTGTGGCTGCGCTGGCTGCGCCGGCCGGTTGCGGCCCCAGCGGCCATGGCGGCGGCCGGTGGCGCGGAGCCTCCTGCCCTGCCCGCGCCGGGCGCCGTTCCGGCGGCTGGCGCGCCGGTTGCGCCGACGCGGCGCGAGCCGGTGCCGGCGGAGCTCAACGCGCTGCTGACCGTGCTCGAGCGGGCGATGCGCCAGCGGGTGCCGCGCCGCGTCGCCTTTCGCCTGTCCCTATTGCCGGAGCTGTGGCGCTGCCACGCCGAATTGCCGACCGTGCGGGGCCTGGTGCTCGACCTGGTGGCTGCCGCCGTCGCCGACCTCAAGGGCAAGGGCGACCTTGTCGTCGGCACCCGCAACATCGTCTTCGACGCCGCCTCGCTGGGCGACACGCCGGGTGCACAGCTCGGCGAATACGTCAGGGTGACGGTGCGCGACAATGGCCCGGGCCTCTCCGAGGAGGCGCTCGCCGGGATCTTCGAGCGGGCCCGGACGGCGCGGCCGGCGGCGGCGGCGGCGGCCGAGGCGATGCGCGCGCTGGGCGGGTTCGCGCGGGTCGAAAGCGCGCTCGGGATCGGCACCGCGGTCCACCTCTATTTCCCGCGCGTCGCCGAGCGCTATCGCGACACCGGCGCGGTCACCGACGGCAACCCGGCCGAAGCGGTCGCCTGAAGCCTACAGTCGCAGCGCCGGGAGGTCGACCCAGCGGCGCTCGCGATGGCTCCGGTAGCAGGCGTCGGCGAGCTGGACGCTTTTGGCGCCTTCGAGGAGCGGCGCGGGGAACGGCGCCCCCTCGGCGACATGGCGCAGGAACAGTTCCCACCCGGCGTGGTAGCCGTTCTCGAACGGCTCCAACTCGGGGAGCTCCTGCCACTGTTCGCCGAACACCATGCTCTGCGGCACTTCCGGGCTGAAAAACGGGCGCGGCGTCGCTGGCCCGGGCTGAATGAAGCAGCGGTGGAGCCCGGCGACCGCCGAACCGAGCGTGCCGTCGACCTGGATCTGCAAGAGGTCGTCGCGCTTGACGCGGTTGGCCCAGGAGGAGCCGATCTGCGCGAGTGCCCCGCCCTCCAATTCGAAAATCGCGAAGGCGTGGTCCTCGACATCGACGTCGTAGCGGCGGCCGGCTTCATCGCGCCGCGTCGGCAGCGCCGTCATGTGGCGGCACGAGACCGCAGTGATTGGGCCAAGGAGGCGATCGAAGATATAGCGCCAATGGGCGAACATATCGAGGACGAGGCCGCCCCCGCCCGATTTCTGGTAGTTCCAACTCGGGCGCTGCGCCGGGGTGACTTCGCCGTCGAACACCCACCAGCCGAATTCGAGCCGCACCGAGAGGATGCGGCCGAAAAACTCCGAATCGTAAAGCCGGCGCAGCTTTTTGAGGCCGGGAAGGAACAGCTTGTCCTGGACGACGCCGCCCTTTCGGCCAGCTTTCTCGGCGGCGCGGGCGAGGGCGAGCGCCTCCTCCAGGCTCTGGGCGATCGGCTTTTCGAGATAGACATGCTTTCCCGCGGCAAACGCGGAGAGGGCGCGCTCGGGCCGCCCGCCGGTGGCGCTGGCGTCGAAATAGATCTCGACCGCCGGATCGGCGAGGCAGACATCGCGCGCGGTGCTCCAGCGGAGGCCGCCGCTCTTCGCGGCGAGCGCGGCGAGCTTATCGGCGTTGCGTCCGAGCAAGAGCGGCTGCGGCACGAGGCGGTCACCGTTGGCCAGCCTGAGACCGCCCTCGCCGGCGATCTCCAGCAGCGCCCGCAGATGCTGGGTAGTGCCAAGCCGCCCGGTCGCGCCGTCGATGACGATGCCAATCGTGCGGGTCGGCATGCGATCCCTCCATTAGAGAAAGACCGCTTCCCGGCGCAGGCCGGGACCCATCCTTCGACGACGCGGGCCTGGGATCAATGGGTCCCGGCCTGCGCCGGGAACGCGGATTTAGCGTTTTACTTCGTCGCCGCGATGATCGAGTCGCGCAGGATCTGCGGGATCTTGTCGAGGATCTCCTCCGGCGTCGACAGAGGTGGCGAGAGGCAGAGCGTATCGCCCATCACCGGCGCCGCGCTGCCCGGGCGGGCCCGCACCAGGAGGCCGCGCGCCATCGCCTCGCGCGAAACCTTGACGCCGAGCCCCAAGGCCGGTGCCTTGGTGCTCTTGTCGGCGACCAGCTCGATGCCGCACATCAGCCCCAGCCCGCGCACCTCGCCGACATTGGGCAGGTTGTAGAGTTCCTCGAGCCCGGCGAGGAGGCGCTTGCCCATCTCGGCGGAGCGCTCGACAAGGTTTTCGTCCTCGATGATCTGGACGTTGCGCAAGCCCACCGCGCAGCACACCGGGTGGCCGCTATAGGTCGCGGCGTGCATGTAGCGCTGGTCCATCGGCGCGGAAAGGATGGCGTTGTGCACGCGCTCCGAAAGGATGATCCCGCCCAACGGCAGATAGCCGCTGGTGACGCCCTTGGCGAAGGAAACGATGTCGGGCTCGACCCCCCAGTGTCCCAGCGCAAACCAGCGCCCGGTGCGGCCGAACCCGGTGATGACCTCGTCGGCAATGAGCAGCACCTCGTAGCGGTCGCAGATCTCGCGCAGCCGCGGGAAATAAGTTTCGGGCGGGACGATGACCCCGCCCGCCCCCATCACCGGCTCGCAGATGACCGCCGCGACGGTATCGGCGCCCTCGGCCACTATCGCCTTCTCGACCGCGTCGGCGGCGCCCACCCCCGGCTCCTCGTTGCCCTGCCAGCGATAGGCGTAAGGCGGGGCGACCTGGATGAACCCCGGCACCATCGGCCCGAACATCTTCTGATAGATCGCCATGCCGGTCGCGCTCATCGCCGCCATGGTGACGCCGTGATAGGCGTGGGTGCGCGAGATGATCTTGGTCTTGTTGGGCTTGTCGTTGACCTTCCAGAAATAGCGCGCGGTCTTGAACGCCGACTCGTTCGATTCCGCGCCGGCGGTCGTGTAGTAGACCCCCGAGCTACTGGGATAGGCATGGCCGACGATCTTCTCGGCGAGGCGCACGGCCGGCGCGTTGGTCGCGCCGACATAGGCCGACGCATAGGCGATCTTGCGCATCTGCGCGGCGGCGGCATCGGCCAGCACGCCGCGGCCGTGCCCGACATTGACGTTCCACAGCCCGGCGAGGCCGTCGATCACCTGGCGCCCGTCGGCGAGGTGGAGGATCGCGCCCCTGCCCTCCTCGACAATCAGCGGCGCCTTATGTTCCTCGGGGTGATGCAGCGGGTGCACCAGAAAGCGCCGGTCGCTTTCAAGCAGTTCCGTCGTGCCGTCCATCGGGTTCCCTTTCGGCTGTCGATGGCGAGAAACCGGCAGCCTAGCCGGCTCACCGGCACCGGGCAATGGCCGAACCCTTCCGCAGCCCTCCGAAGGCCCGCTCGACAGCGGCGGCGGCGGCGCGACCGCGGGTCACGAGGCCGTCACGGTCACCGGCACCGGTCGCGCCAGCGCGGCGTCGAGCTCATCGATCGTGCGGCCTCTTGTCTCGATGCCGACAAACAGGAAGCCGATGACGGCGAGCAGGTACCAAGCGGCAAAATAGATGAACGCCGGGACGAGGGCATCGAGCGTCGCCTGCGGCGCGACGTAGTTGGTGGCGCCGGCGATCACCGCGAGCCCGGCCGGACCGATGAACTTGGCGATGTTCGAGCAGCCGTAAACGAGACCAAACCCGCTGGCGCGCAATTTCGCCGGCCACAACTCGGCCATATACGGGAAGACGACCGAGAAGCTGGCGTTGGAGAAGAAGCTCGCCACCGTCAGCATCAGTAAGAATACCGACGTTGAGCCGATCAACAGGTTGCTCAGCAAGCCGGCCAGCAGCGTCGAGACCCCCGCTCCCACCGCCAGAAGGACCCCGGCCCAACGGCGGCCGAGCGCATCCGACAGCCAGGAACCGAGGGCACGTCCGGGGATGCCTGCCAGGGCGATCCAAACCGAAAGATACGCGGCATGGGCCGGCGTCACCTTCAGCACCAGCACCAGGAGCGTGGCGCCCCACAGCCCCACCCCGACCGCACCGGTTGAACTCAGCCCGGTCATGATCGCGACGATGATGCTGCGCGGATATTTGAACAATTCGAGCCACGACACGTGCGGCTGCACGGGGAGCGATGCCGGCAGCTGGATCGCGCTGGCGTCGACCTTGAGCGCCCAGGCGAGCGAGCGGCGCGCCTCCTCAAAGCGCCCCTGACCGTACAGCCAGCGCGGCGATTCGGGGACCCACAGCCGGATCACAAAGGCAAACAGGGCCGGCACCAAGCCAATCGCGAACAAGCCGCGCCAGCCGATGATTGCGCCGACCGACGCGCTCAACAACGCGGCCAGCAGCGGGCCGAGCGGCAGGAGGCCGATCGACAGACCGCTGACCCAGCCGCGCTTGGAGGCCGGCACGAATTCCTGCAGCAGCGGCAGATCAACCGCGGCGAGGCCGCCGACACCCAGACCGACAATGAAGCGCATCGTCGCGACGAAGAGCCAACTGTTCTCCGGCGCGAATGCCGTGGCGCCGGTGCCTAACGACAGGATCAGGATCATCCCCATGAAGACCTTGCGTCTGCCGATCTTGTCACCGAGCCAGCCGAAGAAAATCGCTCCCGGGATCGACGCTATTCCCGAAGCGAACAGGATTGCTCCCGATTGCCCGAACGTCAGGTGCCAATCCTTGACAAAAAAGGCCAGGACAAATCCGATCAAGGCAAAGTCAAAAAAGTCGATCACTATCGAAAACAGGCACGCGGTAAATATTTTCCATTGATTGATCGTAAGCGATTTCTGCTGCTCGAGCAGATCCAGCATGGCGCCCTCCCGTTCACATGGTACACCCTGGGCCGCGTTCGATGGCGGCGCTGTGGGTGTGTCTGTTGCTTATCGGCGAGCGTATCCGATCGGCCGGACGCCGGCAATCCGTCGATATGATTATCGGTTCGGCAGGTCGAGGGGGTAGATCGGGCGGCGCAGGCGGGTGAACGAGAGCTGCGAATAATCCGATGTGCACACGCCCATCCCGGCGCATTCGACGACCGCCTTGGCAAGGCTTCCCAGCCCGGCGCGCCAATGGATCCGGCTTTTCAGCAAGACGTAGCGCTTTTGCAGGGGGTCGATCCCGAGGGCGTAGAAGCAGTTGAGGTCGGAGGGCTCGACATGGCGGGAAATGAGGGCGATCTCGACCTTGCCGGTATCGATGACGACGGAGGGCCCCATATCGGTGAGAACGCCACGGCCCATCGGGCCCTTGTTGCGAAAGCGACCCTGGGAGATCGTCTTCACCGTACCGGTGACGGTCACCGGCCGGCTCTCGCCGGGGATCGCCGGCATCGCCATCTTGCCGCCGATCGAGAGCGCCACCTCGGCGCCGATCCCGGCGGCGATCGCCTGTTGCACGGCCGTCGGGTCGTAGATCGCGAAGACCGCGACATTGTCGAGGCCCTCGCGCAGGATCGCCGCGAGGACGGCCGTTGTGTCCATCGTCCCGCCCGAGGCGCAATTGTCGTAATGGTCGAGGAGCACGATCGGCCCCTCCCCCGGTTTGGGCGCCCCAGCTTCTGATGAACCCGTTGCCTTGGCGCGGGCAAGCGATTGTTCGAGCGGCTCCAGCGGATAGACAAAGGCCTCGCGCTCGGCCCAAGCCTGGTCCAGCAACGCGTCGCGCAGCCGCACGGCGAGGGCGCGGTCGCCATCGGTCACCACCACCGCGGAGAGGCCGGCATTCCCGATATCGGCATGGGGAAACCCGGTGAACAGGCTGGCGGCGAGCGCCCCCTCGCCGCTCATCGTGGCGACGCGGGCCTGCAATTCGCGGTTTGGGTGGTCGTCGGAACCCTGGCGCATGACATGCGGCAGCATCGGCACATTGCCCCATTCCATCACCGGACGTACCTCGCCCTTGATCGCGCGCAAGAGGATCTCGCCGGCGCGATGGGCGGTCTCGTAGATGTCGATGTGCGGATAGGTGCGGTAGCCGGCGACGACGGTCGCGTTCTCGATCATCGCCGGGTAGAGATTGGCGTGCATATCGTAGGCGACCGCGATCGGGCTCATGGGATCGATCGCGCGGATGCGGCGGAGCAGTTCGCCTTCGCCGTCTTCGAGGCTTTCGGTGACCATGGCGCCGTGCAGGTCGAGCATGATCCCGTCAAACCCGCCCCGTTGGCGCCCCTGGGCGACGGCTTCACAGATGATCCCGGCGATGTGCTCATAGGCCGCGTCATCGACCGGACGCGACGGCGAGGCGCCGGCGGCGATCGGCAGCACGAATTCGGCGCCCTCGCGCTCCGCCAGGTCGAGATAGGCGCCGAGCCCGGATCCCGTGCCGCGATAGGCCTCGACCGCCGCCTCGCCGTAAAGCGGCCCGGGGCCGTGGCCGAAGCGCTCGAGCGGGGTGGGTACCGGGGAGAACGTGTTGGTCTCGTGCTTCATCATCGCGATCAACAGGCGCATCGGCCGGGGCTCCTCAGTGGCGATGGCGAGCATACCCCGAAAACGCCCTGCATTCCCGGCGAAATCCGGGAGCCGCCCATCCCGGCCCGAGTCGGCTCAGAACTGGATCGAGGCCTCGCCGGGCACGTCCGATTCCCGCCTCGCGCCGCCGATCTGAGTTGTCATTGCGAGCATGGCGACGCAATCTCCTGCCATATCGGTCGAGATTGCCGCGGCGCCGCGCGCGCCTCGCAATGACGAGGTTACGGGGAGGATGCCATGAAACGCAGTACAGAGCGCACCCTGACGACCCATGTCGGCAGCCTGCCGCGGCCCGACGATTTGCGCGCGATGATCTTGCAGAAGCAGCGGGGCGAGCGGATCGACGAGGCGGCTTTTTCCGCGCGCGTCAAACGCGCGGTGGCCGAAGTCGTAAAGCGCCAGGCCGACGCCGGCATCGACATCATGGCCGACGGCGAGATGGGCCGCATCGGCTTCATCCCCTATGTCAACGAGCGCCTCGCGGGGATCGCGCCGAGCCCGACCTCGGAAAGCGCCAATTACTGGGGTCTTTCCCGCGAATACCAGGCGTTCCCCGAGTTCTACGCCTGGGCGGCGGGGATGCCGGGGACCGCCGGGCAGACCGGGCGCACCCGCTGGGTGTGTACCGGGCCGGTCTCCTACAAGGGCTTGCCCGCCTTGCAAAACGACATCGCGACGTTGAAGGCGGCGCTCAAAGGGGTGCCGCACGAGGAAGCGTTCATGCCGGCGGTCTCGCCCGCCAACCTCCTCAACTGGAACCGCAACGAGCACTATAAGAGCGACGAGGAATACCTCTACGCGCTCGCCGACGCATTGCGCGAGGAGTACCGCGCCATCATCGACGCCGGGCTCATCCTCCAGGTCGACGACCCGCTCCTCGCCTCCTATTACGTGATGCACCCGGAAGCCTCGATCGAGGATTGCCGCAAATGGGCGCTGACCCGGGTCGATGCGCTCAACCACGCGCTGCGCGGGCTGCCGCAGGACAAGATCCGCTACCACACCTGCTATTCGATCAATATCGGGCCGCGCGTCCACGACATGGAACTGAAGCACATCGTCGACATCATGCTGCGGGTCAATGCCGGGGCCTATTCGTTCGAGGCCGGCAACCCGCGCCACGAGCATGAGTGGCAGGTGTGGGAGGGCGTCAAACTCCCCGCGGGCAAGTCGCTGATACCGGGGGTCATCACCCATTCCTCGAACATCGTCGAGCACCCCGAACTGATCGCCCAGCGCATCGCCCGCTTCGCCAGCGCGGTCGGCAAGGAGAACGTCATCGCCGGTGCCGATTGCGGCTTCGCCAGCTTCGCCGCCACCTGCGAAGTCCACCCCTCGGTCGTCTGGGTCAAACTGGCGGCGCTGGCCGAGGGCGCGCGGATCGCGAGCCGAGAGTTGTGGCGCAAGGCGGCGTGACCATTAAGTAAACTGTCACCGTATTTCAACCGACACGGCCGCTGATGAACTCGACCCCATATCCGCCGTGGAGGGAGCCATGAAACAAGGAAGACTGGAATCGGACTTGGAGAAGCTCATATTGGCAGCAGAGGCTGCT
>DASYZD010000225.1:0-3036 GCA_035946655.1 Allostellaceae bacterium | reverse complement strand
TCGAGAACCCGTAAGCCATGATCGCCGAGATTTCACGTCCGACATAATCCGACAGCGTGCCGGTGACGATCGTGCCGAAGACCGCGAGCAGCGCCCCCATGCCGAGGACGCCGGCGGCATAGATGCGGTCGAAACCGACGTCGATCGCGAAGGCGAGCTGGTGCAGCGAGACAAAAAAGCTGCCGAGCCCGGTGAACAGGTAGACCGCGAACAACAGCCAGAAATGCGGGGTGCGCGCCGCCTCGGCCAAGGTCCAGCCGCGGCGTGGCGCGCCCGGCCGCACGGCCGACCCCTGGCGCGACCCCTGGTCCGACACACTGCCTTCGCCACTCGCCGGGGGTGCGCGGTCGGCGCGGCGGAACACTGCCGCCAGCGGCAGGATGATTGCCGCCATCAAGGCGGCCTGCACGAGGTAGGTCGGGCGCCAGCCGATCCCCGAGACGCCCAATTGCACGAGCGGGGCGGAAACCGCGCGGCCGAGCCCGTTGGCCGACTGGACGATTGAAATCGCCATGCCGCGGTTGCGGATGAAGTGGCGCGACAAGAGGGGCACGAACACGACGAGCCCCAGGCAGTTCGCGCCCACCGTCATTACGACGCCATAGAGCAGGATGATCTGCCACAGCGCCGTGACAAAGGCGCTCAGCGCCAGTCCCAGCACCAGTAAACCGCCGCCCAGAAAGAGCAGCCGGCGCGGTCCCAGCCGATCGACGAGCGCCCCGACAAAGGGCGAACTGAACCCGGCAATGAGCTGCGACACCGAATAAGCGACAGAGGTTTCAGCCCGGCTCCAGCCGAACGCCTCGATAAAGGCGACCAGGTAGACCGCGTAGGAGTGCATCAGCCCGGCGCTGATCGTGAACGCGGTAAAGGCCCCGCCGAGCATCAGCCAGGCCGGGCCGATCCCTCGCCTGGTCGTTCTCGCGAGCGCATCGTTCATCGCCCAAACCTGCGCGAAATCGCGCCCGACGTCACCTGCCTCGCGGCGTGGCCGGATCTATTTGTTTGCGCATATTGCAGCGGATTTGCGTCGAGAACGCGCTAGGATGGCGATCTCGCATATCCGGGATCGGAGCGATGGCGGCGGGGGATGAACGGGTCGAGCGGCGCCTGAGCGCGATCCTCGCGGCCGATGTCGCCGGCTACTCGCGCCTGATGGGAGCAGACGAGGAAGGCACCCTCGCCGCCCTCAAATCCCATCGCCGCGAGGTTTTCGACCCCCAGATCGCCGAACACCGCGGCCGCATCGTGAAAACTACCGGCGACGGGCTTCTCGCCGAATTCGCCAGCGTCGTCGATGCGGTGCGCTGCGCGGTCGCGGTGCAACGCCAGATGGCCGAGCGCACCCTCGCCATTGCCGCCGAAGAGCGCATCGCGTTCCGCGTCGGCATCAATGTCGGCGACATCATCATCGACGAGGGCGACATCTACGGCGACGGCGTCAATATCGCCGCCCGCCTCGAAGCGCTGGCCGAGCCCGGCGGGATCTGCGTCAGCCGGATGGTGCGCGATCAGGTCCGCGACAAACTCGGCGTTGCCTTCGAGGATCTGGGCGAGCAAGAGGTCAAGAACATCGCCCGCCCGGTGCGGGTATTCCGTGTCCGCAGCGGCAGTCCGCCCCTCACCCACCCCGTCGCTGACGCGCCGGGGTCCCCCCTTTCCCGCAGTGCAGGAGAGGGGGCCGAGCGCCAGCGGCGCGAGGCGGGTGAGGGGGCGTCCGCTCCGCCAGCGCTTGAACTTCCCGACAAGCCGTCGATCGCGGTCTTGCCGTTCCAGAACATGAGCGGAGACCCCGAGCAGGAATATTTCGCCGACGGCATGGTCGAAGAGATCATCACCGCCCTCAGCCGCATCCGCTGGCTCTTCGTCATCGCGCGCAACTCGAGTTTTACGTACAAGGGCCAGCCGGTCGATGTGAAGCAAATCGGGCGCGAACTTGGGGTGCGCTACGTGCTCGAAGGCTCGGTGCGTAAGGGTGGAAACCGGGTGCGCATCACCGCGCAGCTGATCGACGCCAGCGATGGCACCCATCTGTGGGCCGACCGCTTCGACGGACCGCTCGATGATGTGTTCGAGCTTCAGGACAAAATTGCTCTCAGCGTCGCCGGCATCATCGAGCCGGCCTTGCAAAGTGCTGAAATCGCGCGTTCGGCCGGCCGCCCGACAAATGACCTGACCGCCTACGACCTCTACCTGCGTGGCTACGCGATGGTCTTATCATCGAGAGCGCGGTTCCCTGAGGCGCTCCGCCTGATGGAGCAGGCGATCGAGCGCGATCCGCGTTACGGGCCCGCACTTGCCTGGGCAGCATTCTGTTACATGGCGGCCTGCCCGGATGGCCGCAGTGACGATTCGGAGGCGGATAGCCGCAAGGGTCTCGATCTCGCGCGGCGGGCCCTGCAAGTCGCCGGAGACGACCCGGGCACCCTCGCCCATGCCGCTCTCGCGCTCTCGTATTTTGGCGAGGACATCGGTTCGATGATGGCGTTGGTCGATCGTGCGGTGGTGCTCAACCCGAGCTTCGCGCGCGGCTGGCACGTCAGCGGAATCCTCAGGTGGTGGGCGGGCCAGCCCGACTTGGCGATTGAGCATGTCGAGGCCTCGCTGCGTCTGAGCCCGCGCGCCCGAAGCGGTTGGGCGTTCGTTGTAATCGGCGGCGCGCATTTGACCAACCACCGCTTCGATGAGGCATTACCAAAGCTCCTCCTCGCTATCCAGGATGACCCGAGCGCGCATGAGGCATATCGCCTTCTCGCCGCCTGCTACGCCCATATGGGGCGGCTCGATGAGGCTCGCGCGATCGTCGCCCGGCTGAGCGCGATAACCCCCCTGGTCGTGCATAGCGACCTGCCTTTTCGCAATCCCGAACATCGCGAGCTGTATCTCTCGGGCTTACGTTTGGCCGCTGGCGAGACCGGCTGACGCGTAAGGTGAGAAAGATGCCGAGTTTCTACCGTCCGCCGCTCGACGGCTTTGAGGAAGACCCGTTCGCACGCGACGGCGAGGACAGGCTGATCCGGCGCGACTATTGGCTGA
>DASYZD010000224.1:0-1831 GCA_035946655.1 Allostellaceae bacterium | reverse complement strand
CACGTGGCGGCATAGAGAGGTTGGCGGGAGCGGCATAAGCCGTTGGATTCGTGTATGATTGTGGGTGTTCAGGCCAGATCAACCGAAGCAACGGAGTTCGCGCCCGCCATGGCCGAAGGTACGGGGATTCTGCCGGGTTTGCCAGCCGTCGCCGGCAAGCCGGTGCATGTCGGTTTCGATGGCGGACGGCTGACTTCGGATGGCGGTATCCTGTTGCTGGCGGCGGTCGAGCAGCGGCTCAAAATCGCCGAGCGGCTGGCCGCCTGCCTCGAAGACCCGCGCGATCCCGACCGGGTTCGGCACGAACTGGCTGAGATGATCCGTTATCGCGCGCTGCTGATCGCAGCGGGCTATCCCGACGGCAACGACTGCGACGCGCTCAAGTCCGATCCCGCCTTCAAGATGGCGGTCGGACGGCTGCCGGAGAGCGGCAAGGATCTGTGCTCGCAGCCGACCATCAGCCGGCTCGAAAATCTGCCCGGCCCCACTGCGCTCAAGCGCATGATGGCGGCGATGGTCGAGTTGTTCTGCGACAGCTTCGACCAGGTGCCCCGGCGCATCCTGCTCGACATCGACGACACCGAGGACCGGGTGCACGGCGGCCAGCAATTGGCGCTGTGGAACGCGCATTACGACAGCCGGTGCTTTCTGCCGATCCACATCTACGAGGCGACGAGCGGCAAGCCCGTGGCCGTCATCCTACGTCCCGGCAAGACCCCGGACGGGGCCGAGGTGGCGCTGGTGCTGCGCCATGTCATCGGCCATATCCGCGCCCGCTGGCCGGCGGTCGAGATCATTGTCCGAGGCGACAGCCACTATGGCCGGCCCGAGGCGATGACGTGGTGCGAGCGCTACCGCATCGGCTACATCTTCGGGCTGGCCGGCAACCCGGTGCTGCTGCGCCAGGTCGCCCCGCTTGCCGAGGACGCCGCCCTCGGTCGCCTCGCCGGCGAAGCCGACAAGGTCCGCCGCTACGGCGACTTCCGCTATGCCGCCAAAAGCTGGACGGTCGAGCGCCGCGTCATCGCCCGCATCGAGGCCGGACCACAAGGGGCCGACAGCCGTTTTATCGTCACCAACCTGCCGGGCCTGCCGAAATCGCTCTATGAGAAGCTTTATTGCGCCAGGGGTCAGGCCGAGAACCTGATCAAGGCCCACAAGCTGCACCTCGCCTCCGACCGCACCTCATGCCGCAAGGCAACCGCCAACCAGTTTCGGCTCTTGATCCATACCGCTGCCTACTGGCTGATGCTGACCCTGCGTGGGCTGGCTCCCAGAACCTCGTTCTGGCGCGACGCCCAATTCGACACGATCCGCCTGAACCTGATCAAGGTCGCCGCCCGCGTCACCGAGATGGTCACCCGGATCAAGGTCGCTCTGCCGAGCGTCTTTCCCCATCAGGCCGGCTTCGCCAATCTCGCTGCTCGCATCGCCAAGCTGCCGCCGTAACCGACGGGGCCGCACGCCCCGACACAAACCCTTCGGTGCAACCTCAAACCCCGACTACCGCGTCGCCGGCGCCACAAGACCTCGCGCCCCTGACCCCGGTCTCACGCAGCCCGTTCGCATCCCGGTGAATGATCCGGGTTAGCGGCCTCGTCGCCGAGATGTTCGGCACGCGCTACATGGCGACGCTGCTCGGGGTTTCCTTTGTGCTGCATCAGGTCGGATCGTCGCTCGGCGCCTGGGGCGGCGGGCTGATCTTCGACATGACCGGCAACTATGACGCCGCGTGGAAGATCGGCGTCATCGTCGGCTTTGCCGCCGGGGTCGTGCAGATCGTCGCCGGCGGGCCGGCCCGGCGGGCCGGCCCGACAATGGCGCCGCGCCT
>DASYZD010000223.1:0-4199 GCA_035946655.1 Allostellaceae bacterium | reverse complement strand
TGCTATAGAACTCCCTCTTTACGCAAACCGCTAGGCAGCATTCGCCCTTTGTCGATCCTCCCGCAGTCGCGCCGCGCCATCTTTGCCTTTCTCCACGATGTGGTCATGGCCGGGCTGTCGTTTGCGCTGGCGCTGTATCTGCGGCTTGGCGACGGCCTGCTCGCGAATGAGCCGCGGCTGACGATCCTCTACGGCGTCTCGTTCACCGCGACGGCCGCGGTGGTTTTCCTCCTCACCGGTCTCTACCGCGGCATCTGGCGCTACGCCTCGTTGCCCGATCTATTCAACATCGCGCGTGCCGCGACCCTGACCGAGCTGGTGTTTCTGCCGATCATGTTTCTCTTTACCCGGCTTGATACCTTGCCGCGGTCGCTTCTATTGATCGACTGGCTGGTCCTGATCGCGCTGCTGGGCGGGCCGCGGCTCGGCTACCGGCTCTACAAAGACCGCGGCCTCGACCACTTTATCGAGCGCGGGCGGGGCACGAGCGTGCCGGTTCTGTTGATCAGCACCAAGGAGGGCGCCGACACCTTCATCCGCGAAACGGTGCGTGACCGCAATGCGGTCTATCGGGTGATCGGCGTCTTGTCCGATACGCCGTCGCGGGTCGGCCGGGAGATCTATGGCGTGCCGGTGCTGGGCACGATCGATGCGCTCGAAACCGTCGTCGCTTCACTCGACCGACGCGGCCGGCGCCCGCAAAAGCTGGTGATCACCGCGCAGGGCCTGCCCGGCGCCGAAATGCGCGATCTGCTCGACCGGGCGGATGCGTTGGCCATTCCGCTGGCGCGCCTGCCGCGCCTGATCGAGTTCCAGGAGACCCGCACCGATGCTTCGGGCGCGCTCATCGATCTGGTCCGGCCGATTGCGCTCGAGGATCTGCTCGGGCGGGCGCAGGCGGTGCTCGACCGTGAAGCGATGGCCCGGTTGATCGGCGGCCGGCGCATTTTGGTCACCGGCGCCGGCGGCACGATAGGCTCCGAACTGGTCCGCCAGATCGCCGCGCTGTCGCCGGCGCGGCTGGTCCTGGTCGACCACAGCGAATCTCTGCTCTACGCAATGGATTGCGAATTGCGCGAGCGCTGGCCCCGGCTCGCTGTCCAGCCGCTGCTTGCCGATATCCGCGAGCGCGCGCGGATCGACGCGGTTGTCGCCGTGGAGCAGCCGCAGATCGTGTTTCATGCCGCCGCTCTCAAGCACGTGCCGATGGTCGAAGCCAACCCGATCGAGGGCGTCATGACCAACGTCATCGGCAGCCGCAACGTCGCCGAGACGGCGCGCGCCCACGGTGCCCGGCTCGTCGTGATGGTCTCGACTGACAAGGCTGTCGACCCGGCCAGCGTCATGGGGGCGACCAAGCGCCTTGCTGAAGCCTTCTGCCAGGCGCTCGACATCGGTGAAGCGCGCCGGGGCGCCCAGGGCACCCGGTTCGTTACCGTGCGGTTCGGCAATGTCCTTGGGTCAACGGGTTCGGTGGTGCCGCTGTTCGCGCGCCAGCTCGCCGCCGGCGGGCCGCTGACGGTGACGCATCCCGAGGTCAGCCGGTTTTTCATGACCGTGCGCGAGGCGGTCGAGCTGGTGCTCGAAGCCTCGGCCAGCGCACCCCAGGCCGATGAAGGCGCCGCGCGCGGCAAGATCTTCGTTCTCGAAATGGGTGAGCCGGTCCGCATCGTCGACCTGGCGCGCCAGATGATCCGCCTCGCCGGGTTGACGCCCGAGCGCGATGTGAAAATCGCCTATATCGGGCTGCGTCCCGGCGAGAAGCTGCACGAGGTGCTGTTTCATGCGGCCGAAACGCCGGTCCCGACGAGGAACCCGGCGTTCCGCCTCGCGGCGCCGCGCACTGCCGATTATGCCGTGCTCGCCCGCTCGATCGACGAACTCGAAGAGCACGCACGCGCCGGCCGCGAGGCGCGGGTGCTCGATCTGTTGCACCGCCTGGTGCCGGAATACCGCAGCCAGTCGCCGGTTGCGCAGGCCTCGCCCGCCCGCGCGGCGGGTCCGAGCTGATGCTGCGGGCGGCGGCCCTGGTCTCGGTTGTTGTCGCTGTTCTCAATAGCGCCCAAGCCGACGAGACCGCCGCGTTTTACCAAGCCTATTGGGCGGGGCTGCCGGCCGGTGAAATCCGCTTGACGCTGTGCGACGACCCCGACCGCTATCGGGGCGAGATCCTGCTTCGCACCGTCGGCCTGGCCCGCCTGGCGACGCGATTTCGCGGCAGCGCGGTGAGTGAAGGGCGGCTCGCCCCGGCGATTCTCCCGCTGCCCTCCCGCTATGATGCGGTCTACGATCTGCGCAAAGGGCGCGATCGGCGCATCAGCATGAATTTCGCGCCGCGCGTCGGGATCACGATCGCCGAGCGCGGCCCGGCGGACACCAGCAACAAGCCGCCGTTGGCCGAGCCGTTCCGCACCAACGTGCTCGACCCGTTGAGCGCGCTGGCGGCGATCCGCCATGAGCTGCGCCAGGGCCGTCGCGGCGAGTTTCCCGTCCCCGTCTATGACGGCGCGCGGCGCTTCGATGTGATCGTCCGCGTCCTGCCCCGGGAGTCGGGCGATCCGGCTCTGCAACTCGAATTGACCTTGGCACCCATCGCCGGGTTTAAGGGCGAGACCAGCGAGGACGGCGATCCCGATACCGCACCGCGGCCGGTCGCGCTGAGGATTTCCGACGACCCGCGCCTGATGCCGCTATCGATGCGGGTATCGCTCTATTATCTGCCGCTCGTCGTCGAGCTGAGCCGCTGGTGCGGCGCTGCGGCGCCCTGTCCCTGGTAGTCGCCGATTCGCGCCCTCGGGTGACGGTGCATTCGCGCCAACCCGCTCAACCAACCTGCGGCCGATGAGCGCGCGGTTTGCTGCGCCGGATCACAGTTATCGGCGGTATCATGGGTGCCGGTCCGCCGCAGACTGGCGATGATCGAGGAGAGCGGCTGGTGAGAGCGGTATTTTGCGTGTTGGCGGTGGCCATCCTCGCGAGCGGGTGCGGTTCCGACGACAAGCCGGTCTCGACCCGGAGCGAAGCGAGCTCGGAACAAATCCTCAAAAAGGACTGCGCCGACCCGAAATGGCGCGAGCAGAACCTTGGCCTCTGGTACTCGGTGTGCCGCCAGCCGCTGCGCTGGTGATCACTCTGCCGGCTCGGCGACCGGCTCGCGCGTGGACCGGTCGGCGCCCCGGTCGGTGCCGATCAACAAAACCATCAGCGCGGCCCCGATGCACAATAGCCCCGAAAGGATGAAGGCTTCGAGGTAGGTGCCAAAGGCGATCCGCAAGAGCCCGCCCAAATAGGCAGCCAGAGCGCCACCGACCATGTGGATCGCGGTGATCCAGGCGACCATGATGCCGACCCGATCCGCACTTGCGGGCGATCAATCGAGCGCCAACCCGGGTCCGCTCAGCCGGGCTTGGCGATAGATCGTGCCACGGCCGCCGATAGGTTTACAGTGACGAAGAGGAGGATGAGGCATGCCGGCGCGCGCCCAGGATCGGATCAAGTTCCGCGACCGCAAGGATGCCGGCGAGCGCCTCGCGGCGCTACTCCTGCATCTCAAGGACCGAAATCCGGTGGTGCTCGCCCTGCCGCGCGGTGGCGTTGCGATCGGCAGCGAGATCGCGCGCCTCATTGGGGCGCCGCTCGATGTGGTGCTGGTGCGCAAGATCGGCGTCCCGTGGCAGCCCGAGCTCGCATTGGGCGCGCTGGCCGACTGCGGCGGGGGCGCGCCGGAAATCTTCATCGACGAGCGCATGGTCAGCACCTTGGAGATACCGCCCGATTACGTGCGCGAGGAGACTGCGCGCCAGCTCGCCGAGCTCGAACGCCGGCGCCTGGTCTACGGCGCCGGCCGCCCGCCCGCTGAAATCGCCGGGCGCACGGCGATCGTCGTCGATGACGGGATCGCCACCGGCGCGACGATGCGTGTCGCGTTGCGCGCGGTGCGCCGCCGAGGACCGGCCCGGCTCGTCCTCGCCGCGCCGGTCGCCGCCGCCGATACGCTCGCCGCCCTCAAGGACGAGGCCGACGAGAGCGTCTGTGTCGCGGCTCCGCAAGGGCTCGGCGCGATCGGTTATTACTACGAGGATTTCCACCAGATGAGCGACGCTGAGGTCACCGCGCTCCTGGCGGGCGCCGCGCCTTCGTAGGGCGGGTTGAGCGGCATCGCCGTGCGTCCTTCGAGACGGCCGCTTCGCGACCTCCTC
>DASYZD010000222.1:0-11383 GCA_035946655.1 Allostellaceae bacterium | reverse complement strand
AACATGATGTTCCAGTCGTACGCGCTGTTCCCCCACCTCGACGTCGCCGGGAATGTCGCGTTCGGGCTCCGGCAGGAGCGGATGGAGCGCCGCCGCCGCGACGCCCGGGTCGATGAGATGCTGGCGCTGGTGCAGATGAGTGAGTATGCGCGCCGCCGGCCGCACGAACTCTCGGGCGGCCAGCAGCAGCGCGTCGCGCTTGCCCGGGCGCTGGCGAAGATGCCCAAGCTCCTGCTGCTCGATGAGCCGCTGGCCGCGCTCGACCGCAAATTGCGCGAGGAGACGCGGCTTGAATTGACCAGCATCCAGGAGCGGGTCGGCACCGCCTTTCTCGTCGTCACCCACGACCAGGAGGAGGCGCTCGGGCTCGCCTCGCGCGTCGCGGTGATGAACCGGGGGCGCCTCGTACAGATCGGTCCGCCCGCCGAGATCTACGAGCGGCCCAACTCGCGCTTTGTCGCCGATTTTGTCGGCGCCGTGAATTTGTTCGAGGGCGAGCTGGTTGCCAGCATCACCGGTCTCACCGTGAGGATCGCCGAGGCAGAGCAGCCGATCGCGGTGCCGATGTCGATCGGCTCGCCGAACAAGCTGGCGGCGGGTATGAAGCTGTTCCTGGCGGTGCGCCCGGAAAAGCTGCGCCTGTCGACTGAGCGCCCCCTCGGGTTCGCGTTTCCCGCAAGGGTCGCCACGATCGGCTACCAGGGCGGGCACTCGACGATCCATTTGGCAACCGCTTCGGGCCTGGCGTTGCGCGCCCACCTGCCGAGCGGGCTGACGCCCGGCCTCGAGCGCGGCGCCACGGTGTGGGCGAGCTGGGCGCCGGAAGACGCCGTGGTGCTGATGGAATGAGCTTGGATGCCGTGGCGGTGAACTTGGCAGCGCGCAAGGCTTTTCCGGGATCATGATCGCCAGCATTTGCCCGCGCGGTAGCGAGGCGCACTGGAGGATGTCCGAAGCATTCCGAAGGGTGATTTAATCCCGGCCGCATGATATCAACCTGTGGTTGCCAATCGGTAAAAGATGATTTATAATTAATACGGCAGTAACTGTGCGGATCCTAGAGTGGAGGGCATGATTACCTATTCGCTGTCGCCGGGGTCTCGCCAAATCCAGGCCGGCTCGGAGAGCCCCGCGCGTCATCCGCAGCATCACGTTGGCTGCGAGTCCTCCCGCGGGTTTCTTCTGCAGTTGCAAAGGCAGGTCAGAGACCGTTGGTGTAAGTCACTCGGCCAGACATCGTCCGGAATTTGAACTGACGAGATTGGGGAGCCGCGGGAAATGATCAAGCCGCCGGTTGGACTGAACCGGACCGAGCCTTCCGGTACCTCGCTTATTCAGCCCGCAGATTTAGCGCCGGCGGATCGGGTATTGCCGACGGCCGCCGCCGCATGGCCAGATCGGTCTGCGACCGGTCCCCACGTCATAAATAGCGGCTCATCAAAGGACGCTCCGATCGATCGGGCCGAGCAGGCGGCCTTGATCAGGGGGCTCGCGCACCCTGCCAAGGCGATCGGGTCCGACGCCGCCGACGGCAATACCCGATCCGGCGCAGGCTCGGCTTCGACGGCGGGGCAAAGCGGCGATGCGACGCCAATTGCCGGTGGCGGCAGCAGCGGCGATCTCGGCGCTTCCACACCGATCGCCGTCGGTGCTCCAACGCCAATCACCGCGAGGGCAGGCGGTATGGCCGGCCGCAGCCCGTCGAGCACCAGCGTTGCGGCAACCGAGCGCAGGTCGCCGGATGTTCCTGCTGCGCACAGCGGGCTGATCATCAATCTTGTCTACGATAAACAAGCCCTCGCCGCGCCGCAAAGCTTTCGGACCGGGATGCAAGATGCCGCAAATATTCTTGACGCCCTAATCCAGAATAACATTACAATTAACATCAAGGTCGGTTTCGGAGAATTTAACGGAAAGCCGCTTACCAACCAGAACGAATCATTGGGAGGCCCCGCGCAGGTTGTTAATGAAACATATTCTCAATTGAGAGCCCTTTTGAAGTCTCACGAAACGTCGAGTGCGGACGTGACTTCGGTAAACGCCCTGCCAAATACGACAACGCTGGATGGCGTATCGAATTTCGTTATCGCCTCGGCTGAGGCGAAGGCGCTTGGCGTGTTGAGCCCCGACAACACCGCGATTGACGGCGTTGTCGGTATGGGAACGAACTTTACCGGCGGCGTTTTGATCGGCGGCGCGCTGCATGAAATAACGCACGCGATGGGCCGCATTTTTGGCAATTCGGCACTATCCCTCTTTCGTTACACAAGCCCAGGAAACCATGATTTCTCGTCCAGTATTCCCGCGGCAGCGTCGTACTTTTCGATCGATGGAGGTGCCACAAAGCTGGCTGATTTCGGGGTTGGCAGCGATCCCAGCGACTTTCTCAATTCGAGCCCCCTGACGCCACATGATCCCTTCGACGAGACCATCTCCGGATCAACCCTGACATCCGTCGACCTCACGATGATGAATGTCCTGGGTTTTCAGCTGGCACCGCTTCCACCGCCACCGCCACCGCCACCGCCACCGCCACCGCCTCCTCCTCCTCCGCCATCGCCTCCGCCGCCGCCTCTGAATCCCCTTCAGCCCTCTCCGCTTCCGCCTCTGCTTCAGCCCTCTCCGCTACCTCCTCTGCTTCAGCCTTCTCCGCTACCTCCCCTGCTTCAGCCTTCTCCGCTACCTCCTCTGCTTCAGCCGTCACCGCTTCCTCGTCTCCTTCAGTCTTCTCTCACCGCGGCCCCGTTGCCGAGCCGCCAGGGCAATCAGGTCACCCTCGACCGTTCGTTCACGTTTGGTGACATCGGCGACCTCAACGGCGACGGCAAGTCCCACACTCCGGTGCGCAACACCGGTGGTGCGCCGGTCAAGTGGACGATGGGCGGGTCGGCGCTCAGCGCGGCCCAGTTCCTGACCCATCAAGGCACTGCGATCAACCTGGACCGCACCCAGCACCCCCAAGGGTAAGCCGGGCTGGCACGACCGCGGCCGCAAGCGCCGCCGCGCTTCAATCGGCGATGTTACGATACCCGCTCGCCGGGCACCCCGAACACCGTCTGAACCCGCTTGGCGGCGTGCAGGACCGTCTCCTTGATGCCGCGGCGGCCGGGACCGTTGGCGCTGGCGCTGCCCGAGGGCAATTCGAAGAGGCCGGCCGGGAGCTGATCGAAATAGGAAAGGACTTCGGCGGTCGGCACGACATCGGCGGATTTGGCGTGCATGTCGCACAGGCTGACTGCATGGCTCGCCTCGCTGCGGTCGAAGCAGCCTTCCTCGGCCAGCACCACGCGATAATTGAGGCTGAACGCATCGACGACGGTGGCGCGCACGCACCCCGAGGTCGTGGTCCCGACCACGACCACGCTGTCGGCGCCGAGCAGGGTCAGATAGGAGGCGAGGTTGGAGCCGAAAAAGCCGGAGGGCTTTTGCTTTCGGATGACGATGTCCTTGGGGCCCGGGGCGATCATCGCGACGATTTCATTGCCGTCGATCCCGTTGTGGGCAGTGCCGGCCGCCCCGTCCGCGCGCGAGGATTTCCAGCCCCAGCTGCCGCGGTCCCATTTGTCGGCGCGCCCCTCTCCGGTGGTGTAGATGACCGGGAGCCCCCGCTTCCGCGCCGCCACGATCAGCTTCTTGATGTAGTCGAGCGCCACCCACGCTTCCTCGCCGCATGAGGTGCGCCAGCGCCTGATCGAGTCGAGAATGGGTTCCGGCCGCTCGCCGCAGAAGGCCCAGTTGACGTCGATCACCAACAGCGCCGGCCGCCGGCCGAATCCAGCCCGGGCGCCGAACCCGCCGGCGGCGAATACCGCCTTGTCGCGTTCGGTCAGAAACTTGTTCCAGATCGGCTCGCTCATCGAAGGCTCCTATCCACAACCCTTGCATCGATCATATCACTCCGCCCGCGCCCCGTAGCGATGCACGTGATAGGGCGTGCGGGCGAGGCCCGGGCAGTAGCTGCCGACCACCGGCGCCAGCGCGTCATAGAGCCGGCGGTTGTCGGCATTGGCGGCGAGGAGGCGGTCGCGCGAGGCTTGGGCGCGGTCGCGCAGCCGCGCCAGATCGATGGTCAGGATGCCGCGATGCTCGACCACCATGCGGCCGCCCACCATGACGCTCTCGACCGCGGTCCCGTCCTCGCAATGCACGAGCTGGTTTATCGGATCGTTGAGCGGCAGCCAGTTCGGGTGGTCGAGGTCGAGCATTACGAGGTCGGCCTTGTAGCCGGGCGCGATGCGGCCGATGCGGTCGCCGAAGCCGAGAGCGCGGGCGCTGCCCTCGGTCGCCGCCAGCGCCGCCTCGCGCGTCGACAGCCAATTTTGCCAATTCGGCCCCTGCACCTTCGACACAAAGGACGCCAGCCGCATCGCTTCGTACATGTTCTGGTTGTCCGAGCACGAGGCGCCGTCGGTGCCGATGCCGAGATTGACCCTGGCGTCGAGCATCGCCCTGGTATCGGCGAGGCCCGAGCCGAGGCGCATGTTGCTGCCCGGGTTGTGCGCGACCGAGGCGCCTTTGTCGCCGAGCCGGGCCATGTCGTCGTCGTCGAGCCAGACCCCGTGCGCGACGGTAAAATGCGGCCCCAAGACGCCGAGCCGGTCGAGATGCGCGGTCTGGGTCTGGCCGTAGACGCGGATCCCGGCAACCGCCTGAACTTTCGATTCGGCGACATGGCTGTGGAGACCCAGATCGAATTCGCGCGCAAGCGCCGCGCAGCCGAGGATGAATGGGTCCGAGCAGTGCTGCGGGATGGTCGGCGCCACGGCGGGGCGGACCCGGTCGCGGTCGAACCGCCAGTCGCGGACGATAGCGCCGATCGCCGCCAGCGTCGCCTCGCCGGGCGCCAATCGCAGGGCCGCGACGCGCTCGCGCAACGTGGTCGGCAAGGCCTCGGCAAGGCCCGGGATTGCCTCATAAAAGCTGCGGTCGGCGACCATCGGCGCGATCACCGCGCGCAGGCCGATTTCGGCATAGGCGGAGGCAACCAGCGCCATCCCGTCAGCGCTCGGCATCGGCCACTCGAAAAAGAGATCGTAGCAAGCCGTGCAGCCCTTGAGCAGCATCTCGGCGGCGCCGATTTGGGCCGAGAGCTGGAGGTCCTCGGCGCCGCGATTCCCGCCGATCCACAGGGCCGCGGTCAACAGGAGCTCGAGCGTCCAGCGGTCGCCCATTCCCTTGGCAAGGTTGCCGTGGCTATGGGTGTGAGCATTGACGAGGCCGGGATGAATAAGACGCCGGGCGGCGGAGATTTCGCGGGTGCCATCGGGCGCCGGACAGCCCGGCGGGCCGATTTCGCGGATCGTGTCGTCCTCGATCAGGATGTCGGCCGGCTCGGTGCTGCCGGCACGAATATCAAGGACCAAGCCACCGCGCAGCACCGTGTAAGCCATCGCTTCGCCCTCCCTGACCCCGACCGCCCGCTTTGGAACCCGGCATCGCCGGGGGCACTGTTGCAAGAGGGCGGCGCTCGGCCGATGATAGACGCGTCAATCGCAACGGACAGCGACTTTGAAAAAATCAGCGCACGATCGTGATGCCGCCCCCTATGGCCGCGGGACCGGCGTCCCCAACCCGGTCGATGTTCACGTCGGCTCCCGAGTCCGCACGCGGCGACTGTTGATCGGCATGAATCAGGAGACGCTCGCCCGGGCGCTCGGGCTCACCTTTCAGCAGGTCCAGAAATACGAGGGCGGCGCCAACCGGATCAGCGCCTCGCGGCTGTCGCAGATCGCCGGGATCCTGGATGTGCCGATTTCCTATTTCTTCAGTGACATCGAGGCTGCCGGCGCCACGACGAGTGCGCACGACCTGGAGGTTCGCGAGCGCATGCAGCGCCCAGAGACGATCGAATTGATCCGTTCCTATTACGCGATCGCCGACCGACGGGTCCGCCAGCAATTCCTCGAGATGGTCAAGGCGGCGGCGCGACCGCCTGAGCCGCCGGAATAGAGACACCGCCGCGGTGCTGCGGCATCGGGTGCTGATCATCCTCAACCCGGCGGCCGGCCGGTCAGGGTCGTCGCGGCGCCGTCTCGACCGGGTGATCGCGGCGCTGGAGCGGCAGGGCTGCGCGGTGGTCTTGCGCCAGGCCGGACCGACGAAGGGCGACGTCGAGCGGCTGGCACGCGAGGCCGAAGCGGATTTCGAAATCGTCGTCGCGGCCGGCGGCGACGGCACCCTCAACGCGGTGGTCAACGGCATGGCAGCAGCGCCGCGGACGGTCGGGCTCGTGCCCCTTGGCACCGCCAATGTGCTGGCGCACGACCTCGGGCTGCCGCGCGACCCCGAACGACTGGCGGTCTTGATCGCCGAGGGACCGGCCCGGCCGATCTGGCCTGGCCGCGTCGCCGGCCGGCTGTTTCTGACGATGGCGAGCAGCGGCTTCGATGCCGAGACCGTCGCCGCGGTAAATCCGCGGCTGATACAGCATCTCGGCCGAGTCGCCTTCGCCTGGGCGATCATGGTGTGCCTGTGGCGCTACCGGGCTTGCGCGCTCTCGATCCGAATCGACGACATCGAACACCGCGCCGCCACGGTGATCGCCGCGAAGGGCCGATGCTATGCCGGGCCTTACCTGATCGCCCCGCGGGCCGACCTCGCCGAACCGATGCTCGATCTGGTGCTGTTGCACCGCTCCGGGCGATTCGCGGTGCTGCGCTACCTCGCCACGCTCCTCTTGGGCAGGGTGGCGCAATGCAGGGATATTACCGTCCTACGGGCGCGCGCTGCGTCGGTTTCGGCCGCCGCAGCAGTACCGGTACAGGCCGACGGCGAGATCGTCGCGAGGCTGCCGGTGCTGATCGGAATTGCTGACGCGCCCCTGCTTATGGTTCGGCCATGAGGCCCGCTCGCCCTTCATGTTGAATTTTTGTCGTGTTGAATTTTTGCAACAGCCGACGAGCGCCCTTAAGGGCCTCTCGCTTCAACGCTTTGGTTCTGCGGCCTGTCCTTGTAGGTTGGCGAGGAGATTTTCGGTGGAGTGGCAATTGGTGACGCGCGCGGCTGAGTGTCGTCGAGGGAAAGCGCGGCGCAGCCGCGGCTCGTTGGCGCTCCTGTGCCTGGCCGCCGCATTCCTGGCGCCGGCTACAGCGCGCGCGCAGAACCTGACCTACAGCGAAGTGAAGCTCGGAGTTCTCGGGCACGACGTCGGTTTTCTCAAAGGCAAGGAAGGCGGCGTCGATCTCAATCCCGAAATCATCTGGCAGTCGCCGGTCAGCGATGCCTGGGCCGCCACCGTACCCGACTATCTGCGCTGGGCGGTGCAGCCGCGCCCGACGATCGGCGGCGAGATCAATACCTCAGGCTTTACCGACCAGGCCTATGTCGGCGCAACCTGGACCTGGCAATTGGCCGGCAATGTGCTGCAGCCGGGCGACGGCATTGTCTTGAGCTATTTTTTCGGACCCAGCTTTAACGATGGCGAGGTCAAAGCCACAGCGCCCAACCGCAAAAGCCTCGGCTCTTTTGTGCTGTTCCGTGAGGCGCTGGAGCTAGGCTATCAGATCACCCCGGTCTACGAGATTTCCGCGCTCCTCGACCATGTCTCGAACGGCGGCCTCGCCAAGCAGAACCAGAGCATCAACGATTTCGGCGCTCGCTTCGGCATCCGGTTCTGAAGCCGCAACCGGCGCCGCTCAATCGGCGGCCAGCACGCGCGCGAGCTGGCTCAGGGCCTCCTGGTGACGCTCGTTGCGGATCTGCGCGAAATTGCGGGCCAGTTCGAGGCACATCCGCTCGCGCGGGCTGACCGCACGCGCCGCCTCCGCGTCGATCCCGTCAAAGAAATACCCGATCGGGACGCTCAAAACCTGCGCGATCTCGTACAGCCGGCCGGCCGAAACGCGATTGATCCCGCGCTCGTATTTATGGGCCTGCTGATAGGTGACGCCGATCAAATCGGCCAATTGCTGCTGGGTCAGGCCCATCATGATCCGCCGCTCGCGAACCCGCGCGCCGACATGGCGATCGATATCCTGGGTGCGCCCGGCTGAACGCCGTGACACCGCGGTGCGGTAGGCTGGGGCGCTGTCCTTGCCGCTTTCCCGCGGTGCCTTGGTGATATGGTCCTGTTGGGTCATCTGTGGGTCCACTCGATGAGGTTGCAGTTTCCCGTCCGCGCACCCGGCATATATGGCGAGCGGCAACGCCAATGTCAGCCTCTCCTGCGCTCGATCCGTTAGCCGCGCCGGTTCCCCACAACAAGGGGTCGGTGATGGGACGGCACTCATGTGTCAATTTTTAGGCAGGGTGTGCCGCACTGAGCCAACCGGCGCCGCCCCGCGGGCCGAACGGTGCGGTTGCGGTTGCCCGGTCGTGCTTGCCCCGTAGCGCATGCATAGCGCCCCAGCGGCCTTCCCATTTGACAGGCTCCGATGGCGATGATACCGACGCTGGGTCTGGCGAGGGCAGAGCGATGCCACGGATCGTAATTGGCGACGGCGCGCTCTATTATGAGCGGCAAGGTGTTGGGTTCCCGGTCATGTTCGTGTCCGGACTCGCCGGGTTCGCCTCGTTCTGGCACGATCAGGCGGTCGCGTTCGCCAAGAATTTCGACGTTATCACCCATGACCATCGCGGGATCGGCCAGAGCGACCTGACGCGCAGCGGCTTTACCGTCGACCGCATGGCGGCCGATGTGATCGGGTTGATGGACGCCTTGGAGATCGAGCGGGCCCATATCGTCGGGCATTCGACCGGCGGGGCGATCGCGCAAATTCTCGCGATCGAGCATCCCAAACGACTCGCCAGCGTGGTCATCTCGGCAAGCTGGACGAAGCCCGATGCGTATTTCCGCCGGCTGTTCGGGTTGCGCAAGGACATCCTGTTGCGTCTGGGTCCCAGCGCCTATGTCCAGTCCAACACGCTGTTCCTGTACCCAAGCTGGTGGGTCACCGGCAACAACGAGCGCCTGCGCCAACAGGAGGCGCAACACCTCGCTGTGTTTCCGCCGACCGAGATCGCGGCGAGCCGGATCGACGCCATCCTCGCCTTCGACCGCACCGAGAGCCTGTCGCGCATCAAGACGCCGACCCTGGTTGTCGGCGCCGAGGACGACATCGTCACGCCGGCCTATTTCTCCGAAGAGTTGGCGCGTCTGATCCCGGGGGCCGAGATCAAGATTTTCCCGCGGGGCGGCCACGCCTTCACCCAGGTCCGGGCGCGCGAGTTCACCCAGGCTGTCCTGCCGTTCCTCGCCTCGCACACTCCCGCATAGGCGAGTGGGCGCCCTGCGTTCCGGCGGGGCGCAAAAGGATCGCATTTAAAGGTTCCTAAACCTCTGCGGGCTAGGGTTGTCGTGGTTCCCCCCGAGGGCGGAGCCCGTTGGCGAGCGGCGAGTCCATTCGAGGTTGTAGGCGATGCCCTTTAGCGACGAGGAACTGGCGGTCCGCTTTTCGACCGCCCTCGAGGCCGCAGGCGACGTTGCCTATTCCTGGGATCTCGATGGTGATCGATTGGACTGGTCGGGATGCCTGGCTGCCGCGGAGTTCGATTTCGCAGTCGAGCTGTCGACCGGGTACAGCCTGGCAAACCGTATCCATCCCGACGACCTGGTCCAGCGGCAGACAGCGCTTGCAGGGCATTTCGACGCCGAGAACCCGTTCGATTGCGAGTATCGTCTGCGCGATGGAACCGGTGGCTTCGTCTGGGTCAACGAGCGCGGCAGCGCGAGACGGGACGATTCCGGCCGGCCGCAAGTCATGCTCGGGGTCATCCGGACAATTGGCGACCGCAAGGCGCAGCAGATGCGCCTCGAGCGACTGGCGAGTTACGATGAGTTGACCGGCCATTTCAACAAGAGCCGCCTGCGCGAAGCCGTCGACCAGATTATCGCGGCCAATCAGCGCACCGGCAGCCCGGCGGCATTCCTGTCTGTCGGCGTCGACCACATGACGATGATCAACGACATGTTCGGCTATGAGGCGGCCGATACGGTGCTGATCGAGATCGGCCGGCGGCTCGACAGCTGCCTGCGCCTCAGCGATCTGATCGGCCGGCTCGGCGGCGACCGTTTCGGCACCATCTTGCAGCATTGTTCCGAGGAGAATATCGCCTCGGCCGCCGAGAAGATCCTGACGGCGGTGAGCGCGACCCCGGTGATGACCGCGCAAGGACCGGTCTATACGACCGTGTCGATCGGCAGTGCGGTCTTTCCCGACCAGGGCCTCACCTCCTACGACGTCATCACCCGGGCGGAGAGCGCGCTGGCCGAGGCCAAGCGCGCGGGGCGGGACTGTCACAACCATTACCGAATTACCGGCGAGCAGCGCGAGCGCCAGCGGCACAGCCTGTCGATCAGCGAACAGGTCCGCGCGGCGCTGCGGGAGGACCGCATCGTATTTGCCTTCCAGCCGGTGGTCGAGGCGACGACCGAGGAAGTCGACCATTACGAGTGCCTGTTGCGCATGCGCACCCCGGACGGGCGGATCATCGAAGCCAGCGAATTCGTGCCGGTCGTCGAGCAGCTCGGCTTTATCCGGCTGATCGACCGCTTTGTCCTCGATAAGGTCGTGGAAGAGCTGGCGGGGCACCCAGAAGTGAAGCTCGGCTTCAACATTTCCGGCCTGACGGCGGCCGACCGGCCGTGGCTGCGCGCGCTTGTCTCGAAACTGCGCAACCGGCCCGACATCGCTTCCCGCATGATCGTCGAGATCACCGAAACCGCGGCGCTTTATGATATCGAGGAATCGGCCCGGTTTGTCGCCGCGTTGCGCCATGCCGGCTGCAGTGTCGCGCTCGACGATTTCGGCGCCGGGCATACCTCGCTCCGCCACCTGCAGAGCCTCGCTGTCGATACCGTCAAGATCGACGGCTCGTTCATCCACAATCTCGCCTCGAGTGAGGAGAACCAGGTTTTCCTGCGCCACCTCCTCGGACTTGCCAAGGGGTTTGGCTTCCATACCGTGGCCGAATGCGTCGCCTCAGCGGAAGATGCCGCGATCCTGCGGGGTGCGGGTGTGGGCCTCCTGCAGGGCTATTATTTCGGCCGCCCGTCGCTCGATCGCCCGTGGCTCGAGCAGCCGCGTCCCCCCGTGCCGGTGACGACCATCGCCAGCAGCGAACTTGCCGCCTAGCAGGACGACCGAAACCGAACTCCTTCAGTCTTTCTTCCGGTCGCGGCCGAGCGCCTCGAGCTGCCGGCGCAGCGCCTCGATCTGGGTCTCGAGGCGATGCAGGCGAGGATCCTCCGCCTCGGGCGGCGCGTCCCTGGGCTGGGCCGCACCGGACGCCGCCGGTTTCGCCTCGCCCGCGTAGGGTGACAGCATTTTCAAGGCGCGTTGGAACAGCGCGATGTTCTGCTTGCCCATCTCCTCGAATTGGCCGAAGGGAAAGATGCCCAAGGTGGCGCGCAGGCTGTTGCGCATCTGCTCCTGGTTGCTGGCGA
>DASYZD010000221.1:0-10299 GCA_035946655.1 Allostellaceae bacterium | reverse complement strand
CGCAGGCACAGCTGCTTGGCGGGGGGCCAGGCGCCTGGTATTTCGGCGGCGAGAGTGGCTGGACCATGCTCGAAGACCAGACCGGCACGCTCACCTCCGTGGGTCCCCCGCCCGCTGGGGCCCCGCCCGCCGGGCACGCTTCGATGACGCAACGCTTCAACGATGGCTTCAATGCGGGCGCCCGCGTCGGCTATGAATGGGGCCCGTGGCGCCTCGAAGAAGAATTCCGCTTCATCGACAACGGGCTGAGCAGCGTGTCATTGAGCGGTGTGACGGCGCCGTTTCTGCCGGCCGGGTCAACCTCGCTGGTCCGCGGCGAACGTGCTGCTTATGCGTTCATGAGCAATGCCATCTACGACTTTAACGTCGGCTGGCCGCTCACCCCGCATCTCGGCGCGGGCATCGGCGCGGTTACGCTGCATGACAGCATCAGCTTCCGCTCCGGTTCGGCTCTTGCCCCGGGCAGCAGGCACATTGCAACAAGCTCCACCATCGAGTTCGGCTATCAGGCGATCGCCGGGGTGCGCTATAACATCAACCCGTCATTGGCCTTCGACCTCGACTATCGCTACCTGGCGACGACCGACCCGACGTTCCGCTCTGTGTTTGGCCCGTACGGTTCCGGGTACAGCACGCATAGCCTCGTGGCCAGCCTGAGCGTGCTGTTCGGCGCCCCGCCGCCGGTCGCGGCGCCGCCGATGCCGCCAGCGCCGCCGATGGTCGCGCGCAAGGTGTTCCTGGTGTTCTTCGATTGGGACCGCGACACGATCACGCCTGAAGGCATGCAGATCGTGCAGCAGGCGGCCGCGGCGTTCCGCGCCGGCGGTCCGGTCACGATCCAGGTTACCGGCTATACCGACCGGTCCGGGTCGCCCGGTTACAACCAGCGGCTCTCCGAGCGGCGCGCCAACAACGTCGCCAACGCGATGGTCAGGCTCGGCGTGCCGCGCAGCCAGATGGCGGTCAGCGGTCGCGGCGAGAACGACAATCGCGTACCGACCGCGAACGGCGTGCGCGAGCCGCAGAACCGCCGCGTCGAGATCGTCTTCCCGTAGGCAGTCTTCTCACGGGCAAACGCCGGGGCTCCAAAGGCCCCGGCACGGTCTCACCGCCGCGCTCCGCGCGGCGGTTTTTCTTTGCCCCGATTCCGAGGCTGCTTCCGTTCGGATCGGCGCCGCTTTAGGATCGGCGGCCTCCCGCAGCTCGACAGGTCGCCATGCCCGATTCTCTCGCGATGCCGCTCTCCCGCTTCACCGTGCTCGACCTGACCCGGGTCCGCGCCGGCCCGACTGCGGTGCGCCAGCTCGCCGATTGGGGCGCCCGGGTCATCAAGATCGAGACGCCGCCCGAGCCCGGCGCAGGCGAGGCGATGGGCGGACCGCGTCATGGCCCCGATTTCCAGAACCTGCATCGCAACAAGCGCGCTCTGACGCTCGATCTCAAAGCGCCCGACGGGATCGAGATCTTCCGCAAGCTGGTTGCTCGCGCCGATGTCCTCGTCGAGAATTATCGGCCCGATGTCAAAACCCGGCTCGGCATCGATTACCCCGCGCTGCGCCAACTCAACCCCCGCCTCGTCTATGCCAGCATCTCGGGTTTCGGCCAAACCGGCCCCTACCGCGAGCGCCCCGGCTTCGACCAGATTGCGCAAGGCATGGGGGGCCTGATGTCGATCACCGGCCTGCCCGGCCAGGGGCCGGTCCGCGTCGGGATCCCGATCGCCGATCTGTCCGCCGGGATTTTCTGCGCTCTCGGCATCCTGGTCGCTCTCTTGGAGCGCGAGGTGTCAGGCGAGGGACAGTATGTCGAGAGTTCGCTCCTCGCCGCACAGATCGCGATGCTCGACTTCCAGGCGGCACGCTGGCTGATCGCGGGCGAGATCCCCGAGCAGGCCGGCAACGACCATCCGACCAGCATCCCAACCGGCGTTTTCAAGACAAAAGACGGTCATATCAACATCGCCTCGGCCGGCGACGAGATCTTCCGCCGGCTGTGCCGGGCGCTCGACCGGCCGGACCTCGCGAACCACCCGGATTACCGCACCGGCCGGCTACGCTCGCAGCATCGCCAGGCACTCAACGCGGCGATCGAGGCGATCACCAGCGAGCGCGACAGCGCCGAATGGATCGACCGCTTCAACGAGGCCGGCGTACCGGCGGGTCCGATCTACGCGATCAACGAGGTCTTCGAGGACCCGCAGGTCAGGCATCTCGGAATTGCCCAGGGCGTCGACCATCCGACGCTGGGGCGGATCGAAGTGGTCGGCCAGGCGGTGTCCTTAAGCCGCACGCCGAGCCGGATCGAGACCGCCAGCCCCGACCTCGGCGAGCACACCGATTCTATTCTGCGCGAGCTCGGCTATGGCGAGCGCGAGATCACAGGGCTGCGCGAGCGCGGTGTCGTCTGAGAGGCCAGGCCCGCACCCGCCACGCTAAGCCCGCGCCGCCGCGCGCCGGTCGATGCGCTGCTGCAGCGCATCGCCGAACAGGTTGGCGGCGATCACGGTGAGGAAAATCATCGCCCCGGGATAGAGCGCCAGGAGCGGCGCCGAGGTGATCAGCTCCTGGGCGTTACTCAGCATCGTCCCCCAGCTGGCGAGCGGCGGCTGGATGCCGAGGCCGAGAAAGCTCAACACCGATTCGAGGAGGATGACGTCGCCGACGCTCAACGTGGTCGCGACGATCAGCGGCGCCAACACGTTGGGCAGGATGTGTGTCCACAAAATATGGGGAATGCCGGCGCCGAGGCTCTTTGCCGCGCGCACGAAATCGCGGTTGCGGGTGACAAGGGTAGCGCCGCGCACCAACCGTGCCGCCGTCGTCCAGCTGACCAGCACCGCCAGCACGACGATGCGGATGAGGCTGATGTCGTCGGATTGCGCGAGGACGGGAGGGACGTCGAGCTTCCTCAGGTCGAGCGCGGCCAGGACGATCAGCAGCGGTAACAACGGCAGCGCGATGATCCCGTCGGTCAGCCGCATCATCACGCGGTCGGTCCAGCCGCCGAGGTAACCTGCGACGAGGCCGACAAGCGTGCCAAGCGCTGCGGCGGCCAGCGCTGCCGCGATCCCGATGGTCAGCGAGACCCGGCCGCCGACCAGGAGCCGCATCAGGACGTCGCGGCCCAATTCGTCGGTGCCGAGCAGGTGCGGCGGCGATGGGCCAGCCAGGCGATCAGTGAGATCGACCGCGTTCAGATCGATCCCGAGCGCGGCGCCGAGCGGCGGTCCGGCAAAGGAGACAACGGCGATCGCCGCCAGCAGCAGGAACGGCCCCCTCACCGATAGGTGACCCGCGGGTCGAGCCAGCCATAGGCTAGATCGGCGGCAAGATTGGCTAGCATCGTCGTCACGGTCGCGAGCAACAACGCCGCCAACGCCAGATTGTAGTCGTTGCCCATCACCGCATCGAAGATCAGCTTGCCCATGCCGGGATAGGCAAACATCGTTTCGGTGACGAGCGCGCCCGAGACCAGCCCACCGAACGACAACGCCAGGATCGTCGTCACCGGGATCATCGCGCTGCGCAGCGCATGATGCAGGATCACTCGCGACTCGCTCGCTCCCTTGGCCCGCGCGGTGCGGATGTGGTCCTGGAGAAGCGCCTCCTTCATGGCGGCGCGAACATAGCGGGTATAGCCACCGGTGCTCGCCAGCGTCAGCGTCGCCACCGGCAGCACCAGATGCACCAGTCGGTCGCCCAGATTGCTCATGCCAGCCGTAGCGATGCCGCTCGCCGGCAGCCAACCGAGCCCGGCGGCAAAAACCAGGATCAGCATGAGGGCGAGCCAGAAGGTCGGCATCGAGACGCCGGCAAAGCAGCAGAGGTTGATCGCGGCGTCGAAGCGGGAACCGGGCCGCCGGGCGGCCGCCGTGCCGAGGCCCAACGCGAGCGCCAGCGCCAGGACGAAGCTCGACCCCATCAGTAAGAGCGAATTGCCGAGCCGCGGCACCAGCGCCGACCACACCGGAGCAGCAAAGAGGCGCGAATACCCGAGATCGCCGGAGAGCGCCTGCCCGGCCCAGGCGAGGTATCGGGCAAAGAGCGGCTGGTCTACTCCATACACCGCCTTGAGCCGCGCTACATCGGCGGCACTCATGCGCGGGTCGGCCTGGCGCATCAAATCAATCGGGTCGCCCGGCATCAACCCGATCAAGACATAAATGACGAATGACATCAGCACGACGACCGCAGCGATCTCGACCAGCCGGATGGCGGTAAAGCGAATCATCGGGTCACGGCTGCGCCGCCCAGTCGGTGATCCATAATGTCGAAGGGTACTGATTGCCGGTAGGGCGGACGCCCCTAAGCCATTTCGGCAAAATGAAAGTATCCGAGCGGAAATACAGCGGCAGCGAGGGCAGTTCCGTCGCGTAAAGTTTCTGTACCGCGGCCCACAGCGTCTTGCGCTTGGCTGGGTCGAGCTCGATTTCGAGTGCGTCGATCAGATGGTCCATCTCTGGGCTCTTGAATCCGGAAGCGTTCTGACCGGCAAAGCCGTTTGACGCATCCGGGATCTCGCTCGAATGAAGAATCGAGCGCGGTACGTCCTCCGGCGCGCTGATCCAGGCGTACATCGCCATGTCGAAGTGGCGATGCGGCACGGTCTCGCCGAACAGCACCCGTGCCGGTTCGTTCTTGATGCGGATATCGACGCCGATCTTGCGCCACTGGCTCTGCAGGACCTCTTCGACCAGTTCGCGGGTGCGATTGCCCGCCGTCGTCATCAATTCGAGCGAGAGGGTGTCGCCTTGGGCGTTGCGGCGGAGGCCGCCCCCTAGGGCCCGCCAGCCTGCGGCATCCAACAGCGCCGCCGCGCGGGCCGGATCATAATGGTAGCGCGGCGTCTTGGCGCTATACCCGGCATCGAGCGGATTGACGAAACTATCGGCCACCTTCTGGCGGCCGGCGAACAACGAGTTACTGATCGCCTCGCGGTCGATCCCGAGGATCAAGGCCTCGCGGACGCGCCGGTCGGCGAGGGCCGGCCGCTCGAGATTGAGATCGATATGCTCGAAAACGAGGCCCGGCTTAAAGATCATCTGGAAACCCTCGCCATGCCGCTTGTCGAAGGCGAGCGCCTCGTCGAGCGACAGGCCGAGTTCGCCCGCCACCATGTCGATCGTACCGGACAGCAGATTAGCCTCAAGCGCTGCGGTGTTCTCGATCGCGCGCACGGTGATCCGCTTGAAATGCCCGGGCGGCCCCGCCCAATGCGGATTGGGCGCGAAGAGGATGTGCGAACCGGCGACCACTTCCATGACCCGGTACGGCCCGTTGTAGAGCCCGGGATTGGTCGGATCGGTGTTGTAGCGCGTGCGCACCCGGTATTGCGCCGGATCCGCAAACGCCGCGCGCTCGATATGCGCCGGCAACAGCACGAAATCATTGATCGCGGCATAGTCGAAGGTCAGCTTGTCGACATGCAGAGTGAAGGTCTTGTCGTCCTTCACATCGATCCCGGTGATGCGGCGATAGAGTTCAGCGTTGCCGACTGCACTCTCCGGGTGGCGGCCAACCTCGTAGGTGAACAGCACATCGGCGGTCGTCACCGGGACGCCATCGCCCCAAGTCGCCTCGGGGCGGATTGTATAGGTGATGTCGATCCCCTTCTTGCCGTCGGCGCGATCGACCGGAACCGCCAGCCCGTTCTCGATCGACGGCAGCGTGACGCATAGGAGGCAGACGAGGCGCCAATCGGCGTCATAGACGGTGATCGGCCGCAGCGCCATCCCAAGCACATAGCTTTTGGCCGCCATCGGATCGATATTCGGATTGAGCGTCGAGGGAAACTGGGTGATTCCGATCGTCAGCGACTCGCGGTCCTCACCCATCGCCGGTGCGGACAGGAGCCCGGCGACAGCCAGCGCCGGCAGCCAGCGGCGCCACCATCCCCACCACGTCCCTGTGTCGCGGAAAACGTTTATCAATCGCACGCAAAGCGTCCCAAGTGCTTGAAAGCGGACGGCCCCGGTCATATTATCCGCTGCCGGCGAGGTCGGATACGTGACACCGAGAGTTGCGTGTCCGCGGGAACGAAACAACAAGCAGGTTGTTTTCGGCCCGAGGCCCGCAAGGGTCGCCCTCGGGTAGAGCAGGCCGTTGCAGCGTTTTGTTCAATCCAGAACTGCCACAGAGGATAGAGGCATGAAGCATCTCTTGAATGGCGTCGCGATCGCTGCGGCCCTTGCGATCGCCGCCCCGGCGTGGGCGCAAGCTCCAGCAGCCCCAGCCGCTCCGAGCGCCGCCGCACCGATGGCCGGTGCACCGATGGCACCGATGGCGGGTAAACAGCGCCATAAGCGCATGATGAGGCGGCACATGACCCGGCGCGGCGCCCCCGCCGAGAGCACGACGGACCAGCTCAACCGCGAGGAACTGGCCCGCATCCAAGGTGCGGCGCCCCCGCCATCGCCGCCATTGTCTTCGGCGAGCCCGTACGGCAAGGGCGGGACCCCGAAATAAAATCGCCGTAGCGAGGCGTTTGCAAGGGGGCCAGCCGGCCCCCTTGCCGATTGTGAGCCGAGGATGCGCGGGCCGCCGGAACTCGCCGGCTATGTCACCGACATCCCCTATGTGGCCGATTTCAAGCCGATGCTGGCGCCGGCTTGGCTTGATTTCGTCGCCCTTCTCAGTGGAACGAGGCCGCCGGCGCGCAGCGGCGGCTTTGCCTGGTGCGATCTCGGCTGTGGACCGGGCGTAACTGTTGCGATCCTCGCCGCCACGCACCCCTCTGGCACCTTCCACGGCATCGACGCGATGCAGTGCACGGCGACCATGCAGCGGGGTACGGCGTGTGAGGCGCGCGGGTCTAGCCGGCGGCGAGGCGACGGCGATCCTGGCGCGCCATCACCGAGAAGGCGAGCGCCACCGTCGCGCAGACGACGACGAGGAACACGCTCGCCAGCGCGTTGATCTCCGGGGTTACTCCGATGCGCACGCTCGAATATACCGCCATCGGCAGGGTCGTCGCCGAAGGTCCGGAGACAAAGCTCGCGACGACCAGATCGTCGAGCGACAGGGTAAAGGCCAGAAGCCACCCCGAGACCAGCGCCGGGCTGATCCCCGGCAAGGTGATTTGCCACAAGACGGCAAACGGCCGCGCCCCGAGATCGAGCGCGGCTTCTTCGACGGTGCGGTCGAAATTCGCCAGCTGGGCGCGCACCATCACTGCGACATAACAGGAGGTAAAGGTCGCGTGCGCGATCGTCACGGTAAGAACGCCGCGGCTCGCCGGGACGCCGAACCAGCCTTGCGCCGCGACAAACAGCAATAAGAGCGAGAGGCCGAGGATCACCTCGGGCACGACGAGCGGCGCCATCAGCATGAAACCGAACAGCACGCGTCCGCGAAACCGCGCGAACCGGTTCATCGCGAGGCCTGCGCAGGTCCCCAGCACCAGCGCGATCGTGGCCGACATCACGCCGATCTCGAGGCTGGTCAACGCGGCGGCGCGGAACTTGTCGTCGTCCAACAGCGCGCCATACCAGCGCGTCGACAACCCGCCCCAGATCGTCACCAGCCGCGAGGTGTTGAACGAATAGGCGACGAGAACACCGATCGGCAGATAGAGAAAGCCGAACCCGAACGCGAGCGCGCCGAGGCGAAGAACCGTGCCGCCGCGGCTCGCCATCACGTCACCTGTGCCCGCCCGACCAGGCGCTGGGCGACCAGAAGCGGCAGGGTCAACACCGCCACCAGCGCTACCGCGATGGCGGACGCGGCCGGCCAATCGACATTGTCGAAGAACTCCTGCCACAACAGCTTGCCGATCATCAGCGTATCGGGACCGCCCAGGAGGTCGGGGATGACGAACTCGCCGACCGCGGGAACAAAGACCAAGAGCATGCCGGCGGCGATCCCCGGCAAGGTCAGCGGCAGGATGACGCCGACGAACACGCGCCACGGCGGTGCGCCGAGGTCGGCGGCGGCTTCGAGGAGGCGCTCGTCGAGCCGCGACAGGGCGCCATAAAGCGGCAGGATCATGAACGGCAGATAGGAATAGACGAGCCCGAGCTCGACTGAAAACCCGTTGTAGAGGAGCGGCACCGGCGCCTCGACTAGTCCCGCGGCGAGGAGCAGCCGGTTGACGAGGCCGCTTGGCTGCAACAGCGCGATCCAGGCGTAAACCCGGATCAGAAAGCTCGTCCAGAACGGCAGGATGACGAGAAACACCAACAGGTTGCGCCACATCACCGGGGCGCGGGCGATGGCAAAGGCTAGCGGATAGCCGATCAGGAGACACAGCACCGTCGCCAGCGCGGCATTGCCGAGCGAGGTCGCGTAGACGCTCAGGCACCCTTGTGCCAATTCGCGATAATTGGCGAGGGTGGCGCCGTTCTCCAGCCCAGCCGACGACAGGCTGAGGAGCGGCCGGTAGGGCGGGATCGTATCGGCGCTCTCGGTAAAGCTGATCCCGGCGACGATCGCCAGCGGCAGCAGAAAAAACACCGCGAGCCAGAAGAACGGCAACCCGATCAGCAGACGCCGCCCCCAAACCCCCAAGCCGATCATCTTTCACCCGACGCGCAGCCCCGCGCGGCAAGCTCAACATCATCACCGCGCCATTGCAACGATCGAGCGCCCCGGGGCCGGCGTTGACAGCCCCGCGCTTTCGCCCGCAAGCTCCGCGCGCCAGATCGCGCAGCGGGAGGGAGCGGTGTCCGAAGACAATTTCGTCATCTACGAATGCGCCGAGCGGATCGCGACGATCTCGCTCAACCGGCCCGACAAGCTGAACGCCGTCAGTGACGAGGTCGTGCGCCAACTCGACGAGGCGCTGCACCGTTTCGACCTCGATCCCGAGGCCGATGTCGCGATCCTCGCCGGCCGCGGCCGCGCGTTTTCGAGCGGCGCCGATGTGCGCCAGCGCCAGCTGAGGAGCCGCGAGGAATTCCAGAAGCTCGGCGGGCCGCAGGGCCGCGGCACCAATTCCGCAGATCTCTTGACCAAATCGGTCAACTGGAAGCCGGTGATCGCCGCCGTTCACGGCTATGTGCTGGGGCTCGCGCTCGGGCTGACGCTCGAATGCGACCTCATTGTCGCCGAGGCCGGAACGCGGTTCCAATTGACCGAAACCTCCCGTGGCCTCGGTGCCTCGCGCTATTGGGCCCTGTTTCACTATCGCAACGCCGCCGCCTTTGGCGAGGAGATCGCCTTGACCGGGCGCTTCTTTACCGCCGAAGAAGGGCTCGCCGCCGGGATCTTCAATCGGGTCGCCCCGTCGGGTCAGCATCTCGAGGTGGCGCGCGACCTCGCGCGGGCGGTCGCCAAGAACCCGCCCTTATCGGTGCGGACGACCGTGCGCACCCGGCGCTGGTATCTGGAGCGCGTCACCCGCGAGGCGCAATTCATCGCCGCGCCGTTCCAGCTTTACCTGACGGAAGATTTCCACGAAGCGGCGCTCGCTTTCGCCGAAAAGCGTCCGCCGCGCCCGTTCAAGGGACGGTGAGCACGGCCGTGCCCCGCGCCAACCGGCCATTGGCCGGGATCGTCGTCCTCGATTTCGGCCAGGTCTATCAGGGCCCCTATGCGACGATGTTGATGGCGAAGGCCGGAGCCGACGTCATCAAGATCGAGCCGCCGCAGGGGGAGCCGTTGCGCCGGCGCGCCCCTCCCGGCAAGAGCACGACCTTCCCCATTGCCATGCTCAACGGCAACAAGCGGGCGATCACCCTCAACCTCAAAGACGAGCGCGGCCGCGCCCTCCTCTTCCAGATGGCCCGGAAAGGGGACGTGCTCCTCGAAAACTTCGCCCCCGGCGTGATGGACCGGCTCGGCGTCGGCTGGAGCGTCTTGCACGAATTGAACCCTCGCCTCGTCTACGCCTCGGGCTCGGGGTACGGCCTCTCAGGACCCGACCGCGACAATCTGGCGATGGATCTGACGATCCAGGCGGTCTCCGGCCTCATCAGCACGACCGGGTTTCCTGACGGGCCGCCGGTCAAGGCCGGGCCTGCGGTCGTCGATTTCCTCTCCGGCATCCATCTCTATGCCGCGACCCTGACCGCGCTCTTCGAGCGCGAACGCACTGGAATGGGCCGCCTCGTCGAAGTCGCGATGGAAGAAGCCGCCTACGCCACACTGACCTCGCCCCTCCAAGCGTACTTCGAGACCGGCAAGGTGCCGCCGCGCACCGGCAATTCGAGCCACGGCCGCTCGCCCCTCGGCGTCTACCCGACCACTGACGGCTATGTCGCGCTCAACGTCGCGGTCGAGGAGCATTGGCACAACCTCTTGAAGGCGATGGGGCGCGAGGAATTGCGCGACGACCCGCGCTTCGCCAACAACGCCGCGCGCG
>DASYZD010000220.1:0-2144 GCA_035946655.1 Allostellaceae bacterium | reverse complement strand
TGGCGACCGGGACCCAAGAGATCGCCGCGGTCCGCAACCTCGTCCGGGCTTCGCCGATCGCCGCGCTCGCGCTCGTCGCGGGTGGCTTTGCGATCGCCGGGGCACCACCCTTCGCGCTGTTTTTCAGCGAGTTGCTGATCTTCAAAGGCGGGCTTGCCAGCGGCCAGTACGTCACGATCGCGCTGCTCGCGGCCTTTGTCGTCATCGCCTTTTGCGCCGTCATGTATCACCTCAACCGGATGGCGTTTGGCGCCGGGGCAATGCCGGCGGCTCGGGCAATCCCGCTGCCATGCACGGCGACGATCGCGCTCGCCGCGCTGCCGCTCGTGGCGATCGGCATCTATGTGCCGCACCAGCTGAGCGCGCTGCTGGCAGCGGCGGCAAAAGCCATCGGCGGCTAGGCATATAGCGATGGCCACGCCCGACACCGACCTCGCCGCACTGTGCGAAAGCCGATGGCCGGGGCAGGTCTCCGCCGCGCTCGATGATGGCGGCCGAAGCTGCCGCATCGCCGTCCCGGCCGTGGCTTTGCAGCCGGTCTGCCAGTGGCTGATGGCCGAACTCGACTTCGCCTTCGCCACCCTCATCATCGACGAAGAGCCCGAATGGCTGCTGGTTTATGTGTTCTACAAAAATTCCGGGTTTCCCTGGGTCCATGTCGAGCTGCGGCTCGATCGGGGGACCCAGGTGGTTCCGTCGATCAGCGGACTTCACAATGGACCCTCGGCCGACTGGCACGAACGCGAGGGCGAGGACCTGTTTGGACTGAGCTTCGAGGGGCATCCGCGGCTCGGCGATTTCGTCCTCCACGAGGATTGGCCCGAGGGCGTCAACCCGATGCGCCGGGCGTTCGATGCGACCCGGCCGCTCGATACCCGCGAGCACGAGCCGCACTGGGAGCCGGCAACCGTGGTCGCCGCGCCGGGCGCTTTTGCGATGCCGATTGGCCCGGTCTTCTCGGATTTCGCCGAGGCGGCGCATTTCCTCCTGGAAACCGTCGGCGAGGACGTGATCCGTACGATCCCGCGATTTTTCTACAAGTACCGCGGCGTCGAGAAGATCGCCGAGGGGCAGCCGGTCGACCGCGTCTTGCTGCTCGCCGAGCGCTTCTCGGGGACGGCGGCATTTGCGCACGGGCTGGCGTTCTGCGAGGCCGTCGAGGCGATTTGTGGCGTCGAGGTGCCGCCGCGCGCCGGCGCGCTGCGTACCGTCTTGGCAGAACTCGAACGGCTGCGCCACCACGCCGCGGCGATCACCGGCATCTGCCATTCGACGGCGCTGGCGGTGGCGACCAGCCAGGCGGCGCTGATCGAAGAGGAATTGTTGCGCCTCAGCTGCGAGGCGGCGCGCCACCGCTACCTCTTTGGGATGGTCGCGCCGGGCGGGCTCGGCGCCGACCTTTCCGCCAGGCAATGCCGGCACCTGGCCGCGGCGATCCCCGAGCTGGCGCGGCGTCTGGACGATCTCTACCGGATGCTGCGGTATTCCAGCAGCTTTCTCGACCGGCTGGAGGAGGTCGGCATCGTCACCCTGAACCAGGCGATTGCCTACGGGCTGGTCGGGCCGATCGCGCGCGCCTCGGGGCGGCCGGGCGACATCCGCAAGGCCTTTCCCTATGCCGCCTATGACTCGGTCGATTTCGCGGTTCCGACCGAGCCGCAGGGTGACGGTTATGCCCGGCTGCGGGTGTTGTTTGGTGAAGCCGAACAGTCGGCCTCGATCATCGGCCAGATCCTCGCCGCGCTCCCGGAAGGCGAGGTCTGTTCCCCTCCGACCCAATGGCGTCAGGGCAGCGCCCTATCCGCGGTCGAGGCGCCATCGGGGGCGGCCTTTCATTGGCTGCGGCTCGACGCAAACGGCGCCGTGGCGCGCTATCGCATAACCCCGCCTTCGTTCGCCAACTGGCACGGATTTCATCTCGCGGCCGAGAATTTCGCGTTCCAGGATTTCCCGATCATCCTGGCGAGTTTCGCGCTGTCGAACGCCGAGTGCGACCGCTAGGAGCGCGCGATGGCAAACTGGGTGCTCAAAGGCCTGCGCACCGGGATCAAGAGCAGCTCCTACCCGGTGCGGCCCGACGATGCGGCCGGGGTGTCGCCCGGCCGGCCGCAGGGTCGGTTCCTCGATACGGGCGATGCCGAGCG
>DASYZD010000219.1:0-4667 GCA_035946655.1 Allostellaceae bacterium | reverse complement strand
GATGGAAAGCAAGATCGCCGTCGCGGCGCCGTTCTGCCCGGCCTTCACCCCGCGCCAGCACGGCAACCTCTACGAGATCCGCACCTATACGATGCTGCCCGGCTCAGCCCCGGCGGTGATCGAGAAATGGGCCGAGCGGGTCCCGGGGCGGGTCAAGCTGTCGCCGCTCGCCGCCGCCGGCCACACCGAGCTCGGGCCGCTGAACCAGTGGATCCACATCTGGGCCTACAAGGATGCGGCCGAGCGCTTCCGCATCCGCGAGGAATCCCGCAGGGACGGCACCTGGCCGCCGGCCACCCGCGGCATGTTCGTCAAGCAGGAGAACATGCTGGTGGTCCCGGCCGCGTTCTCGCCACTGCGCTAAACCACTCCAGCCCTTTTACAAGTAAACTGAGCCGGCGGCAGCCCCGGCCCGCACGACCCGGTGCGCCACCGTAAGGCGCATCGAGGCCGGGCAGCAGGGGGCCGTCCAGCTCATCATTGCAAGCATGGCGAAGCAATCCCGGCCGGATGATGCGCGGCGGCCGGAGATTGCCCCGCTTCGCTCGCAATGACTGGGATCAGCGGTCGATGCCGCCCATGCACAGGTATTTGATTTCGAGATAGTCCTCGATGCCGTATTTCGAGCCTTCGCGGCCGATTCCGCTTTCCTTCATGCCGCCGAACGGCGCGATCTCGGTCGAGATGATGCCCTCATTGATGCCGACGATGCCGTATTCGAGCGCCTCGGCGACGCGCCAGATGCGGCCGATGTCGCGGCTGTAGAAATAGGCGGCGAGCCCAAACTCGGTGTCGTTGGCCATCTTTATCGCCTCGGCCTCGCTTCTGAAGCGATAGAGCGGCGCGACCGGGCCGAAGGTCTCTTCCCTGGTGATCAGCATGTCGGTCGTCACGTCGGTCAAGACGGTCGGCTCGAAAAAGCTGCCGCCCAATGCGCTGCGCTTGCCGCCGATGACGATCTTGGCGCCCTTCTTCACCGCGTCGCCGATATGGGCCTCGACCTTCTCGACCGCTTTCATGTCGATCAGCGGGCCGATGACGGCGCCCGGCTCAAACCCGTCGGCGACCTTCATCGCCCCGGCGGCCTCGGCGAGGCGCTTGGTAAAGGCGTCATAGACCCCGTCCTGCACCAGGATGCGGTTGGCGCAGACGCAGGTCTGCCCGGCATTCCTATATTTGGAGGCAATCGCGCCCCGGACCGCCATCTCGATATCGGCGTCGTCAAAGACGATGAACGGGGCGTTGCCGCCCAATTCGAGCGAGACCTTTTTCACCGTCCCGGCGCATTGCTCCATCAGCAATTTGCCGATCTCGGTCGAGCCGGTGAAGGTCAGCTTGCGCACGGTCGGGTTCGAGGTCATCTCGCCGCCGATTTCGGTGGCCCCGCCAGTGACGCAGGAAAAGACCCCCTTCGGCACCCCGGCACGCTCGGCCAGTTCACAGAGGGCCAGGGCCGAATAAGGCGTCGCACTCGCCGGCTTCAACACCATCGTGCAGCCGGCCGCGAGCGCCGGCCCGCATTTCCGGGTGATCATCGCCGCCGGGAAGTTCCACGGCGTGATCGCGGCGCACACCCCGATCGGCTCCTTGATGACGACGATGCGCTTGTCGGTGCCGTGCGCCGGGATGGTGTCGCCATAGATGCGCTTGCCTTCTTCGCCAAACCATTCGATGAAGCCGGCGGCATAGGCGATCTCACCCTTGGCTTCAGCCAAGGGCTTCCCCTGCTCGGCGGTCATCAGCGTGGCGAGATCCTCCTGGTTCGCCATCAGGAGGTCGAACCAGCGGCGCAGGATTTGGGCGCGTTCCTTGGCGGTCTTGGCGCGCCACGAGGGCCCCGCCCGATCCGCCGCCTCGATCGCCCGCCGGGTCTCCTCGGCGCCCATCTTCGGCACGGTGCCGAGCGTTTCGCCATTGGCCGGGTTGGTGACCTTTATCGTCGCGCGGCTGATCGCATCGACCCACTCGCCGTCGATGTAGCAATGCTGCCGGAACAATTTTTCGTCGTGGAGCTTCATCGCGCCCTCCTCTTCTCCCCGCCGCCCGAAAGGACCGTCATTACCCGGTGAGAATTATAGGTACGAGCGACCCGGTGCTTTGGCAACAGATCAGCCCTGTTCTTCCAATAGGCGCACCCGATCAGCCGTGCGTTGATGCTGGGCGACCATCGCACGAAGCTGATCGAGCATGGCGTCCAACGTCGCATCGTGGCCGGCAATTGAAGCAGCCAGCCGCACGATCGCCGCGTCCTGGCGTGCGATCATTGCGGTTTGCACCCGCATTTCGTCGCGGAATGCGGCCATTTCCGTGGTCAGCCGCTGCAAAGCGCGCCCGATGTAGGCGAGATCAACGACAGGCTCGGCGGGGTTGTCGCTCACTTCCGGCTCCGTACGGGATAAGTTGTGGCGAGATGCATCACCGCCATTCCTCCGCGTCGTCGGGGATCAAATCATAGGTACGGCGCGCGCCCGCCTTGCGCAAGGCGGGCGGCCGAGTGTCACTTGCCGGGAAGCGTGTCACTTGCCGGGAAGCGTGGTCCGCTGCGAGGCAACCGCCCGCCACTTGCCGCCTTGCTTCACAAAGGTGTCGGTAAACACGATTTTGGGGGCAAGCGAGTGTCCTTTGAACGAACCGTCCTGCGCAGCAGTCCCGGTCACGATAGCGGCGTTGCCGTAGGGGTACACCTTCATGTCCGACGCGGTTATCGAGGCGAGCTTGAGATCGCCCGATTTGAGCACCCCGAGCACCTCGGCCTTGCTGCTGCGGCCGCCCGCCTCATCACCGTCGACATAGGTGGCCGCAAGCATTTGGTCGAGCGATTTTGTGTCGCCCTTGACCAGCGCCGCGACCCAAACCTGTTCGAGATCGGTCAGGGTCTTTGCCACGTCGGCGGCGTGCGCCGGCGCTGTGCTCACCGCAACCAATCCAACAAAGGCAATGAACAATCGTCGCACCATCGTGACCCCCCTGTTTTGATGGGCGCGATGTTGCTCTCAATTGCTGTCGAGTTCGCGCCGCCGATCCGATCTTGTCGATCCTCAACCGCAGGCGCAAGGCCCGCCCCAGCATACAGGCGACCAGCTGGAACAGGCCCTCGACCGCGCCGCCGCTGTCGCCTGAGCGCCGGAGCCACGGAATCGCTGGTACGCAGGGGCTGGGGTTTGGCACTATGGGTAATCCGCCGAGGGATGGGGTCTGTCATGACAATGCGATTGCAACCGGTCGCCAAGCATCTCACGGTCAACGGCCTCGCGCTGCATTATCTCGACTGGAGCGCCGCCGGGGCTCCGCCCGACGCGCTGCCGGTCGTATGCGTGCACGGCTACACCTCGAGCGCCCAGGCATTCAGCGCGATGGCGCGGCGGCTGTGCGATCGCGCGCGGATCATCGCCGTCGATGTGCGCGGCCATGGCGAGAGCCAATGGTCGGGCGAGGGCGCCTACCGCTACGCCGACCAGGCGGGCGACCTCGCGGCCTTTGTCGATCGGCTCGGGCTCGACCGCTTTATCTTGGTCGGCACCTCGATGGGCGGCCGCATTGCGATGGCCTATGCCGTGCGGCATCCGCGGCGGCTGCTGGCGCTGGCGCTCAACGACATCGGTCCCGATGCCGAACTGGGCAGCAGCCGGATCACGACGATGGTCGGCAACCGGCCCGACAGCTTCCCGAATCTCGAGGCCGCGCTCGAATACCGCCGGCAGACTTCGCCGATCACCGCCGCCCGGCCGCTCGAGGACCAGCGAGAGACCGCGCTCGGCGTGCTCCGCGAGCGCCCTGACGGCAGCTGGGGCTGGAAGATGGACCCGGCCTATATCGAGCAGCGGCTGACCCGCGCGGCGCAGCCCCCTCCGGTGTCGTGGACGGCGCTGGCGACCTTGCCGTGCCCGACCCAAATCATCTGGGGCACCGACAGCGACGTCCTCTCCGAAACCCAGGCCCGGCGCATGGTCGAGACGCTGCCCAAGGGCGAACTCGTTACGGTGCACGGCGTCGGGCACGCGCCAACCCTCGTCGAACCGGAGGCACTCTCCGCGCTGGAGCGGCTCCTCGCCGCGGCGTGAGGCTCGACGCCTCAATCGCCGGCGTAGCCCAATCTGAGCTGCAGGCGCACGCCGCTCAGCACATTGCCGGCGTGATCGCACACCGCGACCACGGTGCTGAGATCCTCCTCGAGCAGTTCGCGGGCACGCGTCAGCGCCTCGTGCTCGGTGCTGAACCGCTCGGCCCGCACCCGCTCATCGAGGTGCCGATCCGGGCTCGCCATCGCCAAGACCTCTCCATAAAGAACGCGATACGTCATCATCCACCCCCTCGCTTTGAACCCGGTGTCGATCGAGTGAGCCGGCTCAGTCGGCGGCGGCGCGCTGGCTCGGCTCCTCGCCGGCTTTCGGCCGCCCTGCACTGGGCACCGGCGGCGAGTGGCTGCGCCCGCCATGGCGACCGGCCCCGGCAACCCGGCAGGTCAGCGCGATCGAGTCGCCGGCGAGCACACTGATGTCGGAGGCGCCGCGCCGGGCGGCGTCAGCGAGCCACTGCTGCTGGATCAGCGCGAAGTCTGCGGGATTGCGGCATTCGAACATCTGCAGGAAGGACCGCGTGTTGGCGTCGATCGCCTCCTGTTGCCGCCGCAGCCAATCCGCCCAGATCGCCCCCATCCCCGAACCAAG
>DASYZD010000218.1:0-23715 GCA_035946655.1 Allostellaceae bacterium | reverse complement strand
CGCCTCGACCAGATCGCCATCGGCCCCGGCATAGGAATAGAGGATGTCGACCCGCGGCAGGGCGGCGATCTCAGCAGTCGCGAACGGCGTATCGGGCATGTGCGCCTTCAAGGGCGCGCGGAAGAAATGCGGGCCGTCGCCATCGACATGGCCCAAGGGGCCGTAATCGAGCGAGCGGAAGGTCTGCACCCGGTAGGTCGAAGTTTTGACGACGTCGCGCGCCGGATGGATCTCGTTGTTGAGGACGACGAGGACTCCGAGGCCTCGGGCCTCCTCGTAGCCGGCGACCTGCAGTGCGTTGACGAGATTAGTCCCGGCATCGGTCCCGAGCGCGCTCGCCGGGCGCTGCGCCCCAACCAAGACGACCGGCTGTGCGACGCCGAGCGTCAGGTTGAGGAAGAACGCGGTCTCTTCGAGCGTCGCCGTGCCGTGCGGGATGACGAACCCGGAGATCGCCCGATCCTCGTCGGCGAGGCGGTGGATCAAGGCGCGCAGTTCGAGCCAGTCCGCCGGGCCGATCGCGGTCGAGCCGACCTGGCGGAAGGTGACCGGGACGGGATCGGCGACGAGGCGGGTTTCGGGAAAGCGGTCGAGGAGCGCCTCGCACGACAGTTTTTGCCCGAAATCGGGGTAGTCGAGGACATCCATGCTGGAGGCGCCGAGCGAGGAAATCGTGCCGCCGGTACCGATGACCGCGATCTTCGGGAGGGACATTTCAGGGGCGCTTCTCGGTTTGACGGCGGGCGAGGTGCAAGCGATAGGACACCGCACCATAGGTGCTGACGCAATAGGGCACGACGTAATTCAAGAGAAATTTCGGCAGATCGATCGGTCCGCCGGCGAGGATGGCGTCACCCTGGTTGATCAGGTTGAGGATCGTGCCGACGACGAGCGCCACCACGAGCGCGCGCCGCGGCACGCCGCCGGAAACGGCATAGCGAAAGCCCGCCGCAATTTGTTCAGCCGTTGTCAGATATTGCTCGCTCCCGCTCAAGTTCCAGGCGACCGGCACCGCGAACCCCGCCGCGCTCAGCACGGCCGCATCAGGACAGCCAGCGCTTGCGCCGGCGGTAATTCTTGGTGTCGCGGTAGGATTTCCGGGCGCCGGCCTCGTTGAGCCCGAGATAGAATTCCTTGATATCGGAATTCTCGCGCAGGCTGTCGGCCGGGCCTTCGAGGACGATGCGGCCGTTTTCCATGACATAGCCGTGGTCGGCGATGTCGAGCGCCAAAGCGGCGTTCTGCTCGACCAGCAGCACCGTGAGCTTTCGCTCCTCTTTGAGCCGGTGGATGACGCCGAAGATTTCCTCGATCACCATCGGCGCCAGACCCAGCGAGGGCTCGTCCAGGAGGATCACCTTGGGGTCGCACATCAGCGCCCGGCCAATGACCAGCATCTGCTGCTCACCGCCGGAGAGATAGCCGGCCCGCTGGTGCCGGCGCTCCTTCAACACGGGAAAGCTGTCGTAGACCTGGTCGATCGACGCACGCACCTCGGCGAGATTACCGCGGCTATGCGCGCCGGCGATCAGGTTTTCTTCGGCGGTCAGGTTCTCGAAGACCCGCCGGCCCTCGAAAACCTGCACCACCCCGTGCTTGACCACATCGAAGGGTTGGAGGCGGTCGAGCCGCTCGCCGTCAAGCTCGACGCTGCCCTTGGTCACCTGGCCGCGCTCGGTGCGCAGCAGCCCCGAGATCGCCCTCAAGGTCGTCGTCTTGCCGGCGCCATTGGCGCCGAGGAGGGTCGTGATGTGGCCCTCCTCGGCGTTCAACGAGACGCCTTTCAGCACCAAGATGACGCCGTCATAGACGACTTCGATGTTGTTGAGCGCCAGCATCGATCGATCGTCGAAGGCGATCGGGCGTCGGACGACCCGGCTATTGCGTCTGCTCCGCGGCCTTGACCTGCTGCCACACGACATCGCGATAGGCGTTGAACCAGCCGGTCGCCGGGACGAACCCGTTGCCCTTGACCTGGAAGATCCGAACCCAGCCGCCGCCTTCATGATCGGCCGCCGTAATCTGCAGCGGCGGGACCAGACCGCCCAGGGTGAAACCGTGGATCTGCTCCATGCCCTGCTTCACGTCGGTCCCGGTCGGCGGTTTGCCGTTGGTCAGCTTGAGCGCGTTGCTCAGCGCCTGAACCTCGATCGCCGCGTTGAACAGGCCGCGGTTGTAGTAGACCGTGGTGTCCATGCCCGCCGGGAGCGACTTGCCCTCCTTCTTGTACATCGCCTTGATCGACTGACGGACCGGGTAGTCATCGCCGGCACCGGCGAACTGCATCGTGTTGTAGCCCTGCGCGACACCCCAGCCGCCCGCCGCCTTGATGTCGGCTTCGCTCGAGGCCCACACCAGCCCGACCACCTTCGACAGCGGATAGCCGTTGGCCTTGAACGCCTTGATCGATTGCGCCGGCGAGCTGCCGAACAGATGCGAGATCACAAAGTCGGGGTGAAAGCGCTGCGTGATGTCGAGCATCTGGGCGGAAAGATCGATGCCCGGCGGCGGCACGGCGAAGGTGCGCAACTCGAACCCTTCCTGTGCCGCCAGGTCTTTGATGACCGGTATCGGCTCGGTGCCGGCCGGGTTGTCGAAGTAGATATAGGCGATCTTCTTGCCCTTCAGGCTGCCGCCCAGCTGATCTTTGGCGAATTTTACCGCCGCGGCGCCCTGAGAGAAATAACTGGCGGCGATCGGGAACAGATACGGGTATTTCTTACCGTCGGCCGAGGCGGCGATCCCGAAGCCGGGCGTCGTCCCCACGATCTTGTCCGCTTCGAGCCGCTCGTTCAGCGCATGGGTCTGCGGCGTGCCGTAGATCGGCATCATGATCGCGCCTTCCTGTTTCTGGCGCTGGTAGGCTTCAACGGCCGGCGGTACCTTATAGCCGGTCTCGATCTCGGGATGGTCGATCGTGTAGCCGTCGAGCAGGTGGTTGGCATTGGCGAAGTCGAAATAGTCGTGCTCCGCCGGGCACAGCACGGTGCCGACGATCTGCGTCGGCCCAGTGCGGTCGCAGGTCACGCCGATCACGATCTTTTTCTGCTGAGCAGCCGCCGATCCGGCAAGCCCCAGCCCGGTTGCCGCGCCCACCGTGAGCGCCAGCGCCGTCTTTAATATGCGGGTCATCTCGATCCTCCCTTTGTTGTCTCGATTTAATAGGAAAATGGCCATGCGCGGAAGTAGCTTCGTATATTTCGCCACAACCGAGCCAATCCATCCGGCTCGACGACCAGGAAGAAGATGATCAGGCTGCCGAAGATCACGAGCCGCAGGTGGGGAACGCTATTATCCAGATTGGCCTCGGTGAAGAACAGCCCACCGACGCCATCGAGCACCCAGCGGGTCACGATCGGCAGCAAGGTGACGAAGATGGCGCCGAAGATCGAGCCCAGGATCGACCCCAGGCCGCCGATGATCACCATCGCCAGGTAATCGATCGAGACGTCGAGCTGGAACTGTTCGTAATTGGCAATCCCCAGATAATAACTTTCGAGGACGCCGGCGATCCCGGCATAGAAGGACGAGATCGCGAACGCATAGAGCTTATAGCGGAAGATGTTGATGCCGATGATCTCCGCAGCGATGTCCTGATCGCGGATGGCGATGAAGGCGCGGCCGATGCGGCTGCGCACCAGGTTCAAGGTGCCGACAATTGCCAGCACCACGAAGAACATCAAAAAGAGATAGATGCCCGCCTCGGAGGTGATCGGATGGCCAAACAAGGACGGGCGCGGGATCTCGATCGAGGCCTGCACGCCACCCGAGATCCAGGTAACGTGATTGATCGTCCATTCGATGATCAGTTGCGCAGCCAAGGTCGCGATCGCCAGGTAAATCCCCTTGATGCGCAATGACGGGATGCCGACCAGGAGGCCGATCAGCGCCGCCATCAGCCCGCCGGCAGGGATCGTGATCCAGAACGGCATGCCGAGGTGTACGATCAAATTCGCCGCGGTATAGGCGCCCACCGACATGAAGGCGCCCTGCCCGATCGAAATCTGCCCGGTATAGCCCAACAGGATGTTGAGGCCGAGCGCACCGACGACCGCGATCAGGCACAGATTTATCAGCGAGAGGGCGTATTCGCCGAACGCCAACGGCACGACGGCTATGAACAGCCCGGCAAACGCCGCCACCGTCCATTTGGCGATCGGCAGCGGGTAGAGCGCCATATCGGCGGCGTAGCTGGTCTTGAAGACGCCCGCTTCGCGGTGGAACATGATCCCCTGCCCACCCTTCGCCTAGACGCGCTCGATGCGGCGGCGCCCGAACATGCCTTCCGGGCGCACCATCAATACGGCGATCATCAGCACGTAGGGGGTGAAGTCCTTGGTGCCGCCGCCGACGAACGGGTCGATATAGCCGGCAGCCAGGCTCTCGACGATGCCGATGATCAGCCCGCCGACGACGGCGCCCAGCACCGAATCTAGCCCGCCCAGGATCACCACCGGAAACACCTTGAGGCCGACCTGCGCCAGCTGATTATCGACCCCAAGCATCGCCCCCCAGACTATCCCACCCAGCGCCGAGACGAACCCGGCCATCGCCCAGGCGAGGGCGAAATAGCGCCGCACGTTGATCCCCATCGCCATCGCCACCTGCTGGCTGTCGGCCACCGCGCGCATCGCGACCCCGACCCGGCTTTTGAGGAAAAACCAGCTGAAGGCGGCGAGAAAGACGAGGCTCACCCCGGCGCCGACGAGCTGGACTTGCGACAGCATGACAGGGCCGAAGGTGAGCGGCGTGCCGCCGACCGGCATCTCGATTGCCCGAGTGCCGGCACCGAATGCCAGCACCGCGCCGCCTCTGAGCACCTGCGCGAGCCCAATCGTCGCCATCACCACGGCGATGACCGGGCGCCCGATCAAGGGGCGCAGCACGATGCGTTCGAGCCCGAAGCCGAGCGCGATCATCCCGGCAATCGCGAGCAATGCCGAGAGCCAGAACGGAAAACCGGCCAGAGCGGCGGCCCCGGCGCAGATAAAGCCGGCGAACATGACGAATTCGCCCTGGGCGAAATTGATCGCGTCAGTCGCCTTGTAGATCAGCACAAAGCCGATCGCGATCAGCGCGTACATGAGGCCGATCATGATGCCGTTGGTCAACAGCACCAGCGTGAACTGCCATTCGAACTCAGGCATGCGGCACGCTCCGCCGAAGGCTCCTCACTCGGCCGGCACCGCAACGCGTCCCGCGGCCGGGGCCACCGGTTCGGCTCTCAGCCCCGGCTCGTCGACATCGCCGATCGCCAGCGTCGAGCGCAGCATCGTCTTGCGGCCATCCTCATAGGTGATCTCGGTATTGAGCTCGACATCGGCGGCATCGCGGTAGAATGCCTCGACCACCGCAGCGTATTTCTCGGCGACAAAGCGGCGGCGGATCTTGCGGGTGCGGGTGATCTCGTCGTCGTCGGCGTCGAATTCCTTGTTGAGCACGAGGAACCGGCGCAGCCGGATCGGTTCCGGCAAGGCGGCGTTGCATTTCCTGATCTCGTCGCGGACCAATTCGCGCACCTCGCGTCGGGCGCTGAGATCCTGAAACGAGGTGTAGGCCAGGTTGCGCCGCTCCGCCCAATTGCCGACGGTGGCGACGTCGATCGCGATGATCGCCGCGACAAACGGCCGGTTGTCGCCGCCGAAGACCACCGCCTCGCCGATATAGGGGCTGAATTTGAGCTTGTTTTCGAGGAATTGGGGGGCGAGCGCGGTGCCGTCGGCGAGCTTGCCGACATCCTTGGCGCGATCGACGATGACGAGGTGGCCGCGCCGGTCGATGAACCCGGCATCGCCAGTCCGCAGCCAGCCCTCTTCGGTGACTGCCTCGCTGGTCGCCTCGGGCTGCTTGTAATAGCCCTGGAAGAGCCCGTCCGAGCGGATCAGCACTTCGCCGGTATCGTCGATCCGCACTTCCATGTCGGCAAGCAGCCGCCCGACCGTATCGGGATCAACCTCGCCGTCCGGCTGTACCGAGCACAGGCCCGATAATTCGGTGGCGCCGTAGACCTGCTTCAGATTGACCCCGACGGCGCGGAAAAAGCGGAACGTCTCGGCGCCGAGCGGCGCCCCGCCGGTATAAACCAAGCGGGCGCGCCGCAGACCAAGCTGGTCGCGCAGCGGACCATAAACCACGACCTCGCCGACCCTGCGCAACAGCCGCAGACCGAGCGGCACCTTCCGTCCTTCGGTGAGGCACAGCTGGGCGCGCTCGGCAACCCGGCGGAAATAATCGAAGAGATGGCGCTTCAGCGGCGTCGCGTCGGCGGCCCGCACCATGATCGCGGTCAGCGCGTTTTCCCAGTAGCGCGGCGGCGCCAGCGCAATCGTCGGGCCGAGCTCGCGCAGATCGCGCTGCAGGGTCTCCGGTTTTTCGGGAAAGCTGACCGTAAAGCCGACCCACAAATGCAGAGCGAGCGAAATCAGCGAGTTGCCGACCCAGGCCATCGGCAGATACGCGAGATGCTCGTCGTCCGGGCGAACCCCTTCGGTCGCAGCCAACATCGCGGCGGGGCTCAAGAGGTTGGCGTGGGTCAGCATCACCCCTTTGGGCCGCGAGGTGGTGCCCGAGGTGTAGGAGAACAGCGTCAGATCGTCGGGCTTGCCCGCTGCGACGGCAGCCTCGACGTAGCCTGGATGGGCGGCGGCGAAAGCGCGGCCCTCGGCCGCAACCACCTCGAACGGTTTGAGGATCGGGTCGTCGTAATTGCGCAAGCCGCGCGGATCGTCATAGACGATCAGCTTCAGATGCGGCAGCCGCTCCTTCAACGACAGGATCTTGTCGACCTGTTCCTGGTTTTCGGCGACGACGACCGACGTTTCGGCGTGATCGAGCACAAAAGCCAGTTCGATCGCGATCGCGTCCTGGTAGACCGGGACGGAGATCCCGCCGAGGCTCTGCGCGGCCAGCTGCGCGAAATAGAGGCGCGGTCGGTTTTCGCCGATCACCGACAATTTGTCGCCCGGCCCGAAGCCCGCCGCGGCGAGACCGGAGGCGAAATCGCGCACCTCCTCCCAATAGCGCCGCCAGCTATAGGGCTGCCAGATGCCAAGGTCCTTTTCGCGCAAGGCAGGCCGGTCGGGCGTGCGTTCGGCGTTGCGACGCAACAGCTGCGGCAGGGTGAGGTCGATCTTCATGCCGCTGCCCATTCCTGCTCGTGATGGCCGCCGAGATAGGCGTGGATGACCGCGGGGTCGCGCTGCACCTCGGCGGCACTGCCCTCGGCGATCTTGCGGCCGCGATCGAGGACGGTCACCCGGTCGGAAATGTCCATCACCACCGCCATGTCGTGCTCGATCAGGATGACCGTCGTGCCCCATTGCTCGTTCACGTCGATGATGTAGCGCGCCATGTCTTCTTTCTCTTCCTGGTTCATCCCGCCCATCGGCTCGTCGAGGAGCAAGAGGGTCGGGTCGAGCGCCAAGGCGCGCGCCAGCTCCACCCGCTTTCTGAGGCCATAGGCGAGGGCACTGGTCTGCTGCTTCCTTAAATCCTGCAATTCAAGAAAGTCGATGAGCTCCTCGGCGCGGGCGCGGTGGGCCACCTCTTCCTTCTGCGCCAGGCCCCAGTAGACAAACGACGACAGGATACCCGCCTTCATCCGCACATGACGGCCGAGCATGATGTTGTCGAGCACCGTCATGCCGCCGAACAGCGCGATGTTCTGAAACGTGCGGGCGATACCCATATGGGCGATCTCGGCCGGCCGGGCGCGGGTGATGTCGCGGCCATCGAAGGTAATCGAGCCACTGTCGGGTCGGTAAAACCCGCTGATCATATTGAGGAGCGAGGTTTTGCCGGCGCCGTTGGGGCCGATGATCGAGGCGATGGCGCCGCGTTTGACCGCTATCGACACCTCCTCGACCGCACGCACGCCGCCAAACCGCTTCGATACCGCCGTGGCCGTGAGCAATACGTCATTGGCCGTATCCGCCGCTTGCGGCCTGGCCCCAAGGTCCATGCTGCGCGTGTCCCATACTCCCCGGCCGGTGTTCCCTGCGCCGGCGTTATGGCAGGCATGATGCTGACGCAAACACGAGAATGCAACCACTTGCGTGGCGAAGGCGCCGTGCCGGTCGGGCAATGCTGGCGACGTTGCGCTCCGAGTGCGCTGACAGCGCTACGGTGTCGCAACGCTTGCCCGCGGCCCCCGCATCGTGAAACGATCGTGACGGCTCGGTGATAGGATTTCGCGGTGGATAGCGCGCCCGCCCAAGACAGCTTACCGGTGGTCGTGTTGACCGGCTTTCTCGGCAGCGGCAAAACGACGCTGCTTCGCCGGGCGCTGAGCGCGCCGGAATTTTCCGACACCGCGGTGATCATCAACGAGATCGGCGAGATCGCGATCGACCATTTCCTCGTCGATTTCATCGAAGGCGAGGTGCTCGAACTGCCGGGCGGGTGTCTGTGTTGCGCGGTGCGCGAGGATCTGGCCGAAACGCTGCGCAGCCTGATCGAGCGGCGCGATGGGGGCGGCATCCGTCGGTTTCGCAGGATCGTCATCGAAACCAGCGGGCTCGCCGATCCCGCGCCGATCCTCTTCACCCTCGGCGCCGATCCGATGCTCGACCAGCGCCTCGTTCTCAGCCGGGTGGTGACGCTGGTCGATGCGGTGAGCGGCGCCGCAACGCTCGAGCGCTTTGCCGAGGCGGCGCGGCAGGCCGCAGTAGCCGACGCGCTGGTCATCTCGAAGACCGATCTCGCGCCATTCAGCGACGCCCTCGCCGCCCGCCTCGTCGCGCTCAACCCGGGCGCCGAGCGCATCTCCGGCGCCGCGGCGGCCGATCCGGCGGCAGTCCTGTTCGACGGTTCTATTCGTCACCCCCGCGGAAGCGGGGGTCCAGGAGCCGGCGACGGAGCGATTGCCCTGGGTTCCCGCTTTCGCGGGAATAACGGGTCAACTCTGTCGGATCATTCGCACAGCCACGGCATCGCCGCCTTCACGATCGTGCTCGACGGCGCGATCAGCCGGCTCGATTTCGCCCGCGCCCTCGGCGGGCTGGCAATGGACCGCGGCAACGACTTGCTGCGAGTCAAAGGCATCCTGCGCTTTGCCGACCGCCCGGAGCGCCCCGCCGTCGTCCAGGCGGCGCAGCACGCGATGTTCGCGCCGGAATGGCTCGACGACTGGCCTGACGGCGACCATCGCAGCCGGCTCGTCTTTGTGGTCCACGACATCGCCCCGGCGGATATCCTCGACCGCTTCGCCTTTGCCGCACCCTCACTGCTGGGACCGCGCGCGTCTCGCCCGCATGCGGCCGAGACGGCCGCGGTCCAACATTCGGCATTCCCCGAATAAAGGAGCCTCCTATGCTCGACATCGTCGTATCCGGCGGCCTGGCCGTCCTGCCCTCGGGGCCCGAACCGGCCGATATCGGCATTCAAGGCGAAAAGATCGCCGCGATCGGCGGACCGGGGAGCCTTGCCGCGCTCGGCGCCGGACGGGTGGTCGACGCTTCGGGGCAGATCGTCATTCCCGGCGGGATCGACCCGCATGTTCATTGCAACTGGCCGATGCCGGTGCCGGACGGCGAAGCCAAACTGACCGAACCGGCCTCGCGGGTCAGTCAGGCCGCGCTCCATGGCGGCACGACGACGACGATCGATTTTGCCGCGGTCGAGGCCGGCGACACCGTGCAGCAGGCAATCGAGCGGCGGCAGCAGCAATGGGCGGGTGCGTGCTATGGCGACTATGCATTTCACATCATGCTGCTGGGCAAAATCGCGCCGGCGACGCTCGGCCAGGTGGCCGAGGCGGTAGCGGCCGGTCACCCCAGCGTCAAGATGTTCACCACCGACATCACCCCCTCGCGCTAAGGCCGCATGGTCGACCACGGCGACATCTGTGAAGTTCTGAAGGTCTTGGCCGAGGCCGGCGGCATCGCCGCGATCAATGCCGAAGACAACGACATCGTCATGCACATGTACGACAAGCTGATGCGCGAGCAGCGCACCGGCTTTGAGAACATGGCCGAAGTCCACAACACGCTATCGGAGGATTTGTCGTTCAACCGGGTGATCCGGCTCGCCTCCAACATCAAGGGCGCGGCCTTGTACATGATGCACACGTCGGCCGCGACCGGGGTCAGGGCGATCGCCGCGGCGCGCGCCCAGGGGGTGCCGATCTACGGCGAAACGCTGCACCAGTACCTGATGTACAATTCGAGCGATTACCAGAAACCGAACGGCCAGATCTACCACACCTACCCCTCGCTCAAATTCCCCGAGGACCAGGCGGCATTGTGGGCGGCGACCGATCACGGCGCGATCCAGACCGTGGCGACCGATGAAATCTGCTGCCCGTTGCGCATCAAGCTGCAGGGACGCCGCATCGACGACACCACCGGCGGCAACGCCGGGGTCGAGCCGCGCGTCTCCCTCATTTACACCGAGACCGTCGAAAAGCGCGGCTACGGCCTCAATGATTTCGTCGGGCTCGTTTCGACCAACGCCGCGAAGATCATGGGGCTCTATCCGAGGAAGGGCGCGCTGGCGGTCGGCTCGGACGCCGACATCGTTCTTCTGGACGCCAGCAAGCGCCACATCGTGCGCGCCGCCGAGATGCATGAAGCCGATTATTCGCCGTGGGAGGGCCGCGATCTGGCCGCCTGGCCGTCACTGACGATGCTGCGCGGCAAGATCGTCGTCGAGGGTGGTCAGCTCAAGGGCGCCCTCACCGACGGCAAATTCCTCCCCCGCAAGGTGCCCGAGGAGATCCGCACCCGGCCGGCGGTGTGAAAGGGAGGGGAATTGCCATGGCGATGACCGATCTCGGCGGCGCCGCCGCACGATATGCCGCGCGGGTCGATGCAGTATTGGCGCAACGGACGCGCCTGCGCGGCCCGCAGCCCCCGGGAGACCCGTGGTCGGGCGTCCCTGCCGACGCCCCGCTTCTCAAATCCGATCCTCGGCGGTCGCTCGACGCGAACATGGAGATCATCGCCTCGTATATCGAGCCTGACGATGTCGTTGTCGACGCCGGAGGCGGTGGCGGCCGGGTATCGCTGCCGCTCGCCCTGCGCTGCCGCGAGGTCATCAATGTCGAGCCCTCGGCGGCGATGGGCGCCGGCTTTGCCGCCAACGCCGCCTCCGCGGGCATCGCCAATGCCCGCGTCATCGAAGGCGATTGGCTCGCCGCCGACCCGCCGCGGGGGACGGTCGCGCTGGCGAACCACGTCGCCTATCTGACGCGCGACATCGTGCCGTTCATCGAGAAGCTTGAGCGGGTGGGCCGTCGACGCGTCCTCATGACGGTCAACACTCCACCTCCGCCGTCATGGCAGCGAGTGCTCTATCACCTCCTGCACGACGAGACCGAGGAGGTCGTGCCCAGCCATGTCGAACTGGTCAATGTGCTGTGGGAGATGGGCATCCTGCCCGACATCCGGGTCCTACCGTTCAACAGCGCCAGACCCAATCCGATCATCCCAGCACCTACCCGTGAAGCGGCTATTGGCGGCGCGCTCGTGCGCTTCGGCGGTGACCAGTGGACGCTCTGGCCCTTGGGTTCCGATCTTGAGCACCGCCTCCGGAGGATCCTGGATACGCGCTTCGACGAGCTGTTTGCCACGGGACCCGAAGGGTTCATCCCGCGCTGGATCACACCCGGTCGCGAAATTCTAATCACGTGGCGGCCAAGCGAAGACCGCCACCCGCTCTGACCCTCCGGTTAGCCGCGCCGCGGCGGCTCGATCGGCATTGTCGCGATATCGGTCCAGGCAACGGGCGCGCCGGCTTTCTGCGCGGCCTCATCGGGTGGCAGCGCCGGGTCCCAATGCACCGCGAGGAAGCGCCGGCCAGTGACCGCTCCGGCGGCATCGGAAACGAGCCACAGCAGCGGCGGCGCCATCACCGCGGGCTGGATCATCTCGTCCCGCGCATAACCCGCTTCGAGCGGCACCATCCCGGTATTGGTGACGCCGCCCGGCACCAAGACGTTGACGGTGACCCCGGTGCCGGCGAGATCCTTCGCCATGATCGCCGAAAAAGCTTCGAGCGCGGCCTTCGAGGGGCCGTAGGTCGGCGACCCCTCGCGGATCATCGTACCCAAACTCGTCGTCACATTGACGATGCGGCCCCAGCCTCGCGCCATCATCTCGTGGACGACGGCGCGCGACAGCGCCATCGGCGCGTTGTTGTGGACCGCGACGAAGAGCTTCCACTGTTCGGGCGTCACCTCCCAGAACTTGATCGGGCGCTCCCGGTTGTCGGTGCGGATCGTCGCCTGGCCGACCCCGGCATTGTTGACCAGGATGTCGATCGTGCCAAACCGGGCGCGGACCGCCGCGACGATCTCTGCGGCCGCCTCGTCGCGCGCCAGATCGGCTTCGATCGTCATGAGGTTGGCGCCCTGCTGGCGCTCGCGGGCGCTCTCGGCCAGTGCCGCGAGCCCGTCGGCGGTGCGGTCGACCGCGGCGACCCGCAGCCCGGCGCCGAGTAAGCCGCCGACCAGCGCCCGGCCGATCCCGCCGGCTGCCCCGGTCACAATCGCAGTGCGTTGTTTGTCGCTCATGCCCGTTCCTCCCTCTGGGAAATCCATTACCGAGCTAAATTGTCATGGCGAGGCGTCGATGCCATAAGAAGATCGGTTGATGATCTCCGAGGAGGGAGCGATGCCACGGGTGCGCGAGATCGAGGATAACGGCGGCGATCCGATCCTGCGGGAGGTGTTCGCCGGGCAGCGCGCGCGGTTCGGCGATCTGTTGAACCCGACCAAGGTGATGGCGCACTGCCCGCCGATCCTCGCCGCCGCCGGGGCGCTCGGCGCCGCGATCGAGCAGTCGGGGCAGCTCCCCAAGGGGCTCTTGCCGCTCGTCTATCTCCGTGTCGCCACACTCAACGGCTGCCCGTTCTGAATCGACATCAACTCCCTCCGTGTGAGGGAAGGCGATCAGGGCGAGGCAAAGCTGGCGGAGGTAACGCAATGGCGCGACAGCTTGTTATTCAGCGAAGCGGAACGCCTCGCGCTCGACTATGCCGAGCGGGTGACGATCACCGACAAAAGCGTCGATGATCCGTTCTTCGCCCGCCTGAAAGAGCACTACAGCGAAGCGCAGATTGTCGAATTGACCGCGGCGATCGCCTTCGAGAACTTCCGCAGCAAGTTCAATCCGGCGCTCGGGGTCGAAGCCCAGGGCTTCTGCCCGCTGCCGCAGCGATAGTAAGAAGACTGGTGCCGGCTGTGTGGATCGAACACACGACCTACCGCTTACAAGGCGGTTGCTCTACCGCTGAGCTAAGCCGGCGCCTGCGCAGGAAATAACCGCGCAGGGCCTGTGCTGCAATCTCTCAGCGCCAGAGCTGACGGCTGGCGAGCGCGGCGCCTTGCGCGAGGGCTTCCAGTTTGGCCCAGCCGATCTGCGGGTGGACGCGGCCGCCGAGACCGCAATCGGTGGAGGCGATGACGCGTTCGCGGCCGACGATGTTGGCGAAGCGCACGATCCGCTCACAGACCAGCTCTGGGTGCTCGACGACATTGGTGGCGTGGCTGACAACGCCGGGTAGAAGCAGCTTGTCGTCGGGCAGCTTTACGTCCCGCCAGATTTTCCATTCGTGCTCGTGACGGACATTGCCGGCCTCGAACGAATAGGCCCCGGCGTTGACCCTGAGCATCACATCGACGATGTCCTGCATCGGGATGTCGGTGGTGTGCGGCCCGTGCCAGCTGCCCCAGCACAAATGAAAGCGGATGCGGTCCGGCGGGAGGCCGCGTAGCGCGTGGTTCAAGGCCTCGATCCGCACCATGATGAACTTCTTGTAGTCGGCAAGGTCGGGCTCGGGGGTGATCATGTCCCAGCCGGTCGCGGTCGCCGGGTCGTCGAGCTGGAGGATGAGGCCTGCCTCGACGATCGCCTGATATTCCTCGCGCATCACTTCGGCGCAGGCGTAGAGAAACTCTTCGTCGCTCTTGTAGTGGCTGTTGCCGATGCGGTAGGCGCTGCCCGGGGAGACCGCGGTAACAAAGCCCTCCGCGACCCCGGAGGCGGCGAGTGCGGCCTGCAAATTGGCGATGTCGGCCTGCAGCGCGGCCTGCCCGGTGTAGGTCAAGGGCGCGACGCAGACGGGTCCCGTGGAGGGCCGCGGCCCCATCGACACTCCCGACTCGGGATCGCTGTAGGCGGCGGCGAAACGCTGGCGGTCGCGGCGGTCGTCCTGGCTGGTCAGCACGATTTCGCCCGGGCGCGAGCGCTGTGGTGTCCGGCCGTATTGCCCAGGCGCGCCGAACTCGATCCCGCCCCAGCGCTGGAAGGCGTAATTCCACCACGCGCCGTAATGCACAGGGTGGGTCACCGATTTGCCGAATTCACCATCATTGGGCACATCGATGCCGGTGTCGCGCTGGCGGCGCACGATGTCGGCAACCGAAGCCGAGAGCAGCTGTTGGAAGGATGCCTCGCCGCCGGTCGCGCCCGCCTCGCGGACGCGGTTCGCCGCGATCAGGGGGTCGGGGCGCGGCAGGCTCCCGACATGGCTGGTGAGGATGCGATCGCGGCTGGTCCTCATGATGCTCCCCTTGATCGTACGGAAGCGACGACGGGCATGCCGGCGTCCGATCGAATTATAGCATCGCCATCCGGCTGGTTCCGACAATCTTGGCCTACCGTGGGCGGAATGAGTGGGATGCATCCCATTCTATTGCCCACTTGAAGAGTGGGCATTAAACTTCTTGACCGAGTCGCACGACTGTCCTTCTCTGTCCCGGGAGGTCGTCCGATGAGCGAAGCGCTGTTGCGCGACATCGCCCAGTACTGCCGGCGCGCCGGGATCGCCGAATCGACCTTCGGCCGCCTCGCTGTCAATGACGGCAAGCTGGTTGGCCGACTGCGCCTCGGCGGGCGGGTGACGACCGAGACGGTCGATCGGGTGCGCGCCTTTATCGCGGACCAACCCGGCGCCGCGGTCAATGGCACCCCGCTTGCGCCGTCGGCGATCCTGGCGCCGCCGATCGCCGGCGACGCACAGAATTTCCGGTTTTACGACAACCGTCAGAAATACCTGCTGTTTGTCACCACCTGCAGCGAGAAATGGGTCATCGCCCAGCGGGTCGGCCTGGAACTGGCCAACCTGCACCCGCGCCCACCGGCATTGCGCATGTTCGATGCTGGCACCGGCGACGGCACCGTTCTTGCGCGCACGATGCGCGCGATGCACCACCGCTTTCCGACGATGCCGTTCTACATCGTCGCCAAGGAGATCAGCCTCGAGGACGTTCGCCTCGCTCTTGAGAAGATGCCCGACCGGCTGTTCGAGCATCCCTCGGCGGTGCTGGTGATCACCAACATGTCCTATTCCGAGGCGCCATGGCTGACCCCGAGCTCGGTGACCTCGGCGACCAGCTTGGTGTGGCATGAACTCGCGTTGAGCGGCGGGACGGCCCACGATTTCGAGGCACAGATCGGCGACCTGCAGCCCTTTCTCTCCGAGCATTGGCGGGTCCGCGAAGGCCAACGTGGCAGCCTCGTCTATGAGAAGCCGGTCGTGCTGGTCATCTATCGCGAGGACCACAAGTTTCTGTTGGACCAGGTGCGCCCGCGCCGCGGCTTCACCCAAGCCGGCTACGATCTGGTGATCGCTTCGCAACCCTACCGCGCCCGTGCACCGGTCGAGTTCAAGGCGCGCCGGATCATCGCTCCGCTGGCCAAAAGCCTGGCCCCGGGCGGCCGGCTAATCGCGATCCATTCGCACGGCCACGACCCGGGGCTGGAGATCATCCAACAGGTCTGGCCAGGCGAGGACCCGTTCGCAACCGATCGCCATGCCTTGTTGCGTGCGACCAAGGCCGAGCTGGGGAGCGCCGGGCGGGTGCTCAATTTCGGCGCCTATGCCGACGCTCGCTCGCTGTTCCGTTATGACATGCACACGTTGCCTAGCGAAATCAGCGAGTCGATCGGCACCTCGACACTGTTCGCCGCCTGGAATGCCGCTGTCTACGTCGCCCAAATCGAGGACCAACGCCTGTCGGAAGCAATCCGCAGCGGCGCCTATCTGGAGGCGACCAAAGAGGTCCTGCGGCGCCACGGCGGGCTGTGGTTCTGGGACGAGTCGTATGTGATCTCGCGCAAGCGGGATTCCGGCTGATGGACATCGCAACCAGGCCGTCGCCGCTTGCGCCGCCTGGCGAGGGGCACCGCCGCCAGGACCTGCTCGCGGCGGTCTCGATCGAGATCTCGCCGAGCGACGAGCTGGCCGGCGAGCGGCTGCGCGATCTGTTTCCCACCGGCATGACGGTATTTGTCAATCACCCCGCTAGCGTCACCCATCACGACATCGTCGCCGCCTGCGCGAGATTGCGGCGCGCCGGGTTCAACCCGGTGCCGCATATCGCGGCGCGCCGCCTGGCGAGCTTTACCCAGGTGAGCGATTTCCTGCGGCGCGCGGCGGGTGAGGCGGAGGTGACCGGTGCGTTGCTGATCGGCGGCGATCCCGACCGCCCCACCGGACCGTTCGGTGACAGCCTGGCACTGCTGGCAAGCGGCGTCTTCGAGCGCCACGGCCTGCGCTGGATCGCGTTTGCCGGCTATCCCGAAGGCCATCCAAACATCGGCGACACAGTGTTGGAGGGCGCGCTGCGCGGCAAGATCGCCCTGGCCCAAGGCAGCGGCCTGGACGTCTGCCTGGTGACCCAATTCGGCTTCAACGCGGCGCCGATCCAGCGCTGGATCGCGACGCTGCGCGCCGAGGGGATCGACTGCCCGGTGCGGGTCGGGATCGCTGGACCGGCCAGCGTCACGACACTCGCCAAGTTTGCGGTGCGCTGCGGCATCGGCGCCTCGCTGCGGGCTTTGGCGCGCGGCCATGCCGCTTTTGCGCGCATCCTGGTCGAGGCCACGCCCGATGCCCTGATCGACGCGCTCGTCGCGGGCGAGGATGCCGGTCCGCCGATCGACGGCCTGCACATCTTCACCTTCGGCGGCATGCGCCGCACCGCGGCCTGGCTGCAAAGCTGCCGCTAGTTAGCCGCCCGGCCGCCGAAGGCCGGCTCCGCGCTATCGCCGGCGCGGCGTATGCTTCGCCAGGAAGGCCTTGACGCTCGCCTTTGCGGCGGTCAGCGCCGGCTCGGTCTTCCACTCCTTGACGAATTCGCAACCTGGGATCAGCCGCGACAGCTCTTCGGAGATCGGCCAGGGATGCGCCTCGTCGTTGCCGGCGAGCACGAGGCAGGGCGCCTTGATGGTCCGCGCGAACTCGCGGTCGGCGCAATAGACAAATCCCGCCGCGTAGAGGTTCTGGTAAAAGGCGTTGAGGAGGTGCTCGGTGGCCTCGGGCCGATCGCCGAGCGTCTCGGTCCAGCCCTTGAAGTTGGCGTTCCACCCCGCGCCCATCGGGCCGACCCGGCCGATCGGCTGGGCGAGAACCGCGGCGGCGACCCGCTCGGGGTGATGCTTCAGCATGTTGATGATGAACGAGCCGCCGATGCACTGGCCGTAGAGATGGCAGCGGTCGATGCGCAGATGGTCGAGGACGGCGATATGGTCGGCGGTATAGCTGTCCCAGTTGTCCGTCGCGGTCATCGGCGCGCGCGACTTGCCGCCGGCATTGCGCTGGTCCATCGCGATGACGCGATAGTTCGCGGCGAATTCGGTCGTCGGATTGATCGGCGCCGAGGGTTGGCTCCAGACGTCGATCACCGAACGCAGGCCGGCCGGCGCAAAGGTCAGGATCGGAAAGCCCTGGCCGAATTCCTCGTAATAGATCTGGGCGCCGTGGTGTTCGAAGCTCGGCATCTCGGTGTCCTCTCGTGCCGGAAATCGCCGGACCTGGGCGAGGATCGCCGCATCTTAAAATCGGCCGGGCAAATCGTCCATGCCGTCCTACGATGCGGCCTCGCGCAAGGCCTTCTGCACCACGGTATCGAGCGCGCTCAAAAACCGCGAGCGGTCCGCCTTGGTCAACGGCGCCGGGCCGCGCGTCGCGACCCCCAATTCGCGCAAATGCCGCGACAGCTCGCGCCCGGCCAACGCCCCGCCGATATTCGCTTGCGTCCACACCCGCCCGTCCGGGCCGATCGCGCGAGCCCCCTTCTCGAGCGCCCGCGCGGCGAGCGGCACATCCGAGGTGACGCAGACGTCAAAAGCGCCGATGCGCTCGGCGATCCAATCGTCGGCGGCGTCGGACCCCTCACCGACCAGGATCATCCGCACGTTGGGCAATCCGGGCGGGCGCAACGGGCGCGATCCGTTGGAGACGACAAAGACCATAAGGCCGAGGCGGGTGGCGACCCGGTAGACCTCCTCGCGCACCGGGCAGGCGTCGCCGTCGACGTAGAGTGAGGTCAGGCGGTCACACTCGTGCCAACCGGGCAGGACACGCCGGTGCCGCCGAGGCCGCAATAGCCGAACGGGTTCTTGGCCAGGTATTGCTGATGGTAGTCCTCGGCGAAATAGAATTCGGGGGCGTCGCGGATCTCGGTGGTGATGGCGCCGTAACGCGCCGTCGAGAGCCCGGCCTGGTAGGCTTCGCGCGACGCTTCGGCGGCGCGGCGCTGTTCGGGCGAGGTCGTGTAGATCGCCGAGCGGTATTGGGTGCCGACATCGTTGCCCTGGCGCATGCCCTGGGTCGGGTCGTGGCCTTCCCAGAACAGCTTGAGGAGCATTTCGTAGCTCGTCACTTTCGGATCGAAAACCACCAGGACTGCTTCGGTATGGCCGGTCCGCCCGCCGCACACCTCTTCATAGGTCGGGTTGGGGGTCGAGCCGCCGGCATAGCCGACCGCGGTCGTCCATACCCCCGGTGCCTGCCAGAAAACGCGCTCGGCGCCCCAGAAGCACCCGAGGCCAAAGATCGCCGCTTCGAGCCCCGCCGGATAGGGGCCGACCAGCTTGTGGCCGTTGACGAAATGCTGGTCGGCGACCCGCATCTTGATGGCGCGGCCGGGCAGGCAGTGCTCGGGACTCGGAACTTCAAGCTTGTCGCGCCGCAACGACCACATCGCGTCTCTCCCATCCGAACGACGTGGAAAGATAACACTTTCACGCAGAGGACGCGAACGACACGCGGAGGGCGCGAAGGCGATTTTCGGTCGCGAAATTCCGGCCGGCTCCGACACATTGAGGAGAATGGCGCTGCGCACCGAAGGTCGACGCGCCTTTGCGCCCTCTGTGAACCCTCCGCGTCCTCTGCGTTAGAGTGTTGTTTTTTCTATGGCGCGCCGAGCCAGTCGAGACTTGGTTCGGTGTCGAGGCGTTGCAGCCGTTCGTAGAGCGCGGGCGCGCGCTCGCCGAGAACGGCGCGGGTGAGCCGGGTGAACTTGTCGGCGAGTTCGCCCGCTTCGAGGAGGCCGCTATCGACGTGGCGCTCAAGGCGCAGCCCATCGGCGAGCGTGACGGTGACCGTGCTGCCCATCGCGCCGCCATGCCTTGCGTGACTACCGCCGGCGTCCTCCGGAACCAGACGCACGCGCCGGGTCAGCGCCCGGATGGCGGGATCGGCGAGCGCGCTCTCGTCGTAGGATTCCGGGTCGCGCGCCTCGCGGAAGAGCGCCAGCGCGACACAGAACGGGATCGAATACTGCGCCAGCATCAGATCGGCGGGCTCGGCAATGGTGTGGCGCTCGATCATGCGCTTGTTGCCGGTGACGGTGATCGCCTCGACATCGCCCCCGGCAAAGCCGTGCTCGGCTTGCAAGTCGCGCACCGCGCGGACAGCGGCGTGGGCGGTCGCGTGCACCGGATAACGCTTCAACACCGTGCTCAGCGTCACGTACTCATGGCCGAGCCCGCGCGTCAGTTGCGTCTCGTCGAATTCGCTGCAGAACACCCGGAGAAACCCGAACTCGCCCTCGATGATTGAGCGCGGCCCGGTGAAGCCGGCGGCGGCGAGACTGGCGGCGAGGACCCCGGCTTCCGAGGCGCGCCCCAGATGCAGGCGCTTCACCATGCCGCCGTCGCCGCGCGCGAATTCGAGCAAGCCCCCGGCGAGCGACCCGGCGAGGCCGAGCGCGTTCGCCATCTTCGCGGCATCGAGACCCAAGAGATGGCCGCAGGCGACCGCGGCGCCAAAGGGGCCGGTCGTCCCCGGCGCGTGGAAACCCCTCGCCTCGTTGGTGTGCCCGGTGGCGCGGCCGATGCGGATCATGACCTCGTTGCCGGCGACGAAGGCGGCGATCAGCGCCCTGCCGGTGGCGTCGACCCCCGGCTGCTGCGCGATCGCCAGCGCCGGCGGCAAGACCGTCGCGCCGGGATGCGCGCCCGCCCCGGGCCGGGTCAGCGCATCGAGCTCGAAAGCATGCGCCAAGGCGCCGTTGGCGAGCGCGGCGGAGGGCGCCTGCACCGCGCTGCCGCGCCCCAAAATGCGGCTCGCCCCGCCCGGGCCGGTGCGCTCGGCATAATCGATGACGATCCGGCTCCACGGCAACGCGCTGCCGCAGATGCAGGCGGCAATCGTGTCGATGATGCAATCCCTGGCGCAGGCGACGACCTCGCCCGGCAGATCCTCATAGCGCAAGCCGGCGGCGTATTCGGCGAGCTGTACGGTTTCCGCTGCCATGGATTTCCACCCTTACAACTTCTGCTCCGGCACGCGGCCTTTCACGGCGTTGGCGCGCCCGGTGCAGGTCACGCGCCCAGCGGCGTCCATCGGGAAAAGTGGCCGGGTGCGTTCCTTGAGCTGCGCGAGTTCGTTCGCCGACATCGAGGCGATGATCGAGGTCATGCTCGAAAACGTCAGGCTTGTGGTCCAAAAATCCTCGAAGTCGGCGAAGGTGCGCGTCACGGCGATTTCCCGCGTCACGATCGCATCAAGTCCCGCGCCGCTCCACAGTTCCTTAAGCGCCTCCATACGGGAAGCACCGGCGCTCGGCGGCGACGGCGGATTGAACCCCATTGCCCGCATCTCGGTGTGCATCGGATGCAGCGGTAGCCCGCCGCCGTACATATCCCAGGCATAAGCCGCAACGATGCCGCCGGGTCTCACGACCCTCGCCATTTCGGCAACTCCTTTCGAGGGATCGGGTATGAAGAAAATGACCAGCGCCATCACGGCGGCATCAAAGCAGCTCGCCGGGAAGGGCAGCTCCGTCGCGCCGCCTTGGCGAAATTCGGCGATGCCGCCTGCGGAGCGGGCCCGCGCGTAGGTAAGCTGTCCTTCGGATGGATCGATCCCCTGAACCTCGGCGGGCGCGCAGCGCTGGCACAAGAGTTCGGTGAACGCGCCATTGCCGCAGCCGACATCGATCCAGCGCAAGGCCGGCCGCGGCGCCACCCAATCCAGGAAGATGTCGCCGGCGAGCCGACTCCACACCCCCATGGTGCGCTCGTATGCGGCACCGTCCTCGAATCGGATTTGATGATCGGCCATGGTCGCCTTCCCTCTCCTGCCGAGATTGCTTCGCCACGCTCGCAATGACAGCAAAAAACGGTTGTCATTGCGAGGAGCGCAGCGACGAAGCAATCTCGATTGGACTCGAGCCAGAGGGAACGCGCGATGGACATCCCCGAGCATGACGTGATCGTCGTCGGCGCCGGCAATGCGGCGACTTGTGCGGCGTTGTCGGCGCGGGAGGGCGGCGCTTCGGTTCTGATGCTGGAGGTCGCGCCCGAGCATTGGCGCGGCGGCAATTCGGCGTTTACCGGGGGAGCGTGGCGCATCGTCTATCACGGGTTCGACGATTTGGCGCGGCTCATCCCCGACATCAGCGACCATGAACTCGCCACTGTCGATGTCGGGACCTACACCCAGGAGCAGTATTACGACGATATCGGGCGGCTCACCGAATACCGGAGCGATCCCGATTTGACCGAGATCCTGATCACCCAGAGCTACGATGCGGGCTTATGGATGCGCACGCAGGGCGTGCGCTTTCAATTGGGGCTCGGGCGCCAGGCGTTCCGGGTCGACGGCAAGTTCAAGTTCTGGGGTGGCCTGGCCTGCCACATCTGGGGCGGCGGCAAGGAGTTGATGAAGGCGCTGCATGGCCGCGCCGGGCGCCAGCAGATCCCCATCCTCTACGACACGCCGGCCGTGGCGCTCTTGCAGGGCGATGACGGCGTCGCCGGGGTGAGGGTGCGACGCGACGGGCGGTTCGTCGATCTGCGCTCACGCGCGGTTGTCCTGGCGTGCGGCGGGTTCGAGGCCAATGCCGAGATGCGGGCGCGCTATCTGGGGCCGGGCTGGGACCTCGCCAAGGTGCGCGGCTCGCGCTTCAACACCGGTGCGGGGCTGCGGATGGCGCTCGATATCGGCGCCGCGCCGGCCGGGCACTGGTCGGGGGCGCACGCCTGCGCCTGGGATTTGAACGCGCCGCCGGTCGGCGACCTCGATGTCGGCGACCGCTTTCAGAAGCACGGCTATCCGTTCGGCATCGTCGTCAACGCCCGGGGCCAGCGTTTCCTCGACGAGGGCCTCGATTTCCACAGCTATACCTACGCAAAGTATGGCGGCGAGATCCTGAAGCAGCCCGGCATGTTCGCCTGGCAGGTGTTCGACCAGAAGACGGTTCACTTGCTGCGCGACGAGTATCGCATCCCGCGCACCACCAAGGAGAAGGCCGACACGCTGGAGGGGCTGGCCGTGCGGCTGGAAGGGGTCGATCCCCGCGGCTTTCTCGACACCGTGCGCGCGTTCAACGCGGCGCCGCGGCCGGACGTGCCATTCAACCCCAATGTCCATGATGGCCTGGCGACAAGTGGTCTCGCGATCGACAAGACCAACTGGGCGCAGCGCCTCGATCAGCCGCCCTACGAAGCCTATGGGGTGACGACCGGGATCACCTTCACCTTCGGCGGGCTCAAGATCACCAACGATGCGGAGGTCGAGGACGTGACCGGGGTGCCGATCCCGGGCCTCTTTGCTGCCGGCGAGATCGTCGGCGGGCTCTTCTACCACAATTACGCGAGCGGCACCGGGCTGATGGCCGGCGCTGTCTTCGGCCGCATCGCCGGCCGCAGCGCGGCTGGCTACGTGCGGTCCGGCGCTCGGCGGTAGTGGTAGCGGTAGAGTTCGACAAGGCCAAAGCCGGCATAGAGCGCGCGGGCCGGCGCGTTGCCGGCCTCGACCTGCAGGCAGGCCCCGGTGGCGCCACTGTCGCGCGCCCAGATCGCCAGGCTGGCGACGACCTGGCGGGCGAGCCCGCGGCGCCGATAGCGCGGATCGGTGATCACCGACTCGTAGACGAGCAGCCCGTCATGAATGGCGCCAAAGGCGAGCGCAGCCGCCCCGCCATCGACCTTAACGCACGCGAACCGGACCGGGATCGCGATCGCCCCGACGATCTGGCGATAGGTGGCGCTTTGCCGCGTCGTCTGGCCCTGCAGCCGCGCCATCGCGCGCAGCCATTCGGGCTCGGGCGACGGGGCGAGCCGCACCGCCGGAGCGGAGGCCGCGGCGGCCAGATCGAGGGCGTCGATGGCGCCGTATAGGACGCAGCTTTCGCCCTCGCTGGTATAGCCGCGCGCGGCAAGTTCACGGTCGAGTTCGGGATCGACGATCGAGGGCACGCGAAAGATCGCCGGCAGGCGCTGGCCGCGATACAGCGCCTCGCCGGCCGCGATCGCCGCGGCGATGCCCGGGCAGTCCGGGCGCAGCGGATTGACCGAATTGGCGCGGCGCGAAACCCCCGCGCTGAACCGCATCAGCCAGTCGCCGAACAGCACCTGCCGCAGCGCGGGGAACGCGTTGAAGCAGGTCTCCTCGATCCGCCAGGGCAATCCGCGTTGCGTCATTGCGCCCCATACGGGTCATCGACTCGCCGACGAAACGGCTATGTGCTAGCATTCCGCT
>DASYZD010000217.1:0-8443 GCA_035946655.1 Allostellaceae bacterium | reverse complement strand
CCGATATCGGCAATCTCATCGCGCCCGTTTGCCGGATCGATGATCCGGCCGCCCTTGAGGATCAGATCGATCATTGCCCGCCCCCTGTCGGACCGAGCCTACACAGACCTATGTTGTCGTGAAAGCCGCCCGACACCAAAGGAATGCGCGAGGCGGGGGTGGGCCTTCCCCCAAAGGCGCTCTGCGCGGGCGGCCTCCCCCAAAGCCGCGCTCGCCCCCTCGCCTCGCGGCCGGGTCAACGGCAGGTTGATTTGGACGGCGCGGGCGCCGCTTCTCAACATATTGTTGCAAGCGGCGCGTAAGCTACTGCATTTGCGTTACTTGCAACCACAAGTGGCCGGCCAGCCAAAGCGGTCCTCGACTGGCGGACGGCGAATCGGCCGCCCTCTCCCCCATTCGAGGGAGAGGGTCGGGGTGAGGAAGCCTGCGGCCTATTCGGCGGCCTGCGGCATCTGCTTCAGATCGGTCGAGTATTTGAGGTGCACCGGCGAATTCAGCTCGAACGGGTCTTTGAGGCCCAGTTCCTTGCCGATCTCGCGCATCGCCGGCATTACCTCTTGGCCGAGAAGCCGGATGCAGGTCCGCGCGTCGGCATTCGAGACCGTGCCGTCATTGCCCCAGATGCCGTAGATGCTGGGCCTGGTTTCTTCGAGGACATGGCGCAGTTTGGGAATGACCGTCTTCGGGGTGCCGAAGAAGATCCGCCCGTCGGCCACCTGCTGCTCGAAGGTCGGCCGTCCGCGCGGGTTCTCCGCCCGGCCCACCGCGAACTCGACAAAGTTGCGGCGCAGCACCGGCGAGAAATAGCCCGACGGGTTCGCCCATACCGGGTGGGCGAGGCCGGTGAACTCGCCCTGCATCCAGAGGAACTGGCGGGCGTTCTTCTCGGCCTTCTCCTCGCTGTCGGAGACGTGCACCTGCTGCAGGTAGCCGCGGTTCTCGGGGCCCGCCTCGTAGCCGGTCTCGAGCGCGACCTTGTCGTACAGCTCCCAGATCTTCTTGGTCGCTTCGATCGAGGTGTTGAGCGCGATATAGGGATAGCGCTGCTTGGCTGCCCAGATGATCGTCTCCTGGCTCAAGACGCCCGGGATCCAGACGCGCGGATAGGGCTTTTGCAGCGGCACCGCCCACGGGTTGACGACGCGGTGCTGATAATGCGTGCCCTCCCAGCGGAACGGACCCTCGCGCGTCCAGGCGGCGACGACGAGGTCGTGCGCCTCCTCGAAGCGCTCGCGGTTGAAGGCCGGGTTGACTCCGTTGGCAAGCTGCTCCTGGCCGCCGCCGCGGACAAAGCCCGAGACTAGGCGGCCCTTCGAGATCATGTCGATCATCGCCAGTTCCTCGGCGAGCCGCACCGGGTTCTCGGCCAAGGGCAGCGGGTTGCCGAGCATGACAATCTTCGCCTTCTTGGTGACGGCGGCGAGGATCGCGGCGAAGATGTTGGCCTTGGCCTGCATGCAGAACGGGGCGTTGTGGTGCTCGTTCAGCATGAAGCCTTCGACGCCCTGCTCCTCGGCGTAGATGTAGTGCTCCAAATATTCGTTGTAGAGCCGGCTGCCGGCCACCGGGTCGAAATGCTTGTTCGAAAACATCAGCGCGGTGTGGCCGACCTCGAGCCCGATATCGGCGGGATAGGCGGACATCGGCTGCTCGGTGAAATACATCACATGCATGGCGTTCCTCCTTTCACTCCCTCTCGGCGTTTGGGTGCGGAGAGGGACAGGGTGAAGTCGGGGATTCCAGGACGGCGGATAATCGCGTCAGTTCTGCTCGATGAATGGGGTGACGAGGCGGGCCAGCGCCTCCGGCTGCTCCATGTCGACACAATGCCCGGCGGCGCCGACAATTTCGAAGCGCGCTTCGCGCAGCGACTTTGCGTAACGCTCGCCGGCGCTCCTCGGGACAACCTTGTCATCGTCGCCCCAGACGACGAGCGCGGGCGCGCGCACCCCGCCCAACAGATGCGGCAGCGTCTGAGAATACATGTAGGGCTTCCAGGCGATGCGGAAGCTCATCTCGCGGCACAGATCCCAGGCCACCAGCTGATCGGTCGAGACATCGCCAAAGATCCGCGCGAACGCCGCCTGGTCGTGAAACCCGGCGCGCGCGTAGTCGATATAACTGATGATCGCCTGGTCGAGGATGTCGCCCTCGGGGGGCTTGACGCCCATCGCGCCGACCAGCACCAGCCGGTGGAAATCGCGCGGCGCGAGCGCGGCCATCTCGGCCGCCACCCAGCCGCCAAAGCCGAGCCCGACGAGGCTGGCGCGCTCGATCCCGAGGTCGGCGAGCAGCCATTGATAGAGTGAGGCGATGTCGCGCGGATGGCGCATCCATTGCGGCCGCTCGGGGACGCCGAAGCCGGGGTGGCGCGGCACAATCACATCGAATCTAGCGGCGAGCGCGTCGTAGAACGCCAGGCTCTCAGGGGTGCCGATATCGTGATGGAGCACGAGCACCGGCCGGCCGCTTCCGGCGCGCTGGTAATGGAGCTTCGTTTCGCCCAGATCGATGTCGTGTTCGCTCCATCCCGCCATCACCGTCACCCTATTTCATGAACACCGTTCAGCCTAGCCTCCCACTTTGCCGGGGGGCAAGCAACGATCGAGCATCGCAGGCTTGCAGATCGTAAGGGTAGGAACCTATATGCCAGCTTACCAATCCCGCCAAACCCGATCGTGGGCCGGCGCCGCATCATGTAAAACGGAACTCCTCAGCCGCATCGATCAGCCATTGTGCCAGCCAGCGCGCGGCCGAACGGCCGACGAACAGCCGGTAGGCGGGCGCCGCGCTCGTCTGGTCGAGGATCACCGGCAGCTTGGCGACGAGGGTCTGCGCGCACGCACCCGGCCCGAACGCGCGGGGATGAAGGTCGATGCCGCAGCCCTTTTCGAGGAGCGCGCGCGCCCGCCCGCCAGTAATCTCGATGATCGCGCGGCTCGCCGAGAGGTCGCTGACGGTGGCGTGCCGGCCGGCGAGCGCCCGGCTCAATCGGCCCATCAGATCGGGCGCCGCGCCTGCGGGCGCGGTTACCAGCCATTCGTCGGGACCGAGCCAGAGCGTGCGCACCCGGCGCATGCTCGCCACCCGGTTGGGCTCCAGCGGCAGCGGCACGCCGGCGAGGTATGCCGCGACCGGCTGGCGCACGCGCACGCCGATCTGCTCGGCAAAGCGCAGTTCGGCGAGCGCCACCTCGGGGGTGCCCGACGCTCCCGGCAATGCCCACGGCAACAGCCCGTCGAGCGGCGAATGGCGCCCCTCAGCCATCGCAACCAGCCCCCGATCTCCCCCGCCCGGCGCGAACCCGTCCGGTTGATCGAATGTTAGGGATAAAGCGGCTAGAGTGCACTTCGCTTTACACATGGGGAGGGCGCGATGTTGGTCGTCACCACCGAAAACATCCCCCATTACCGGGTTACCGAGGTCAAGGGTCAGTGCTTTGGCGTGGTGGTGCGCAGCCGCGGGCTCGGCGGCAACATCATGGCCGGGCTGCGCTCGATCGTCGGCGGCGAGATCACCGAATACACCCAGCTGCTCGAAGAGGCGCGGCGCCACGCGGTCGACCGCCTGGTGCAGAATGCGACGGCGATGGGGGCCAACGCGGTTTTGATGATGCGCTTCGATTCGGCCGAGATCGGCCAGACGATGAGCGAGATCGTCGCCTATGGGACCGCGGCAATCATCGAACCGGTGGTCGCGCCCGGAGCGGGGTGAGGCGGAAGACCATGCGCGCCATCGTCGCTGTCATCGGCGGGCTTTTGGCGGCCGGTGCGCTCATGTTGGCGACGCTGTGCGTCTTCCCGGCAGCGATCATGCTCGCCGTGTGGGCGGCGATCCTCCTGATTGGCCTCCTCGTCGAACGCTGGCGCTACAAGCGACTGGCCGCAACCCCGCCCGGCCCGGACTGGCAGCGGACCGACGAGCGCTTCGTCGACCCCGAGACCGGCAAGCTGGTCACGGTCTATTTCCACCCCAGGACCGGCGAGCGCCGCTACATCGGGGTTTGATCTGCCGCGCCATCACCCGTCGCGCCGCAGCCCGCCGGGGTCGTAGAAGGCGGGCGGGCAGATATGCGCCGCGATGATGCGGTCGGGGAGCGGGGCCCAGACCGGCTCGCCGTGGCGCGAGCGGCCGCCTTCGATCAGCGCCAGCGCGAAACTGCGGCCGAGCCGGGCGCCGAAATAGCTCGAGGTGACGTGGCCGATCATGGCCAAGGGCGGGGTTCCCCCGAGTTCGGCGACGAGCTGGGCGCCCTCGGGTAGGATCTCCTCCGGGTTGTCGGGGAGGAGCCCGACGAGCTGCTTGCGATCGGCCCGCGCGGTGTCGGAACGCGCCAGCGAGCGGCGGCCGAGAAAGTCCTTATCCCGCGCGACAAGGCCGCCGAGCCCGAGATCGATCGGGGTGACCGAGCCGTCGGTCTCCTGGCCGATCGCGACATAGCCCTTCTCGGCGCGCAGCACGTGCATCGCCTCGGTGCCGTACGGGGTGATGCCCCAGGGCATGCCGGCGGCGATCAGGCGCTCCCAGAGGTCGCGGCCCCGATCGGCCGGCACATTGATCTCGTAGGAGAGTTCGCCGGAAAAGCTGACCCGGAAGATCCGCGCCGGAATGCCGGCGACATCGGCTTCGCGCACGGCCATGAACGGGAAATCGGCGCGATCGAGGAGGAGGCGCGGCGCCAGCGCACTCAATACCTCGCGCGCCCGCGGGCCCACCAGCGTCGCGTTCGCCCACGCTTCGGTGAGCGAAGTGCAGAACACCTCGAGATCGGGCCATTCGGTCTGCAGCCACTCTTCGAGCCAGTCGAGCACCGCAGCGGCATTGCCGGTCGTCGTCGTCAGCAGGAACCGGTCGAGCGCGAGGCGGGTGGCCACCCCGTCATCCAACACCATGCCATCCTCGCGGCACATCAGCGCGTAGCGGCAATGTCCGATCGCCACGTCCTTCCAATGGTTGATCGTGACGCGGTCGAGAAACCTCGCCGCATCGCGCCCGGCGAGTTCGATCTTGCCCAGGGTCGAGGCGTCGAACAGCGCGACCCGGTCGCGCACCGCGAGGCATTCGCGCCGCACCGCAGCGTCCATGTCCTCGCCGGGGTGTGGGTAATAGCGCGGACGGCGCCATTGGCCGACATCCTCGAAGACGGCGCCAGCGGCGAGGTGCCAATCGTGCATCGGGGTGACCCGAACGGGATCGGCAAGAGGCCCGCACTCGCGCCCGGCGAGCAGCCCATAGGCGATCGGCACATAGGGCGGGCGAAAACTCGTCGTACCGCTCGCCTCGATGCTGCGGCCGGTCAGCGCCGCTATGAGCGCCAATGCGGGGAGGTTGCCGGTCTTGCCCTGGTCGGTGCCCATGCCGAGCGTCGTGTAGCGCTTCAGATGCTCCACTCCCGCGTAGCCCTCGCGCGCGGCGAGCGCGATATCGGCGACGGTCACATCGTTGTGCAGATCGACGAACGCGCGCCGGGCGGCCTTTTCGGAGAGCGCGGTCGCAAGCGGCGCCGGCGGGCTTTGCGCGCTCTCTTCGACCCCCGGAAGCGCGTGGGCCGGCGCGCCGCCAAAGCCGCACAGGAAGGCCGCGCGAGACCCGGCAGCCGCGCCCTCGGTGAGGCAGGCACGCAAGCCGAAACTGCCGCGCGCCGCCCCAACGCACTCGATTGCTCCCTTGGCGGCGGCCTCGATTGCATCCGGGACAAAGGCGGCGAGCCGCTCGTCGAAGCGCAGCCGCCCCTGCGCCTGGGCGAAGAGGCTGACCGTCGGGTTCCAGCCGCCGGAGAGGGCGAGGAGGTCGCATTCGATTGACATCCTTTGGCCGCGCGCCGCGCCGTCATCGGAGAACCGCTGGATCCACACCCGGGAGAGCGCCTGGTGGCCCGCCGTCCCGACGACACGGTGCCTGGGGTAGAGCGGCATCCCCGCGGCCAAGCGCTGCGCCGCCACTCCGGGTTCGCGGCGCGGATCGACGATCGCGGCGACCGCGATGCCGGATTGGGCCAAGGCGGGGGCCAGCGCATAGGCGTCATCGTTATCGGCAAACAGCACGGCGCGCCGACCGGGCATGACCGCATAGCGGTGGAGATAGGTCTCGACGGCGCTCGCCAGCATGATGCCGGGGCGGTCGTTGTCGGCGAAAACCAGCGGCCGCTCCAACGCCCCGGCGGCCAGCACCACCCGCCGGGCGCGGATATGCCAGAGACGCTGCCGCGGCACACCGGCCGGCGCTGCCGCCGCGAGCCCCTCGCCGACCCGTTCGACCGCGATCAGGTAGTTGGCGTCGTAATGGCCGGTGACCGTGGTCCGTGAAAGGAGCCGCACCTCGGGCAGCGCCGCCAACTGGGCGACCACCGCGTCCGCCCATGCCTTGCCGTCGCCCCCATCGATCCGGTAGCGGCGGCGCAACAGGGCGCCACCGAACGTTGTGTCGCTCTCGGCCAGGATGACGCGGGCGCCACTGCGTCCGGCGGCCAGAGCGGCGGCGAGGCCGGAGGGTCCGCCGCCAATGACCAGCACGTCGCAATGGGTGTGATATTTGTCATAGCGCGACCGGTCGGGGAGCGAAGGCGCGTGGCCGAGCCCGGCCATGTGGCGCAACAGACGCTCCCAGACGCTCCTCCAGAGTGCGCGTGGGCGCATGAAGGTCTTATAATAAAATCCGGCCGGCAGCAGCGGGCCGAACAAACCGATGGCGGCGCCCAGATCAAGTCCGAGGCTCGGCCAGGCATGCTGGCTGGCGGCGCTGAGCCCGTCATAGAGGGGGATCTCGGTCGGCCGGCGGTTCGGTTCGGTGTCGGCGCCGGTTTCGAGCTGCACGAGCGCCGAGGGTTCCTCCGCCCCGGCGGTGAGGATGCCGCGGGGGCGGTGATACTTGAAGCTGCGCGCGACCAATCGGACCCCATTGGCCAGCAATGCCGAGGCGAGCGTGTCGCCCGGATGCCCCTGAAAGGCCCGCCCATCGAAGCGGAAGTCGAGGAGCCGGCCGCGCTCGATCATGCCTCCGGTGGGCAGACGGAACGGCTGGGTCACGAGTCGGGGCGCGAGCCGGGGCGCGAGAGTGCCCGCGCGGGAGTAACGCGCCGCGGCGGCGCCTCGCCGATCTTGTAGGACGCGACGATCTGGTGCGAGACGGTGTCGCGCAGGAGGTTGAACCAGCGACGGCACCCGGCGCGGTGGACCCAGCGCTCGGCCAATCGGCCCTTGGGGTTGGTGCGCATGAACAGATAGTCCGCCCAGGCCGCGTCACTCAGCGCATCGGGGTCGGTCGGACGCGCGATATGCGCCTCCCCGCCATAGCGGAACTCGACTTCGTCGCGCGGCCCGCACCACGGGCAGGGGATCAGCAGCATGGGGACCGGACCGGCGCCTGGGGAAATGTCAAGACCTCGAACAATAGCGCAAATTCCGAGCTTGTCGGCCCACCTCATGCCGGCCCCTCACCCTCCCATCGCTAGCGCGACGGGTCCCTCCCTCTCCCCGTGGACACGGGGAGAGGGTTGGGGTGAGGGGCCGGCAAGGGTCAGCGGACGTCGAGCATTTGTGCGGTCGCGCTTGACCGCTGGCCTCACACCGCCTAGATAGCGCGCTCGCGCGGCCCGGAGCGTCAGCCGGCTGCGCGGTGCGTGCTGGCCCAAGTTGCTGCGTGAGGTGCAAGATGGCCCGTAAATGCCCCGTCACCGGCAAGGGTGTCCAGGTCGGCCACAATGTGAGCCACTCCAACATCAAGACCAAGCGGCGCTTTCTGCCCAATTTGCAGACGATTTCACTGTTGTCGGATGTGCTGGGCCCGACCCGCCTGCGGCTCTCGACGGCGGCAATCCGGACGATCGAGTTCAAGGGCGGGATCGATGCCTTCCTCAAGGCCGAGGCCGACCGCAAATTGTCGCCGGAAATGCGCCGGCTGAAGCGCCGGATCACGAGCGCTGCCTCGGCGCGCCAGGCGGGCTAGCGCGGTCCTCTTCACCTTTGCGCGAGCGGGGCTTTCGCCGGGTCCGCGCGATCCCTATCGTCCTGCGCGAATGAATGCGCCGTTGGAGAGGATGCCGTGGATCTCGTCGAACCCCAACTCGAAGGATTGGTGCCGCGCGCGCTGGTCGCGGCGTGGCTTTGTGATGACCTCGCTGGCCACCGGCTTTGCCCTGTCGGCCCAGCCGATTTGCGCGCAGACCGTCATCACCACCGACGCGACGGGGCTGACCGCCGGCGAGGTTCAGGTGCCGACGAAAGACCGCGCCATCCCGGCCTATCGCGCGATGCCGGAAAGGGCCGGCCCATTCGCGACGGTGCTCGTCGTCCAGGAGATCTTCGGCGTGCACGAGCACATTAAGGATCTCTGCCGCCGTCTGGCCAAGAGCGGCTACTTCGCGATCGCGCCGGAACTTTACGTGCGCCAGGGCAATCCGGCGGCCTACGCGGATATTTCGAAGTTGGTCGCCGAAGTGGTCTCG
>DASYZD010000216.1:0-11436 GCA_035946655.1 Allostellaceae bacterium | reverse complement strand
GTCAGCGCAGCCGTCTTCATCTCAGCCTCCCTCCACTGTTTGAATTTCTTGTTCTCATAGAGAGGTCATGCTTTCAGTTCAATCTCTTCCCACGGATAGGCATAGCCCGTCGTTAGTGTCGAGGGGAACACATCCTGCCATTTCGCGGCCTTGATGCGCGGCCCGATCGCGTTCATGAAGGCATGGCGGAACACCGGAACGAAATAATAATTCTCCAGGATCTCGCGCTGGATCGTCTCGGCCAGCGCTTTGCGCTCGTCGGGCTTGTCGGAGGCCAGGTATTTTGTGTATTCGGCGTCGAGTGCCTTGACGCAGAACTCGTCGGCGGCAAGCATGCCGCCGCATTTGAAATCCGATTCATACCAATTGGCCCAGCTGGCGCCGATGCGGGCGCCGGAGAAGATGATGTTTACCCCGGGCCATTCCTTCATCCCGCTCTGGCGGCGCTTGGCGTAGACCGCGCGCTCGAGGGTCTGCATCTTGCCGCGGATGCCGATCGCCTGGAGTTGCGAGACGATCCGCTCGCCGCGCGAGAAATAAGGCGGCGCCGGCGTCAGCCAATCGTAGGTGAAGCCGTTGGGGTGCCCGGCCTCCGCCATCAGCTGCTTCGCCTTGGCGAGGTCGAACGGCCATTTCGGCCATTCGAGAGCGTATTCGACATCATCGTTGATCCAGTTGCCGTCGACCCGGCCGAGCCCGGCGCATTCGGCCTGATTGATCGCCTCGCGGTCGATCGCAAGCGAGATCGCTTCGCGCACCCGCTTGTCGTGGAATGGGCTTTTGGGATCCTCGAAGCCGGGAAATTCGAGCCAGAAATTGCCCGAGACGACCGGGGCCAGCATCAGCTTCGGGTTATTTCTGATGCGCGTCACCAGTTCGCCCGGGATGCCGTAGACGATGTCGGCTTCCTCGCGTTCGAGCATCGCGACCCTCGTCGCCGGGTCGGGAACGCTGATGATGCTGAACTTTCTCACGTGCACCGGCGCGTAGTAACCCTCAAAGGCCTCGAAATCCAGCCGGGTTCCCGGCTGTTGCGAGACGATCTTGTAGGGACCCGCGCCGATCGGGTTTGTCGCGAAGCCGTCCTGGCCGACCTTTGCATAGTAGTTGGCCGGCACGACCCAGGCCGCGCCGCAGACATTGGCGGTGCCCATCAGCCGCGGAAAATCGAGGAACGGCTCCTTGAAGTCGAAGCGGATATTCCGCTTGTCGAGGATCGTGACCTTGTCGGTGCGGTCGTGGAGAACCGCGGACCAGGCGCCGTGATAGTGCTCGTAGCTCCATTTGACGTCGTCGGGCGTGACGGCCGAGCCATCGTGGAACTTGACCCCTTCGCGCAGCCGGAACGTGGCGCTGCGCGCGTCCTCGGCGAACTCGAAATGGTCGGCCAGCGCGAGATGGTCGTAGGCCTGATTTTTGTAATTCTTGATCAGCGCGTCCTGCACGACGTTGAGAAAATTGTCGGGAGTCGCGCCGCCGTCATGCTGTAAGGGATCGAGCCAACGCGGCGCGATATTGGTATGCCAGGCGAGCGTCATGCTGCCCCGCGGCGTCGGCCCCACCGCCGCGCCGGCCTTGTACGCCAGCGGCACCGCCAACCCGCTTGCCGCCACCGCCGCGGTTTGAATAACTCTGCGCCGCGTGACCGTCGTCATCGCCGTCGCCTCCCGTTCGAATCGGCTCGTTAGGGATGAGCCTTGCGGCAATTTTAGGTCAGCTATGCAAAAGAGTCTTGCTCGTTATCTGCGATTTGGTGGGGGTCGCGTTCAACTCCGGCGAGGGTGCCGACGGTAATCGGCTTATAGGGCGCCCGCGGGCGGAAGGTTCCAATCTCGGCAATCGCCACGCCGCGCGCCGCCGCGATGACGGCGCCGACGATGGGGCCGCACACCCGCCCCTGGCATGGCCCCATACCGCAGCGCAGGAACGCCTTCATCTGATTGGGGCCGCTTGCACCGAGCTGCACGGCGCGGCGGATCTGGCCGGTGGAGACCTCCTCACAGCGGCACGCGATGACCGCGTCGGCGGGGCTCAGCACGCTGTCAGCCGGCCGGTAGAGGGCGTCGAGAAACGGCCGGATCGCGCGCTCCCGGGCGAGGCCGGAGCGGATCGGCCGGGCGCGGCGGTCGCGGTCCTCCTCGTCGATACGCCCAAGTGCGGCGGCGGCATCGAGCGCAGCGAGCCGGCCCGACAGCGCCGCCGCCCCGGCCCCGGCGATCTCCGCGCCATCGCCGGCAATCGCGATGCCGGGGAGGCTCGTGCGGCCCCACTCGTCGACCGCCGGGCGCCAGCACCGCTGCGCTTCGTCCCAGCGATGCGCTATCTGCAGAGCGAGGCTGATCTGAGTGTTGGGGATCACCCCTTCATGAAGGAACAGGTGGTCGACGGCGATCTCGCCACCCTCCCAGGCGACACCCTCGACCCGATGGCGGCCGAGCACCCGCAACCGGCGCACCCCGCGCCGCACCGCGACCCCGGCGCGGACGAGCCCGAAGAGCAGCGCCAGGCCTTTGCCCAAGTCGCGCCGGCCTCTCCACAATTCGCCGACATAGCGCGCCGTGGCGGCGTGATAGTTGGCCGCCGGCGTCGTCTCCAAGACCGCGAGCGGCGGCGCGCCGGCGCGGGTGAGCTGCAGCGCGGTGAGGTAGAGGAGCGGTCCCTGCCCGGCGAGCACCGCCTGCCCTTCAGGCACCAGATCGGCGGTCTTCAAGAGGAGCTGCGCGGCGCCGGCCGTCATCACCCCCGGCAAGGTCCAGCCCGGGATCGGCACCGGGCGTTCGATCGCGCCGGTCGCGATGAGGATCTGCCGCGCCGCGACCGTCTCGCTGTAACCTGCGGCGGCCAGCGATAGGATGCCGCCGCCGGACGCACCGGGATCGATGTGCCATACCGTCGTTCCCGGCCGATAGCGCGCCGTGCTCTCGCGCAATTGCGTCACCAGGCGCCGACCGGGCAGATAGTCGGCACCGAGCGCCGAGGCTTCCGGGGCATGCTCGACCCCGCGATAGATTTGCCCGCCGGGAGTGTCCGCTTCGTCGACCACGAGGGTGTCGAGCCCAAGCTCGGCGGCCAACGCCGCCGCCGCCATCCCCGCCGGTCCGGCGCCGATGATCGCGAGATCGACGGTCATTTCATTGCGACGGCACGCGCCCCGCGCTGGCGGCGGATGCGCATGCCGGGGCGCGCGGCGATCATGCAGCTTTGCCGGTTGGGCACGCCGTCGATCTCGGCCAGGCAATCAAAGCAAATGCCCATCATGCAATAGGGGCCGCGCTCGGCGCCGTGGCCCTTCAGCCCACGGGCTTGACCCGTGGGGAGGGGCGTCTCGCGGATGCTGGAGAGCCCGGCGATCAGCACCGCGGCGGCGGCCGAGGCGCCCGCCGGTACGCGGACAAGGCGGCCCTCAACCTCGACGCAGATCGTCGCGTGCCGGCTGTCAGGCCGCGGCCGAAACATCGAAGCGCTTGGCCGAAAAGGGCGCCAACATCGGATCGAGCGCGCCGGCAGCGACCATCGGCGCGAACAAGCTGGCGTGCGCTGCGGCCAGGGTGACGCCGCTGTGGCAATTGGCGGTGAAGGCGCCGGGAAGCCGCTCGGACTCGTCGTAGATCGGCAGCCCATCGGGCGGCATGACCCTGAGCGCCGACCAGGCACGCACGATCTGAAGCTCGGCCAGCCACGGGAACGAGAGGACCGCGCGGCGCGCGATGGCTCGCATGATTTCCGGCTTTTGACTGGTATCGAAGCCGACTTCCTCCTCGCTGCTGCCGAGGAGGATGCTGCCTTCCGGCGTCTGCCTGATGCTCCCCAATGGGATCGGCCAGGTCCGCGAGGTGCGCTCGGTCACCAAGATCTGGCCGCGTTGCGGACGTACCGGTGCGCGCAGGCCGAAGAGCGGCGCCAGCGCGGCGTTGCCGAGCCCCGCGGCGAGCACGATCTGGGGCGCCCCGAGTGTCTCGCTTCCGACGTCGATGCGAAAATCGCCCGGCGCGGCAACGGCCGCGGTCACGGTGCTGTCGGGCAGATAGGTCCCGCCGGCGGCGGCAAATGCCTTGTGCAATGCGTGAAACAGCAGAAGCGAGTTGACGTGCCCGTCGTACGGCGTCCACGAGGCGCCGGCCACCGTGGGGCCAAGCCCCGGCAGCATGGCGGCAAGTTCGGCGTGATCGAGCATGCGGTACTCAAAGCCGAAATTGCCGGCCTCGACTTGCATCTGCTGCATCATCGCGTGCCGTTTCGCCAGCTCTGCGTCACTCAGGCAGAGCTGAACCCCGCCGTTCTGCTCGTGCCCGAGCTTGATCCCGGTGCGCTCTTCAAGCTCGCCGGCAAAGAGCGGCCATGCCGCGGCCGAGGCTCGCGTCCAGCGCTGATAGTGCGGCGCGCCTAGGCCCTTTGTCTGCACCCAAACGAGCCCGAAATTGCCCCGCGAGGCGCGATAGGCCACGTCGCCCTCGTCGATAAGGACCACAAGGCGCCCTGCACGGGCAAGGCCATAGCCGATCGCCGTGCCGACCAGGCCGCCGCCGATCACGATCGCATCGAAGCGCCGCATTTCTTCCTGTCTCGCCACCCGGACCGGCGCCATCATAGAACCGAGCGGTTGCGATCCGAAGCGTCGACATCGCCGATGCCGGGAACCGCGCCCTCTACGGGCGTGATCCTCGGCATCGGGTGTTGCTCAACGAGATTGGGCGGGGCCGGCGACCGATGAGGCGCGGGTCGAACGCGCGGTGATTGCGGTCTTCAGCCGGCCGCCCGATCAGTTACCGATGGCCGCACCCATTTGCGCTTCATCTTGTCCCAGATCAGTGTTGGCAGCGGTGACTGCTGGATCGTCGTCAGGTCGGGACACCGCGTCACACCGCGCTCGGCGAGGAACCGTTCAATGACGCCGAGTTCTTCGGCGCGGCGGGTGCCGAGGTGGACTGGCGCACCAACCCGTCGCATCCCGGGGTCGCTGGGGTTGGGGAGTTCGCGCCGGATCGGCGGCGGGTCGTGCGGCGCCGTCTTCGCCGCGGCGGCGACAACCTCGCCCGCCGTCTCCGCGATATTCGGCTGCGGCGTGGCGGCGGCGTCACCGATGGCGGCCTCTGGCGCCGACGGCGGGAGACCGCTGATCACATAGCCTTGGCCCCATCGCGCCTCGATCCGAACCGGGAGCAGACGGCGCAGCTTGGTGATCAGCACGCGGACCGCGGTTGACTGCGCCCGATGTTGCCGATCATCGCCATAAAGGTGGCGGAAGAGCGCCTGATGGGTGACGAGCTCGCCGGGCGTCCTGGCCAGCCGCTCAAGGGCCTTCCACTCCATCGGGGTGAGGCGAATTGGGCTGCCGTCGAAGTCGATGCTGCGCCTGTCCCAATCAACGAGAAGTCCGTGCCGGGATGTGCCCTGGGTTGGCACCAACTCCAATCTCATGCCGAGTGCCGCAGCCCAGTGCTCGATCTCGTCAAACCGCGGCGCGCAAAGGCCGCGCTCGCAATCGCCGAGGAGATTCCCGTCAATCCCGCAGTGATCGCTCAGCTCTCTGAGGGACCAGCCGAGCGTGTGGCGGCGCGCCTCAAGATTGCCGATTAGCGAGCTGTTGCGGGTCATTTTCATGCCTCCGCGTTCGGTCGTGTTCCCGTGCGGCTCAGACCCGGGGGGAGCGATGAAGCCGCCAGCGGTGCGGCATTTCTCGGTAGGAAGACGATCCACGATAGCCCCCAATTCGATGCGCCGGATCGGCGCGGACTCGGGCCGGTTCACCCGTTTGTCGCAGGGGATTATCGTCGGGATCGGTTAGGTGAGCGTGTGAGGCTGCTCACAGGTTGCGAGAAATTTTCGCAAAATTTTTCGGGCGTCTCGCGGACGCCGATCAGCCGGGAGGGCGCCTCAGGCGAGGGCGGTTAGCGCCGCCAGATCGCGGATCACGATCGCGCCTTTCTCGATCGCGATGATCCCGGAACGCTTCCAATCCTGCAGGTGCTTGTTGACGCTTTCGCGCGAGCCGCCGACCAGTTCGCCGAGCGCGCGCTGCGATATCTTGACGCCAACGGGTCCTGTCGGCGCCTGGCCTTCCCCATTCTCTTCGGCGAGCCGGATCAACACTTTGGCGATCCGCGCCTCGAGGTCGAGGAAGGCGAGATCCTCGACCTGCTCGTTGGTCCGGCGCAGGTGTTCGCACAGCACGACCAAGAGATCGAGGCACAGATCGGGCCGGCGTTCGAGCAGCGCCAGGAGCGAGCGGCGCGGCACGACCAACAGCTCGCAATCGCTCATCGCGGTCGCGTCGGCCGTGCGCTCCTTGCCGTCGAGCAGCGCAATTTCGCCGAACACGTCACCCTCGCGCATCACGGTCAGCACGATCTCTCTGCCGTCGGGCGACGGCGAGCTGATCATCACCCGCCCCTTCAGCACCGCCATCATGCTGTTGCCGGGATCGCCCTTGGCTAAGATCTGGTCGCCCTCGGCGTGGCGCGCGACGCTCGCGTGAGCGAGGATCGCGTCGATCTCGCTGTCGGCGAGCCGCGCGAACAACCGGCTCCGTCGGAGCACCTGCCGTAACGATACACTAGATCCGTACATCGACGATTCTCCGCAAGCCGACCGCCATAACGGAACCGGCGGCACTTGGTCCCACCGCCCTGTCGGGTCGCACCGCCGGAGTTGCCGGGCGGCGGTGAGCACATCATACAGGAATTAAGATAAAAATTCGGTTGACGGCGGATTGCCGCAACGCTTTTCCGATACGCGGGGAGACTTTAGTATGCCGCTACCGGGGCAAAAGGTGCCATCGCATGGTTAGGCGCGGAAGAGATCGGTCTGGTTATCGAGCGGGAAGCATGAACGCCATCCCCCCTATCATCGCCGGTGCGCGCACTCCCCGGAACGCTTGTCCAGTGGGGGCGCCAGCGGCGTGAGCAGCCTCAACATCCGCGAGCGGCTGTCGCCAAACCATGACAGCCGCGGCGAGCCGCCCCACGTCCGGCCGATTAACATGCTGGTGTTGCATTATACCGGCATGCAGAGCGCCGCTTCGGCGCTCGACCGGCTGTGCGATCCCTCAGCCCGGGTCAGCGCCCATTACCTCGTCGAGGAAGACGGCACGCTGTGGCGGCTCGTCCCCGACGCACGGCGGGCCTTTCATGCCGGGGTGTCCTGCTGGCAGGGCGGCTGTGACCTCAACTTTGTCTCGATCGGCGTCGAGATCGTCAATCCCGGCCACGAATGGGGTTACCGGCGGTTTCCCGAACCCCAGATGGCGGCGGTCGAGGAGCTCTGCCGCGATATCCTGGCGCGTCACCGGATCCCACCCTATCGGGTCGTCGGCCATTCCGACATCGCGCCTGACCGCAAGGCCGACCCCGGAGAATTGTTTGATTGGCCGCGCCTCGCGGCGGCCGGCATCGGCCTCTGGCCGCCACCGGTCGGCGGCGCGTCGCAGCGCCGCGGCCGCGGGGTCGGGGTGGTAAGCCATGCCGCCGCTCTCGCCGATCTCGCCCGGATCGGCTATTGCGTCTCGGCCGCCAGCGAAGCGGTCGTCATTGCCGCGTTCCAGCGCCGCTTCCGGCCGGACCGCTGGGACGGGCTGCTCGACGGCGAAACCTGCGCCCGGCTCGGCGACGTGCGCATGGCGGTCGAGGCCGCGCAGGCGGCCGAGGCAGCGCGCCGCCGCACCCGGTTCAGCCCCCAGGTCAGCCCCCGGATCACCCCCCGGATCAATTGAGCCGCGAGCGGGGCGGCGGCTCTGCGCGCCGCCCCTGAGGCTGGCGTGCAACCAGTTGGCCGGCCTGATGATGGGCGATCCGCCAGCTCGCCTGCTCGCGGACAAACAGATTGCTGGCGATGAGGGTGCCGCCGGCAAGTTCTTCCTCGCAAATGACGAGCGCGGTATCGCCGTAAAGCAGCACCCGCTCATCGTAGCAGGCGATGCGCGGCGCCGCCGGATTGGCAAGGATACTATGCCAGCTTTCCATGACTTCCGCGCGATTGCTGAGCGGCGGCCAACCCGGATGGATGCACGCGACCGGCGCGTGCCGCGCCCACAATGCGTCCATCGCGGCAAGATCACGCGCGCCAAAAGCCCGGTAGAATTCGAGATTGGCCGCGAGCACGGCATCGCTGTCGGTCATCGCTGTCTCCGTTTCGCCCGCGGCGAGGATAAGACGAAGCAGCCGTGCTAACCAGCGGCGCGCCGTAAGTGGCGATCGTTCGGTCATAACCGCGCCTCTTGCCTAATATTTAGGCATGCCCAAGAAAAGGGCTTTCGCCGCAATTAGCAGCAGCGTCCTCGCGATCGCTTGGCCTCGATCTTGCTCCTCGCCGTTGGCTCGGCCGTTCAGATGCCGCGCCGTCAACGGGAGAGGAAGGGAGTGATGCCAGTCTTCAAGAAAATTTGCGGCACAGCCGCCGCCGGTGTAATCGCCGCGGCGGTTTTGGCCTCGGTTGGGGCGGCCGATGCTCAGACCCAGGGAACGATCAAGATCGGGGTGCTGCATTCGTTGTCGGGAACGATGGCGATCAGCGAGTCGACGTTGAAGGACACGGTCCTGATGATGGTCGACGACCTCAACAAAAACGGTGGGCTGTTGGGCAAGAAGGTCGAGGCGGTGGTCGTCGACCCGGCATCGAACTGGCCGCTCTTTGCTGAAAAGGCGCGCGAACTCTTGACCAAGGACAAAGTCGCCGTGGTGTTCGGGTGCTGGACCTCGGTGTCGCGCAAATCGGTATTGCCGGTGTTCGAGGAATTGAACGGCCTCCTCTTCTACCCGGTCCAGTACGAGGGCGAGGAAAGCTCCAACAACGTCTTCTACACCGGCGCCGCGCCAAACCAGCAGGCGATCCCGGCGGTCGAGTATCTGATGAGCGCCGACGGCGGCAACGTCAAGCGCTGGGTGCTCGAAGGCACCGACTATGTCTACCCGCGCACGACGAACAAGATCCTCGAAGCCTTCCTCAAGCAGAAGGGCGTCGCCGCCGACGACATCAAGATCAATTACACCCCGTTCGGGTTTTCCGACTGGCAAACCGAGGTCGCGGCCATCAAGAAATTCGCCTCGGCCGGCAAGAAGACCGCGGTTGTGTCGACCATCAACGGCGACGCCAATGTCCCGTTCTACAAGGAATTGTCCAATGCCGGCATCAAGGCCTCCGACATTCCGGTGGTCGCGTTCTCGGTGGGCGAAGAAGAGCTGGCGGGCATCGACACAAAAAACCTGGTTGGCCACCTCGCGGCCTGGAACTACTTCGAATCGGTGAAAAACCCGACCAACGCCGCGTTTATTAAAGAGTGGCACGACTTCATCAAGAACCCGAAGCGGGTGACCAATGACCCTATGGAAGCGACCTATATCGGCTTCAAGATGTGGACGCATGCGGTGGAACAAGCAGGCACCACCGATGTCGACGCCGTGCGCCAGGCGATGTACGGGCAAAAGGTGCAGGCGCCGAGCGGCCCCATCGAAGTGATGAACACCAATCATCACCTCTCCAAGCCGGTGATGATCGGCGAGATCCGGCCGGACGGCCAATTCGACGTGGTCTGGCAGACCAAGAGCGTCATCAAGGCCGATGCGTGGAGCCCTTATCTCGCCGAAGACAAGGGCAAGATCGCCGATTGGACCTATCCGTGGGTCTGCGGCAATTGCACCGCGGCGAAGTATAAGAACTGAGGTTACGATTGCCCCTCACCCCTTCCCTCTCCCCGCTTGCGGGGAGAGGGCGAGCTGCGGCAATAACTGGAATGACCAGAGGCCGGTCGGCGCGGAGTCTAGTTTGCGTTCCCTCTCCCAACTTGCGGGGAGAGGGTTGGGGCGAGGGGCTTTTGCCGTGCCGCCGGCTAGCGGCTCATAATAGGTAGCAAGAGCACCCGATGACGCTCGCTCGTCTCCTTCGCTTCATCGCGCTTGGGCTGATCCTCCTCTTGGCGGCGCTGCCGGCCCAGGCGCAGCACCCGGCCGAGGATCTGGCGGCATTGGTGTCCGCGCTCGCCGCTGACGGCTTTACCGCCAAGGAAAAGGCGATTGTCGCGCTCGGCAAGCTCGGCGACGCGCGCGCCGTCCCGATATTGCAAGGCTTGGGCGACGACCGGCTGCGCCAGGCGCCCGACGGGCGCATTGTGCTCCTAACGACAGCAGGCGACACAACCCGGATGACCGATGCGTTCAGCGGCCAGGAACTGACCAGTGTCGCGCCCGATAGTCTCGACCGGATCATCGTCAACAACCGCCTGCGCGGAGCTATCGAAGCCGCGCTCGGCGCACTGACGCTGTTCAGCCCCGACCCCGCGGCGCGGCTCGCCGCGGCGCGCGATGTGCTGAAGCACCCCTCGCCCGATAACGCCGCGCTTCTCGAAAAGGCGATGGCGGGTGAGCCGGACCCCGAGATCCGCGCGGCGATGGGGCGCAGCCTCTCCGCGATACGGCTGTTTGCCGGCACCCGCACGGAACAGCTGGCGGCGATCCGCGCGCTCGCCCTTACCACCGACCCGCAGGTCAAGAACCTCATCGACGAGTTGCGCGGCAAGCCCGATCTCGATCCCGAGTTGAAACAGGCGGTCGACGACGCGCTGGCGTCGATCGACAACCGCCTGCGCATGACCGCGCTTGCCGCCAACCTGTTCGAGGGGATCAGCCTCGGCAGCGTTTTGCTCCTCGCCGCGATCGGTCTCGCCATCACTTTTGGCGTGATGGGGGTCATCAACATGGCGCATGGCGAGATGATCATGCTCGGTGCCTATTGCGCCTATGTCTGTCAGGAGGCGTTCGCCGCCTTTCTGCCGCAGGGCTGGATGGACGGCTATCTGGTGGTTGCGGTGCCGGTCGCCTTCCTCTTCGCCGGCACGGTCGGGATCATTCTCGAGCGCACCGTGATCCGCTTCCTCTACGGCCGCCCGCTCGAGACGCTGCTGGCGACCTGGGGGGTCAGCCTCATGCTGCAGCAGGCGGTGCGTTCGGTGTTTGGCGCGCCCAACAAGGCGGTGTCGAACCCGAGCTGGATGACCGGCGGGTTCAATCTGGTCGGCAGCTTCACGATCACCTGGAATCGGCTGGTCATCATCTTCTTCTGTTTCGTCGTGCTCGCAGTATTGGCGCTGATCCTCAACCGCACCAGTTTCGGCCTGCACATGCGCGCGGTAACGCAGAACCGCGAAATGGCGGCGGTGATGGGGATCCGCACCGCGCGCGTCGACGCCTTGACCTTCGGTCTTGGCTCCGGAATTGCCGGCATGGCCGGGGTGGCGCTCAGTCAGATCGGCAATGTCAGCCCCAACCTCGGCTCGATCTACATCGTCGACAGTTTTCTCGTCGTGGTGTTTGGCGGGGTCGGGAATCTGTGGGGAACGCTGGTCGGCGCGCTCTCGCTCGGCATTGTCAACAAGATCCTCGAGCCGGTTGCCGGGGCGATCCTCGGCAAGATTGTCGTGCTGGCGGCGATCATCCTGTTCATCCAGCG